>CBDAVA010000002.1:287500-406170 GCA_965200785.1 Alphaproteobacteria bacterium | reverse complement strand
ACCGTCGAGGCGGGCCGCTGGATGGACCGCATCGAGCGGCACATGACCTTCCTGGCGTCGGTGGGTTCGGTGGCGCCGTTCATCGGCCTGTTCGGCACGGTCTGGGGCATCATGAACAGCTTTGCCGCCATTGCGGCGTCCAAGCAGACAAATCTTGCCGTCGTCGCCCCGGGCATTGCCGAGGCGCTGTTCGCAACCGCGCTCGGTCTGGTCGCGGCGATCCCGGCGGTGGTCGCCTATAACAAGCTCTCCAACGACATGAACCGCTACGGCGCAAGGCTCGACGGGCTGGTTGCGGACGTGGTCACAGTCACCTCGCGCGAGCTCTCGGAGGGCGGCTGACATGGTTGCGCCGATGGCAGGATCGGACAGGGGCCGCCGCCGGTTTCGACCGATGAGCGAGATCAATGTGACGCCTTTGGTCGATGTCATGCTGGTGCTGCTGGTCGTGTTCATGATTACAGCGCCCCTGCTCACCGTCGGCGTGCCGATCGATCTGCCCGAGACCGAGGCGGCGCAGCTCACAGACCGCGAGGAGCCGCTGGTCGTCAGCGTCAAAGCCAAGGAAGTTGTCCGCATTGTCGAGGGCACTGTTTACATCCAGGAGACCGAGGTTCCCCTCGATCAACTCGTGGCGAAGCTGACCGCGATCATGGAGGCGCGCCGGGATAGCCCTGTCGTCTATGTTCGCGGCGATCGTGCGATCCATTATGGACGGGTGATGGAGGTGATGGGTGAGCTGCAGGCTGGGGGTTTCAGAACGGTCGTGCTGCTAGCAAAACTGCCCGACAAGGGACGCCTCGCAGTGATGCATTTCGGCCTGCTCCTTTCCACCCTCGCCCATGCCAGCCTGCTGCTGCTGGCCGTGGTCGGGCTTCCGGCGCTGCATGATCCGCCCGATCCGGTGGAGATGCCGATCGCCGTTGAAGTCCTGATCGTAAGCGAGCGCACGGAAGCCAAGGCGCCGCTGCCGCCGAAGGAAGTCTCGACGCCCGAGCCGCCGGCGCCGGTTCCCGAACCCGTCGAGGCGGAGGCGCTGCCGGAAGAGCCGGTGGAGGTTGCCGCACTCCCTCCCGAACCGCCGATACCCGAACCGCCGGTTCCGGAGCCGGTTGAGGCGGAAGCGCCGCCGGAAGAGCCGGTGGAGGTCGCCGCGCTCTCTCCCGAGCCGCCGATGCCCGAACCGCCGCCGAAGCCGGAAGCAGCTCCAACGGCCGCGCCGCCGCCTCCCCCGGAGCCGCAACCCGAAGAGCTGCCGGCCGCTCCGGAACACAAGCCGCCGCCGCTGCCGCAGCGCGCGCCGCAGCAGCAGGCGCGCACCCGCCCGCCGCCGCCGCCGGAGGAGCCGCCCCGTCCCGCGCCGGTTCCGGAGCCGGCGCCGCCGGCGGTGGAGGAGACGCCGCCGGACGAGCTCGCGGCGCTGCGGCAGGCCGCCCGCCCGGATGAACTCGACACCTTGCGCAGCGCCGTCTCGGACGACGCGCAGGCCGCGCATGAGGAAGCCCCCGAACCCACCTTCACCGTGTCCGAGATCCACCGGCTGTTCCAGCAGCTTTCCGGCTGCTGGCAGACGATCCCCGGGCTTGCGCCTTCCGAGCGCCATGTGGTTGTGCTCGAGGTCCGGCTCGGCCCGGACCGGCGCATCCGGTCCGTCGAGGCGGTGGATGCCAAGAGCAGCCACAGCTACCGCGCCGCCCGGGAGAGGGCCGAGCGCGCGCTGCGCCATCCGAGTTGCGAGCAACTGGATGTGCCTGCCGACAAAATCAGGCATTTCGAGTCGCTGACGCTGCGATTCGATCCGCACGAACTGCAATGAACGAGGAGGCCGTCGCCAATGCTGATCCCGTTTCTCCGGATACTTGGTTTCGTCCTGCCGCTTGCCGCCGCCCTGCCGGCTGGGGCGGTGACCATCAACATCACCAAGGGCGTCCCGGACCCGGTGCCGATAGCGGTCGCGCCGTTCGAGAGCGCCGACGACGCTTCGGCCCGTTTCGGCGGTGGAATCGTGGACGTCATCAAGAACGATCTCGCGGGCTCCGGCCTCTTCCGGGCTATTCCCGAGGAAGCGTTCATCTCACGCCCTGGAGCCGATGACCGACCGGAATTCGACAGTTGGCGCTTGATCGGCGCCCATCTGCTCGTCGCCGGGAAGACGTCGCAGGCGGCGGATGGCCGGATGCAGGCCCTGTTCCGGCTGTGGGATGTGTTCAGCGGCGAGCAGCTCGTCGGCGTGACCTACACGGCCCCGCCGGAATATTGGCGCCGCCTCGGCCACAAGATCGCCGACGCGATCTACAAGCAGGTCACCGGCGAGGAGGGCTATTTCGACAGCCGCATCGTCTATGTCTCCGAAACAGGCCCGGCGGACAGACGGGTGAAGCGGCTCGTGCTGATGGACCAGGACGGGGAACGCGCCACGAACCTCACCGACGGCGCAAACCTGGTGCTGACGCCCCGCTTCTCGCCGACGAAGCAGGAGATCGTCTATCTCTCCTATGACCGCGAGAGGCAGCCGCCAAGCGTGCATATCCTGAATATCGACACGGGCCAGCGCGAAGCGCTGGGCCGTTTCGGGGGCATGCAATATGCACCGCGGTTTTCGCCGCTCGGAGACAGCGTGCTGATGACGATGACGGAGGAGGAAGGCAATTCCGACATCTTCTCGATGAATCTGGGCACGCGCGAACTCAAGCGCCTGACGACCAACAGCGCCATCGACGCCGCGGCGTCATACAGTCCGGACGCCCGGCAGATCGTCTTCGAGTCCAAGAGGAGCGGCTCGCAACAGCTCTATGTCATGAACGCCGACGGGTCCGATCCGCGCCGGATCAGCCGCGGCAGGGAAAAATTCGCAACCCCTGTCTGGTCTCCGCGCGGCGATTTCATCGCCTTTACACGAATCCAGGGCAGGCAATTCCAGATCGGCATCATGCGGCCCGACGGCGAGGACATGAGGATACTGGACACCGCCTTCCATGCAGAAGGGCCGACATGGTCGCCGAACGGGCGGGTGCTGGCCTATTTCAAGAAGGACAGCGCCGCGGAACGGCGGACGGGATTGTCGCCGGGCTTGTGGCAGGTCAACATCACGGGAGGCGCCCCTCGGCATATCAAGACGATAACGGACGCGTCCGACCCGGCCTGGTCGCCGATCTCCCCGTAACTCCCCGGCGGCACCGGCCTTCGCTGCAAACTGAGACACGACCGTTTTTCCGGTAGGGTCTCAGTTTAGCATTTAGCCCGGATTTCTCACAATGTTGAGTGCATCGGGGTTCTGCGTATGAGAAAGTTCTTTTGCGACAAAGGCTTGATCATATGCAGAGGGGTTCCCCGATGCCGGCAGAGTGTAGTCTGGGAGCGATGCGTTTTGCACGCCTTAAAGGGCGCGAGGTTGTAGCTGATTTTGGCGGTGGTGTGCTGACGTCGAACACCGGCGCGTTGCTGCTGGGGGCGACCGACCGGGCGATCGGTCTGGTGGACCGGTTTGCGGCGTGCTTTTCGGATGGCCGCACTGCGGATCGTGTTGTGCACGATGTTGCGACCCTGGTGGGCCAGCGCGTGTTTGCCATTGCGCTGGGCTACGAGGACCTGCTGGATCACGACGAGTTGCGCCACGATCCGGCGCTGGGTGTGGCGCTTGGCCGGCTTGAGGGGCGTCGTCGGAACTGTGCGCCGCTGGCCGGCAAATCGACGCTGAACCGTCTGGAGCACGCGCCCGAGGGCGCGCATCGCTATCGCCGCATCGGCCACGACGCCGGCGCGATTGAGGCGTTGTTCGTCGATCAGTTTCTCGACGCTCATGAGCAGGCGCCGGCGCGTCTGGTGCTTGATCTGGACGCCACTGACGACCCGCTGCACGGGCGTCAGGAGGGGCGGTTCTTCCACGGTTACTACGATTGCTACTGCTATCTGCCGCTCTACATTTTCTGCGGCGACCATCTCCTGGCGGCAAAGCTGCGGCGGGCGAATAGTGACGCCAGCGCCGGCGCGCTGGAGGAGGTGGCGCGTATTGTCGGGCAGATCCGCGCCCGCTGGCCGGCAGTGGAGATCGTGCTGCGCGCAGATTCGGGCTTCGCCCGCGAGGCCCTGATGGCGTGGTGCGAGGACAATGGCGTCGATTATGTCTTCGGTCTGGCACGCAACGCGCGCCTGACGGCCCGCCTGCACCCGGCCCTGGAGCGGGCCGGGGCGCGCTGGCGCAAGAGCGGCCAGCCGGCCCGCCTGTTCACCGAGTTCCGCTATCGCACCCTGAACAGTTGGTCGCGCCAGCGCCGTGTCGTCGGCAAAGCCGAGTGGCTGGCGTCAACCCGCGCTTCCTCGTCACCTCGCTGAACCCGACCACCATCGACCGGCGGACCCTCTACGAAAAACTCTACTGCGCGCGCGGCGACATGGAGAACCGTATCAAGGAATGCCAGCTCGACCTCTTCGCCGACCGCAGCTCGGCCCACACCATGCGCGCCAACCAACTCCGCCTCTGGTTCGCCTCCATGGCCTATGTGCTGCTCTCGGCACTCAGACGCATCGCCCTCGCCGGAACCCGCCTCGCCAAAGCCACATGCCGCTCCATACGCCTCAAGCTCCTCAAGATCGGCGCACAGATGCGCCTCAGTACACGCCGCATCCGCTTCGCCATGGCCGCCGCCTGCCCCCACGCCGACGTCTTCACCCTCGCACACCAGCGATTATCCACCTGACCCCAGAGCAAGGGGACCAACCGAACCCGCCCGACAACAACACAGACACAAGACCCCAAATCACACCGCGCCAACAGCGCAAGCACCCCCCCTGCGCGCCCCAACACAGACAACACCGCTATGCCAGACAAACCCCCAACTCACTACACAAATGCAGCCTGTGAGAAATCCGGGTTAGGCTCGTTGCGGCGTTCATCCGACACCCCCAATGGTGTGGACGCCTCCTTCCGCCGGCATCGCCTTGTGCCAAGGTAGCGGTGTCGTAGACCTCTACAGGAAGGAGACATCCACATGAGTGAAGTGAGCATGATCGGGATCGACCTTGCGAAGAACAGTTTTCAGCTTCATGGCGCGCGAGCGGACGGGTCGGTTGCATTCCGTCGCAAGCTGGTGCGAGGGAAGGTTCTGCCGTTTCTGGCGTCGTATCTTGCGTGCGTTGTCGCGCTGGAGGCGTGCGGGAGCGCGCATGACTGGGGCCGTGACATTGGCAAGCTGGGTCACGAGGTTCGTCTGATCCCGCCGGTTTATGTCAAGCCCTATGTGAAGCGCCAGAAGAACGCCATGGCGGATGCGGAGGCGATCTGCGAGGCGGCGTAGCCCCCGACGATGCGCTTTGTAGCGGTGAAGACGGAGGAGCAGCAGGCCGGGATGATGCAGCACGGTGTTCGGGACCTGCTGGTGCGCCAGCGCACGCAGCTGCTGAATGCGCTTCGCGGCCATCTTGCGGAGTTTGGGCTTGTCGCGCCGCAGGGTCCGCGCATGTGCGCCGTCTTGCGTCTGCGCTTTCGGAGGCCGGGTCGGGCCTTCCGGAGCGCGTGCGTGCGCTTGGGGCGCTGCTTCTGGAGCAGATTGCGGAGTTGGACCGGAAGATTGCGGAGCAGGAGCGGGCATTGCGCGCAGCGGCGCGTGAGGATGAGGAGGCCCGCCATGCGATGAGTGTGCCGGGCGTGGGTCCGGTGACGGCCCTGGCCTTGCAGGCGCTTGCGCCGCCGCTTTCGGGTTTCCGCCGTGGTCGGGATTTTTCGGCCTGGCTGGGTCTTGCGCCGCGCCAGCACAGGACCGGGGGCAAGCCCCGGCTTGGCAAGATCTCGAAGATGGGGCAGCGGGATCCCAGGCGGCTTCTGGTGGTCGGAGCCATGTCGGTGATCCGGAGCACGCTGCACCGCGGCGTTGCGCCCGATCCGTGGCTTGCGCGGATGCTGGCGCACAAGCCGAGGAAGCTGGTTGCGGTCGCGCTGGCCAACCGCATGGCGCGCATCCTCTGGGCGCTGGCGGTCAACAAGGACACCTACCGGGCTCCCGCAGCCGTGCAAGCGGGCGGCGCACCCGGCTGTCCCCGGAGCGGGGCAGACACCGAATGCACACAGGCCGAAGCAAGGGGTAAGGGCAGAGGGTCAATGAGGCGAGATCGGGAAAACCAGGGCTTACGCGAGTGTTTCCAGGCACGTACCCCCGATATGGACCCGGTCTGCGTATCGCCATACAGGCCCGCGGCGCTCTCAAGGCCGCACACAGAGGCCGGACACAAGACAGCGCCTGACCCCCGCCTCCGGGGGTGACGGATGAACGCGGTAACGAGCCCGCATGTTGAACTGAGACACTGCCTGCTTTCGGCGCCTCTGGCGCCGGAATATGAAGCGGGCTGTTGCGGTCCGGCAGAGCGGGCCGGGTCGGGTCTCGATGAGGCGCAGGGCCGGGCCGGTGGTTGCGTCGGGACAGGGCGCTGCGAAGCGATGCTGCGCTCCAGGGAGGGGGCCGGCGGCGCGGCCCCCTGTTGTTGGCCGTGTCAGCCTGTTGCGGCCAGCGCCTGATCGAGGTCGGCGAGGATGTCGTCGATATGCTCCAGCCCGATGGACAGGCGGACATATCCGGGCGTGACGCCGGTGGCCGCCTGCTCCTCCTCCGAAAGCTGCGAGTGCGTGGTTGATGCCGGGTGGATGGCGAGGCTGCGGGCGTCGCCGATATTGGCCACATGGAAGAGAAGCTGCAGCGCGTCGATGAACGCCCGCCCGGCTTCCTTGCCGCCCTTGAGTTCGAAGCCGACCAACGCGCCGTAGCCGCCGTTCAGGCAGACATCGGCCCGGCGCCGGGCCTCCCCGTCCATCAGCCCCGGATAGATCGTCCTGGCGACCTTGGCGTGGCCGTTCAGATAGTCCGCAACGGCGGCGGCATTGCTGTTGTGCCGCTCCATGCGCAGCGGCAGCGTCTCCAGCCCCTGCAGGAACAGAAAGGCGTTCATCGGCGTCGTCGCCGAGCCGAGGTCGCGCAGCAGGGTGGTCCGGGCCTTGAGGATATAGGCGATCGGGCCCAACGGCTTGACGGCCTCGGCCCACACCGCCCCGTGATAGCTCGGGTCCGGCTGGTTGAGATAGGGCTGGCGTTCGGGATAGGCCTCCCAGTCGAAATTACCGCCGTCGATCAGCAGGCCGCCGATGGAGGTGCCGTGGCCGCCGATATATTTCGTCGTCGAATACATGACGACCGCCGCCCCGTGGTCGAAGGGCCGGCAGATCAGCGGCGCGGCAGTGTTGTCCATGATGAGCGGGATGCCGTATTCGCGGCCGATAGCGGCGACCTCCCGGATGGGGAACACGCAGAGCTTCGGGTTCGGCAGCGTCTCGGCATAGAAGGCGCGGGTCTTGTCGTCGATGGCGCGGCGGAAGTTCTCCGGATCGGCCGGATCGACGAACCGCACCTCAATGCCCTGGTCCTTCAGCGTATTGGCGAACAGGTTCCAGGTGCCGCCATACAGGTCTGTGGCGCTCACCACATTGTCGCCGGCATGGGCGACATTCTGGATCGAGAACGCCGTCGCCGCCTGGCCGGAGGCCAGCGCCAGCGCCGCCGCACCGCCTTCCAGCGCCGCCATTCGCTCCTCGAACACGGCCTGGGTCGGATTCATGATCCGCGTATAGATATTGCCGAGCTCCTGGAGCGCGAACAGATTCGCAGCATGCTCGGTATCGCGGAACTGGAAGGACGTGGTCTGATGGATCGGGACGGCGACCGAACCGGTGCTGGGGTCGCCCCGGTGGCCTGCGTGCAGGACAATCGTCTCCGGGCGCAGGCTGCGGTTGCTGGACACGGGCTGAGTTCCTCTCTTGTCGGAATGAGCGCGGCAAGATAGGCGCGCGGCGCAGGAAATCAAACCGGACCGGAAGTCGTGCCTCAGTCAGGAATAGCGGCAGGGGCCGCAGGCCTGTCGGGGCATGCCCCCGTATTGCGCCCTTCCAGCGCCGCCTTCCTGTCACCTCGGCCGGAGCAGAGCGCAGAGCCGGGGTCCAGCCTCCGCCGTCTCGGCCCTGCGGAAGGATCGGAGGCTGGGCCCCAGCCTCCGCCGTCTCGGCCCTGCGGAAGGATCGGAGGCTGGGCCCCGGCTCAAGGCCGGGGCGACAGTAGGGGCGTCCGGGGCGACATTGCGGAGTGAGGGGCGGCACTGCGGAGTGCGGGACGGCACTGCGGAGCCCGGGGCGGAAACAGAGGAGTTCGAGACGGGGCCAGAGAATCCAGGGGCGGCGGGCGGCTTCTCGCGCCCCTGTCAGCGGCTGTCCGCGAAGCCGGAATGGACCCAGCAGACGAAGCTGTAGATGTCGTGAACCGGCAGCGCCGTTTCGCGGCGCACGGCCGCGGCGTAGGGGGCCATATTGGCGCATTCGAGCACGATGGCGCCGACCTCCGGGCAGCGCGCGGCAAGCCGGCGGGCGGCGGCGGCGACATCGGCTTCGGCGGCCGCCATGTCGAGCCACGGCCCGTTGTCGAGCAGCACGCGGGTAAGCTCCCTTCCGCCCTCGACGCCCTCGACCGGCGTGTCGGCGGGCGCGCCCACGGATGTGAAATGGTCGGGCGACAGGCTTTCCCGGCTGACCGTGATGACGCCCGTCCGCCGGCCGGGCGGCAGCATCAGGTCGAGCGCCGGCACCTGCATCAGGGTCGATGAGGCGACCGGCACGCCGGCATGGGCGGCGAGCTCGGACTGAAACAGCGAGAGAAACCCGCAAACCGTCGTGAGCACGCCCGCGCCCCGGTCCACCAGCCGGCGGGCCGCATCGAGAAAGGCGCCGTCCAGGCCCTCGGCGCGCCGGCGGACGACCCGATCCGGCGTGGCGTCCCGCACCACTTCGTAGAGCACCGGAAACGGCCAGCTGTCGGCATTGCCCATATCTCCCGGCACGCGCGGAAAGCGCGCATCCAGCATCAGGATGCCGACCGCGGCACCGCCGACGGGCGCTCCGCCGACCGCTATTGTCATCTCGGAAACACCCTGGGCGAGAGCCCGGCATGGAAGCGGGCCAGAAACCGCACGCGGTCATAGACAGGCAGGCCGGCGGCGGCGCGGAGCTCGGACGCGAAGGGGCCCATTTCCGGCTCGTGCAACAGCCAGGCGGCGATGGCGGGGCGCTCGGCCGCGGCCCGCCGCGCGGCCCCGACAAGATCGGCGCACGCGCGCTCGACCTCCAGACGGTCGGCGTCTTCCGCCACGGCCTCGGCAAGATACCCCGCGACAGGGATGTCCCCGCCATTGCCCGGAAACGCCAGCACGCCGAGTTCTGCACCGGGCGGCAGCATGGCCCGGATGAGGCGCCGGTCGGCGTCCAGCGCGCCGGCGAAGGGCGCGTCGAGCGCATCCGCCAGGTCGAACCCGGCATTGAAAGCCAGCGCTATGCCCTCCGCGCCTTCATCCAGCAGGCGCTGTGCGGCTGCGAGCGCTTCGGCGCGGTCCGCCCGGTCCAGCACCGCATACCGCACGGTGAAGTCGAAGCTCCGCGCATTGGCCGGATCGCCGCGCAGCCGGGGAAAGCGCGTGTTCCTTGCCAGCAGGCCGAGCCTCGCGCCGTAGAAGCTCTTGCCGCCGGCTGCGACTGCGCCCATCTGTGCCTTGCCCTCCCGATCCGTTGCCCGCCGCGGCCCTGCCCAACCTTACGGGGCGGCGGCGGTCTCTGCTACAGTCATTCCGGGACGCCCATGACCTCGGGACAGAGACCATGACGACCGATATGTCCAGGCCTGCGACGCTGTCCGGCACGGGCGCGGAAGGCGCGGCGCGGTTCGACGGCGCACGCGGCGCCCTGGCGAAAATCCTGCTCCGCAACCTGCTCTTTTCCGTTCTGACCCTCGGCATCTACCGGTTCTGGGGCAGAACGCATGTCCGGCGTTTTGTCTGGCGCCATACCGCCGTTCTGGACGATGCGCTGGAATATCTCGGCACCGGCGGCGAGTTGTTCATCGGTTTCCTCATTGCCGTGGCGGTGCTGCTGCCGGTGTTTGCCATCTATACCGGGCTGCAATTCCTGCTGTTTGGCGGGCCGAGCTACGCGCTTCCGGCGCTGGAAGTGGTGTATTATCTCGTCCTGTTTTTCCTGATTCAGGTCGCTATCCACCGTATGCGGCGCTACCGGCTGACGCGCACCGCATGGCGCGGCGTGCGGTTCGGCCTCGGCGGGTCATCGCTGCGCTACGCCGCCATCGCATTCGGATACGGCCTGCTGACTGCCGCAACATTGGGGCTTGCCTATCCGTGGCTGCGGGTTGCGACGCTCGGCTATTTCGGCCGCAATGCCCGTTTCGGCGCTGCAGGGATATCCCTGACCCCGAGCGCTGTCTGGCTGTTTCGCCGGTGGCTGGCAGTGGCGCTGCTGCAAATCGCAGTGATCGTTCTTTTCGTCGCGGTGAATTGGAACATCATCGGCAGCATATTGTTTTTTCTGGGACAAGGAGAAATAGCCTGGGTGTTCGTTGTCATGCAATCCGTCATGGTGCTCTGGCCCCTGTGGTTTCTGCTACTCGTTCCGATTGTCTGGACATGGTATCGAATTGTTGAATTCCGGCATATGATGAGCTGTCTGTCGATTGGCGGCGCACAATTCGAGTCATCGGTCCGGACACATGTTGTTTTCGGTCGCATTGCGGTTTTCCTGGCCGTGATTGCCGGTTTTGCCGCCGTGCTCGTCCTCCTCTATTTCCTGATTGCGGCCGTGCTCGGCGGGGCAGATGCTGGGCCGGGGCCGCCGTCCAGCATTGTCGCCGGGTTGATTCCCGCTCTTCTGCTGCTGGCATTTTGGGGTATCGTCAAAATTCTCTTCCTTGACATACCGCTGCTGCAACAAGCCTGCGAGACGCTGGGAATCTCGAACACCGGGCCGCTGGAGGAGGTCGTCCAGTCCGCCGCATCCATGCCGGCCTATGGCGAGGGCGCGGCGGAGGCGCTCGATGTCGGCGGGTTCTAGCGGTTGGCCCGTTACCCGGCGCGCTATTATGACGGCCTGACAGCGCGCGTGCGGCTCGTCGAGGTCGAGGTCGCGGCGACGGGCATCGCGATCTTCGACGAAGCGGGGCCGTTCCTGGCCTCGTGGCCGGGCGAGAGCATCCGGCTGGTGGAAGGGCTGCGCCGGGGCGAACCGGTGCGGCTGGGCCTCGCCGGCGCCATGGCCCGGCTGGTCGTGAACGATTCAGGGATTGTCGAGGCCCTCGGCAAGACGGCGCCGCATCTCGGAAGCCGGCAGAAGATCTCCCGAAGAGCGGTCGCCAGAACGGCGCTCTGGGCGGCGCTGGCGGCGGCGTCGCTTGCCGGCCTTGTGTTCGTGGTTGTCCCGCTGCTGGCGACGCAGTTCGCAGCCGCAACCCCGGACGCCGTCAAATATCGTATCGGCCGGGAGGTCCTCACCCAGTTGGCGGCGCTGCTGCCCGGTCCGTCCGCCGATGCGGACGGGCGCTATTGTTCGCAGGCAGACGGCCTGGCGGCGCTGAAGCGCCTCAATGGCCGTATTGCGGCCGGCCAGCCGGCGCTTGCAGCGGCGCGGGCAATCGTCATCGACTCTCCCCTGGTCAACGCCTTCGCGCTGCCCGGCGGCATCACGGTCCTGACCGGGGGGCTGATCCGCGAGGCGCAGAGCGCGGAAGAAATAGCGGGCGTCCTCGCCCATGAGCACGGCCATATCGCGCATGACGACCCGACCCGCGGCCTCTACCGCTCTTTCGGGTTTTCCCTGCTGGTCGGCGTGCTGCTCGGCGACCTGACCGGCGGCACGCTGACCGGTGGACTGGCCGAATGGCTGCTCAACAGCGGCTATACGCGGGAAGCCGAGCGCGCGGCGGACAGGTTTGCGCTGGCGCGGCTGGAGGCCGCGGGCATCGACTCACGCGGACTGGCGGCATTCTTCGCCCGCTTGGCGGAAAAGGAACAGGACGGCCCGCTCATCCGCATTCTCTCCACCCACCCGGCCTCCGCGGAACGGCTGGCGCATATCCGCGCCGCCGGGACCCGCGCCGTCGGGCCCGCCATGACCGAAGAGGACTGGCAGGACCTCCGGCGCATCTGTCTCACCCTGCAAACCGAACCGGCGCTGCCCCGGCGCCGCAAGTGAGCCTCAGCCGTTTTCGTTGGGCGCGCCGGTGCGGGCCGGTCCCCCGGCCTGAAGCCTGTGTCCGCCGTAGTTCATTGCTGTAATGTTGGACGGCGGACCCCGCGACGGGCCGGGAAAGCACGGAGAGTTCGATGTCGGAACACCCCAATCTGACGTTCACATTCGGTATCGAGGAGGAGTTCTTTCTGGTCGATCCCGACACGCGGGACATCATTGCGGAACCCGACCCCGCGATCATGGAGCGCTGCCAGAGGGAAAGCGGCCCGCACAAGGTGGTGCCGGAGCTTCTGCGGTCCCAGGTCGAGACCAATACGCGGGTTTGCGCGTCGATAGCGGAGCTGCGTATCGCGCTTGGCGAGACGCGCAGACTGGTCGTCGAAGCGGCCGAGGCCCATGGCGCCCGGGCGATGGCCGCCTCGACACACCCGTTTGCGGCCTGGCGCGACCAGGTGGTGACGCCGAAGGAGCGCTACCAGCAGGCGGCGATCGCGATGCAGGAGGTGGTGCGGCGGTTCCTGGTCGGCGGTATGCACATCCATGCGGGTTTCGGCGACCCGGACTCGCGCATTCGGGTGATGACGGCGATGCGCCGCCATTTGCCGCTGTTCATTGCGCTGTCGGCTTCCTCGCCGTTCAACGCCGGCAACAATACCGGCTTCCGGTCCTACAGGCCGATTATCATCGGGGCGCTGCCGCGCTCCGGCCTTCCGCGCCCCTACAGCTCGCAGGCTGAATTCGACCGGCTGGTGGCCGAATATCAGCGTGTGGGAACCGTCGAGGACAGCAGCCAGCTATGGGCGGACATCCGCCCGTCACACGCCTATCCGACAATCGAACTGCGGAGCTGCGACATCTGCCCGCGAATGGACGACTCGATCGCCCTGGCGGCGTTTTATGCCGCAATCCTCCGCCGCCTGCTGCGGCTGGACGCGGCCGAGGGGCTGCCTTCCGAGCCGCTGACGGAACTCATCGCCGAGAACTGCTGGCTCGCCCAGCGTTACGGCACGCTTGCATTCATCGGCGACCTGGAGCGCGGCGGGCGCATCGATATAGCGGACAGTATCGAGGCGCTGCTGGAGGAAGTCGCGGAGGATGCCGGCGCGCTCGGTTGCAGCGGAGAGCTTGGCCGGATTCCCGATATCCTGCGCAACGGCTCCTCCGCCGAACGCCAGATCGAGCGATACAGCCTGCTCCGCCTGGACGGTGTTGACCATCGGGAGGCGCTCTGCGCTGTCGTGGACCAGATTCTGGAGGAGACCCGCGCGGGAGCGGCCGAGTGAATCGGGCGGCGCAGGCTTGACGTCGGGACAAAAAGACGCAGCCTGTAGGCCGGGTCGTCAACATCGTGGATAGGGTCCGGATGGCGGGTCTGGCTGGAGACTGGATCGATAGCGGGGCGCGGCTGCCGGTCGCCGGCGATGCCGAGGCTGCGGAGACCTGCTGGCGGCGCTGGCGCGAGGCTGCGGCGGAAACCGGAGATGAGGCGCTCGGCGCCTTCATGCTGGCGGCGCCGGACGACCCGGCGGCGGGCCGGCTTCTGACCTCGGTGTTCGCCAACAGCCCCTATCTCAGCCACAGCCTGATTTCCGACCCGCACTTCGCCCGCCTGACCGTCGAGGCCGGGCCGGAGGCGGCCTATGCGGCGGCTTATGACGAGGCGGCGGACCGCAGCGGCTTCGCGGAGGAGGAGACCGCAGCCATCATGCGCCGCCTCCGCCGGGCCAAGCGGCGGGCGGCGCTTGCCATCGCGCTCGCCGACATTGCCGCCGTCTGGCCGCTGGAGAAGGTGACGGGCGCGCTCTCCGATTTCGCGAGGGCGGCGCTGGGGGCCGCCTGCCGGCACTTGCTGCGCGGCCTCCACGAAGCGGGCGAACTGACATTGCCGGACCCGGACGAGCCGGAGCGCGGGGCCGGCCTGTTCGTGCTCGGCATGGGCAAGCTCGGCGCTTCGGAACTCAACTATTCAAGCGATATCGACCTGATCCTCTTCTACGACCAGGAGCGCACGCCCTATACCGGCAGGCGCGGCGTGCAGCGGGCGTTCACACGCCTGGCGCAGGGGCTGGTGCGCATCATGGGCCAGCAGACGGGCCACGGCTATGTGTTCCGCACCGACCTCCGGCTGCGCCCCGATCCGGGGTCCACCCCGCCGGCCGTGTCCGTGCAGTCCGCGGAGCGCTATTACCGCACGGCCGGGCGCAATTGGGAGCGGGCGGCGATGATCAAGGCCCGCCCGGTCGCCGGCGATATCGAAACCGGCGAGGCGTTCCTGAAGGCGCTGCGGCCCTTCATCTGGCGCCGGCATCTCGATTTCGACGCCGCGCAGGATATCCGCGCGATCAAGGAGCAGATCGACGCGGCGCGCGGCGCCGGCGGGGGCAGTCTGGAAGGCCATAATGTCAAGCTCGGCCGGGGCGGCATTCGCGAGATCGAGTTCTTCGTGCAGGCGCAGCAACTGGTCTGGGGCGGCCGCAATGCCGGCCTGCGCGGCTGCGGCACGCTGGAGGCGCTGGGGGCGCTGGTATCGGAAGGGCATGTCGATCCCGAGGCGGCGGCGGATCTGAGAGCGGCCTATGGCTTCGAGCGCAGCCTCGAGCACCGGCTGCAAATGGTGGAGGACCGGCAGACGCACAGCCTGCCCGACAGCGCGGCGGGGATGGCGGGCATCGCGGCGTTCATGGCGTTCCCCGCCCCCGACGCCTTCGCAGACCGGCTCAACGGACATATCGCGGCAGTGGAGCGCCATTACGGGGCGTTGTTCGCAGACCGGCTCGAAGCGCCGGCCGCCGGCATGCCCGAGTTTCCCGTGCAGGGCGGGGAAGAGGCCATGCAGGCGGCGCTGGCGCAGGCGGGATTTGCCGACCCCGGGCAGGCCGCCGCAACGGTGCAGCGCTGGACCGCAGGCGAGGCGCCCGTGTTGCGCAGCAGCGAGGCGCGCGATCTGCTTGCGCGGCTGCTTCCCGGAATCCTGGCGGCGCTCGCCGCCTCGCCGGACCCCGATGCGGCGCTGTCGCGCTTCGACGGTTTTCTCGCAGGCCTCCGGGCCGACCGCCGGCTGTTTTCGCTGCTGGCCGCCCGGCCAGAGCTGCTTGGCATCGTCACGGATGTCGTCGGCCTGGCGCCGCTTCTGGCCCGCCGGCTCACACGCCGGCCGCTGCTTCTGGAGAGCGCGCTCAGCCGCGACTTCACCGATCTCGACCTGCCCGACGAGGAAGGACTGGAGCCGGAGATCGCCGAGGCCGCCCGCCGGGGGCTGGTGCGCGTGTTCTACGCGCATGAGTTCGGCCGCGCGGAAATGGCGGCGGAGCTTGGCGAGGCGGTCGCCCGCGCCGCCGACTTGCAGGATGTGCTCGACGCGGTGCGGCGCTGGGCCGGCGACCGGATGTTCCAGATCGGCACCCATATGCTGCGCGGGCGGCTTGGGCCTGTCGAGGCAGGGCCGCCGCTTTCCGATATTGCAGAGGTGTGCATCGCCGCGCTGATGCCCCATTTGCAGGCGGCGTTCGCCGCCGAGCACGGGCGGGTGCCGGGCGGCAGGGCGGCCTTGCTGGCGTTCGGCGAGCTCGGCAGCCGCGAGACGCTGCCGGACTCCGACCTCGACCTGATGCTGATCCATGAGTGCGATGGGGCCGAGTCGGACGGGCGCCGCCCGCTGGCGGCCAACACCTATTATGCGCGGTTCTGCCGCCGGCTGGTGGCGGCGCTCACCGCGGAGACCGCGGAGGGCGGCCTGTACCATGTGGATATGCGCCCGCGGCGTTCCGGCAGTGCCGGGCCGCTCGCCTGCTCGTTCCAGGCCTTCACCGACTACCCTCATGGCCGCGCCGGGGCGCCGGAACTGGCGGCCTTGCTGCGCGGGCGCGTCGTCTGGTCCGAGGGCGGGCTGGGCGAGCGTTTCGAGGCGGCGCGGCGGGCAGTGCTTGTCATGCCGCGCCCGGAAGCGGCGCTTGCCGCCGGCTTCTCCGCCATGCGCGGGCGGGCATGGGGCGCCGGCGGCGACATCTGGGCGGTCGAGCGGATGGTCGACGGCTTGCGGGATGCGGCGGCGGCGGCGGGTTTCCTGCAATTGCGTCATGCGGCCGAACACCCGTCGCTTCTCGCCGGCGGCCTGGCCTCGGTGTTCGAGGCCGCCGGGGCCCTGGAGCTGATCGGGGAGGATGCGGCGGCCGAGCTGGCGGAGGCCGTACGGCTCTGGCGCAACCTGCTGGGAATCGCCCGGCTGATCGCGGATGGCGGCGCCGGGGAGGCCGCCGGCCCCGCGCTGCCCGGGGTTATCGGCCGGTCGGGCGGCAAGCTGGTCGTCGATGCGCTCGCCGACACGGTGCGCGAGGTTGCCGCGCGCGCTGCGCTGCATGTTGATGCGATACTCGGTGCGAGACCGCTTCAGGCGGATTGACGAAACGGCGTTGCCGTTGCATCGAGAGCGCACGAACGGGAACGGGAGATCGGGACATGGAAGTCAGGATGGAACGGCGGGACGGCGCCCTGATTGCGGCGCCGGAAGGGCGCCTCGACAGCGCCACGGCGCGGGAGTTCGAAGGCACGATGCGGGCGACGATCCAGGACGATGACCGGGCGGTGATCCTCAATCTGTCTCAGCTTTCCTATATCAGCAGCGCGGGCTTGCGCGCGGTTCTGGTGGTCGCCAAGGGCCTCTGGAAGCGCAACGCCGCCTTCGCGCTCTGCACGCTTCCCGACACGGTTCTGGAAATCGTCCGGTTGTCCGGTTTCGACAAGATCATCCAGATTCACGGCACGGAAACGGAAGCCCTCGACGCGGTCGGGGAGTAGCCGGCCGGCGACGCCTTGGCAGGCCGGGGCGAAAGCGACATAATCCTCCCTGCGTCCAGCGAATCGGGAGGATAAGGCATGGGCTATCGAACACGGGCGGCCGCGCTCGGCATCGGCGTTGCCATGTTGGCGGGTGTCGCCGGCACGGCTTTCGCGCAGAAGGACGGGGGCATACTGAAGTTCTATCACCGCGGCACCCCGCCCAGCGGCTCGATCCATGAAGAAGCGACCAACTCGACGGTCTCGCCCTATATGGGCGTTTTCAACAATCTCATCATGTACAAGCAGGATGAGCCTCGGAACAGCCTCGAGACCATTGTGCCTGACCTGGCCGAGAGCTGGAGCTGGAACGATGACGGCACCGAGCTGACCTTCAAGCTGCGCGAGGGCGTGCAGTGGCATGACGGCAAGCCCTTCACCTCCGCGGATGTCCAGTGCACCTGGAATCTCGTGCTCGGCAAGGGCAAGGCGAAGCTGCGCAAGAATCCGCGCAAATCCTGGTACAAGAATCTCGCAGAAGTCACGACGAATGGCGACTTCGAGGCGACTTTCCACCTGAAGCGCCGCCAGCCGGCCTTTATCGCGCTGCTCGCATCGGGCTATTCGCCTGTCTATCCCTGCCATGTGCCGCCGAAGAAGATGCGCACGGCGCCGATCGGCACCGGCCCGTTCAAATTCGTGAGCCTGAAGCAGAACGAGCATGTCAAGTTCACGAAGAACGACAACTACTGGAAAGAGGGCAAACCGCATCTCGACGGCCATGAGTGGACGATCATCAAGAGCCGTTCGACCCGCGTGCTGGCTTTCGTCGCCGGCGAATTCGACCAGACCTTCAATGTCGATGTGACGATTCCGCTGCTCAAGGACGTCAAGTCCCAGGCGCCGGATGCCGTGTGCGAGCTGGTCACGACCAATGTCAGCACCAATCTGATCGTCAATCAGGACAACCCGCCCTTCGACAATCCGGATATCCGCAAGGCCATGGTCCTCACGAT
Organism: Alphaproteobacteria bacterium; assembly: GCA_965200785.1. Taxonomy (GTDB): domain Bacteria; phylum Pseudomonadota; class Alphaproteobacteria; order Bin95; family Bin95; genus Bin95. The sequence goes on along the minus strand of CBDAVA010000002.1, from coordinate 388,326 downwards.
CGACCGCCAGGCCTTCATCGATATCCTGGGCCACGGAGAGTTTCTGCAGGGCGGGGCGATGATGCCGCCGGAGTCAGGCGTCTGGGGCATGCCTGCCGACTTCCTGAAAACGGTGGCCGGTTACAATCCCGATGTGGAGGCCAACCGGGCAGAGGCGCGCAAGATCATGGAAGGCCTCGGCTACGGACCGGACAACCGTCTCAGCGTCAAGGTCTCGACCCGGAATATCGCCGTCTACCGCGATCCGGCCGTCATCCTGATCGACCATCTGAAGCATATCTACATTGATGCCGAGCTCGACACGGTCGAGACGAGCAACTGGCATGCCAAGGTGGCGCGCAAGGACTACATGGTAGGCCTCAACCTGACCGGCGTGGGCGTGGACGATCCGGACGCCAACCTGTATGAGAACTACTCCTGCGGGTCCCAGCGCAATTACACCGGATATTGCAAGCCGGAGATGGAAGCGCTGTTCGAGCAGCAGTCGATGATGACCGACCAGGAAGAGCGCAAGAAGCTCGTCTGGGAGATCGACAAGAAGCTCCAGGAAGATGCGGCCAGGCCGATCATCTTCCACGGCAAGGCGGCCAATTGCTGGCAGCCTCATGTCAAGGGCTTCGTCACGCATGTGAACAGCCTCTACAACAACTGGCGCCTGGAAGACGTCTGGCTCGACAAGTAGTCGGGGTCCATAGTCATGCAGCGGACCGGGGCGTCTGTTAAGGCGCCCCGGTTTCCTTGCTCCGGTTCCGACAAGACGAGCAGAGGGAAGGGGGGCTAGACTTGAGCTCCTATCTGGTCAAACGATTTCTGTTGATGATCCTGACCCTGATCGGGATGTCGATCATCATCTTCGTTCTGCTTCGGCTGATGCCCGGCAATATCGTGGACATCATGTTCGACTCCGCGGGGTTCGTGGACCCGGCGGAGAAGGCCAATATCGAGAAGGAACTGGGTCTCGACCAGCCGATTCCGGTCCAGTATCTGGAGTGGATCCGGGGGCTGATTATCTGGGATCTGGGCTTTTCCTATGTATCCGAAATGCCCGTGGTGGATGAGCTGCAGCCGCGGATACCGATTACCGCCAAGCTCGCGGCGCTCTCCCTGTTCTTTTCGGTCCTGTTCGGGCTGCCCCTGGGCGTCATCAGCGCCGTTCGGCAGAACTCGACCATGGACTATGTCCTGCGCTGCATCTCGCTGAGCGGCCTGTCCCTGCCGTCTTTCTGGCTGGCCCTGCTCATTCTGATGGCGTTTGTCCAATATGCCGGCTCGATCCCGATCTATACGGACCCGCCGGACAATCTCTGGGACGAATTGGTGCTGTACAGCATTCCGGCCGCCGCCGTGGGCTTCCGGTCGTCTGCTCTCATCATGCGGCTGACGCGTTCCTCCATGCTGGAGGTGATGCGCCAGGACTATATCCGCACGGCGCGTTCCAAGGGGGCGACCGAGAATTCGGTCAACTATCACCATGCGCTCAAGAATGCCGTGCTGCCCGTCACGACGATCATCGGCATTGAGGCCGCGTTTCTGATCGGCGGGCTTATCATCACGGAGACGGTGTTCAACATTCCCGGCGTCGCCCATTTTCTCGTCGAGGCGATCCTGATGCGCGATTATCCGATCGTGCAGAACCTGGTGATGCTGATTGCGCTGGTGACCGTGCTCATCAATTTCCTGGTGGACATGCTTTATGCAGTGCTCGATCCGAGGATCAAATATGCGGACTGACCGACAAGCCGGCCCGCCGCATGGAGAGCGAAGCGATGGCTGAGATCGACCATCAAGCGGAACTGACGCGCGCCGGCGCGCATGTTTCCGGCCACTGGAGCCGGCTGCTGTTCTATATGCGCCAGCATCCGCTGGGCGCAGTCGGCGCGGTGATCGTGCTTGTCTTCGTGCTGGCGGCGCTGTTTGCCGATGTCCTGGCCCCGCACGACCCGCTGCATACCTCCGCGCCGGACTCTCTCAAGGCGCCGGACGGCGTGTTCCTCATGGGCGCTGACATGATGGGCCGCGACATGCTGAGCCGCATCATTCACGGCGCACGGATCTCGCTGGCCGTCGGCGTCGCCTCCATCCTTCTCGGCGGGGCGATCGGCATCGTGATCGGGCTTATGTCGGGCTATCTGCTGGGCTGGTTCGACCTGCTGATGCAGCGGCTGATCGACATCATGCAGGCGCTGCCCTTGCTGGTGCTGGCCCTGGTCATGGCGGCGTCGCTCGGCCCGTCGCTGGAGAACACGATCATCGCCATATCGATACCGCTTGTGCCCAATGTTGCGCGCGTGGTGCGGTCGAGCACGCTGTCGCTCAGGGAGATGCCCTTTGTGGAGGCGGCCCGGGCGGCGGGCATGAGCGAGTTGCGGGTGGCCATGCGCCATGTGCTGCCGAATACGCTGGCGCCGCTGATCGTGCTGTTCACGGCGCAGCTCGGCTCGGCGATCCTGGTCGAGGCGTCGCTTTCGTTCCTCGGCCTGGGTGTGCCGGAGCCGCATCCCTCCTGGGGCCGGATGCTTTCCGAATCGGCGGCGGAGTATGTCCGCGTTGCGCCCTGGCTGGTGATTTTCCCGGGTCTGGCGATCAGCCTCGCCGTGTTCGGCACCAATCTCTTCGGCGATGCGGTCCGCGACGTCCTCGATCCGCGGCAGCGGAGTTGAGCGCGCAAATGGGGGGGCGAAACATGAACTCCGACACAGCGTCCGCCAGCGCAGGGGGGGCCGTTCCGGCTGCCGCGCCTGCCGAAACCGCCCTCGATGTCCGGGACCTCCAGACCTGGTTCTACACGCGCCAGGGCATCGTGAAGGCCGTGGACGGCGTTTCCTTCGAGCTGCGCAAGGGGGAAACGCTCGGGATCGTGGGCGAGTCCGGCTGCGGCAAGAGCATCACCGCGCTCTCCGTCATGCGCCTCGTGCCGGACCCGCCGGGCCGCATCATCGGCGGGCAGGTGCGGCTCGACGGGCGGAATCTGCTCGATCTCGACCCGGCGGAGATGCGGCTGGTGCGCGGCAATGAGATCTCGATGATCTTCCAGGAGCCGATGACCTCTCTCAACCCGGTGCTGACCATCGGCTACCAGATCGCCGAGGCGCTGGTCCTGCACCGGAACATGAGCCGGTCGGAGGCGCTGTCGCGGTCGGTGGAGATGCTGGACATGATGCGCATCCCCGAGCCGGCCCAGCGCGCCGGGGAGTATCCGCACCAGCTTTCCGGCGGGATGCGCCAGCGGGCGATGATCGCCATGGCGCTTGCCTGCAACCCCAAGGTGCTGATCGCGGATGAGCCGACCACAGCGCTGGATGTGACCATCCAGGCGCAGATCCTGGACCTTATCGTCCGCCTGCAGAAGGAACTCGGCACCGCCGTCATCCTGATTACCCACGACCTCGGCGTGGTTGCGGAGACGACGCAGCGCATCATCGTCATGTATGCCGGCCGGAAGGTGGAGGAGGCGGATGTGGTGCCGCTGTTCGCCAATCCGATGCACCCTTACACGCACGGCCTGATGGCGTCGGTGCCGCGCCTCGCCATCATGAGCGGTGCGGACCCCGACGCAACCGAGCGCCTTGAGGAGATACCCGGCATCGTGCCGCCGCTGAACAACCTGCCGCCCGGCTGCGCCTTCGCGCCCCGCTGCCGCTTCGCCGACGACCGCTGCCGCGCCGAATATCCGCCATACCAGGAGAAGCAGCCCGGCCACTGGGCCGCCTGCTGGCACTCCGAGCGCTTGTTTGGAGCAGGCTCGTGAGCGCCGCCTCCGGGAACGGCGCCCAGACTCCCGTGCTGGAGGTCGAGGGCCTGAAGAAGCACTTCCCGATCAAGAAGGGGCTGCTTTCGCGCACTGCCGGCATGGTCTATGCGGTCGATGGCGTCAGCTTCCATATCGGAGAGGGCGAGACGCTCGGCCTGGTCGGGGAATCCGGTTGCGGCAAGTCCACCGTCGGGCGCACCGTGCTCCGCCTGATAGACCCGACAGCCGGCACAATCCGGCTCGGTGGCCGCGATGTCACGCATCTCGGCAAGTCGGACATGCGCCCGGTGCGCCGCGAGATGCAGATCATCTTCCAGGATCCGTATTCGTCGTTGAATCCGCGCATGTCCGCCGGTGACATTGTGGGCGAATTGCTGCGCGTCCACGATCTGGGCACGGCCGCCGAGCGTCGGGACTGGGTGGCGGCGCTGTTCGAGCGGGTGGGGCTCAGCCGCGCCCAGATGAACAGCTTTCCGCACGAGTTCTCCGGCGGCCAGCGCCAGCGCATCGGCATTGCCCGCGCGCTGGCGCTCAACCCCAAGCTGATCATCGGCGACGAGCCGGTCTCCGCACTCGACGTCTCCATCCAGGCGCAGGTCATCAACCTGCTGATGGACCTGCAGCAGGAGTTCCGGCTTTCCTATCTGTTCGTCGCCCACGATCTGGCGGTCGTCGAGCATATCAGCCACCGCATCGCCGTGATGTATCTGGGGCGCATCGTCGAATACACCGACAAGCGCACGCTGTTCACCGATCCGCAGCATCCCTATACCGAGGCGCTGCTGTCTGCGGTGCCGATCCCGGACCCGCGCCTGCGGCGGAAGAAGATGGTGCTGCAGGGCGATGTGCCGAGCCCGGTCAACCCGCCTTCGGGCTGCCATTTCCACACGCGCTGCCCCTATGCCGAGGAGCGCTGCCGGGTCGAGTCCCCCGCCCTGCGGGAGATCGCGCCGGACCACCAGGTCGCGTGCCATTTGCGGTGATGTGCGGGCAGGCGGCGGGCGCGGCTTTGCGGGCTGTGCGTCCCTTCCGCCGGGTCGTGTCTCGGTTTCACATTCGGCCTTTTTGTCAGCAGTCGGTCGATGCAACCGCGCCGCTGCCGTCGAACAAGGATATTGCCTGCTCGGGGCGCCGCGCTCCCTTGTCACCCCCGATGGTGTGGACGCCTCCTTCCGCGGCCGCTCTTGCGGCAGCGTGGAGGATTGTGCCATCATTTGATCGATTCGCGGTATTGCGGGTGCATCACGCGCCGGCTGGGGAGCGAATTAAGGCATTTGGAGTGGCCGTGGTGCTATTCCCGGCAGTGATATGAGAGGCATTCGGTCAGCCGGCATCGAAGGACATATATTTTCTCCAAAAACGGCGGAGGGGGGCTAAGAAATGGGTAGTCTAGGGCTAAAGTACTGCCCTTCTGCCTATGCTGACGGCTATGGCAAGGCGCACGCCGTAAATCAGAAGATCGCGGACAACTACATCCGGCATACGAAGATCGGCGATCCTGAACTGGATCCTGTATTGGCGGAACTCTCCTCGCTGCATCCTGCCGACCTGCACAGATTCGTCCGTGCGGGTATTGAACAACAGGACAGAGAGCTGCAAAAAGCGCCGGAGCCGCTGCGTAATTTTTTCCACGATTTCCAGGAGCCGGCCTGGATCGACCTGGACGCCTTCCGCCCAGGTATCCGCATCTTCAATCTGAATGCCGACCTCATGCTGGCCGCATTCGTTACCGGTGTTCTGGTGGAAGGGTTTTCGACCCTCATTGCCAAATCCTTCAACATGACCGGGCGTGTGGCCGCGACCAGGAGGCGTCTCCAGCAGAATAACCGGCAGTTGCTGGAGATATTCTTCCCGGACGGCTTGCACAGAAACGGCGATGGCTGGAAGCTGTCGGTCCGTGTCCGCTTCGTGCATGGCCGGATGAGGAGCCTTCTTTCGAAGCAGGAAGGATGGGATAGCGACGTCTGGGGGACACCGCTCAGCGCGGCTCATCTCGGACTTGCCATCGCTATTTTCTCCAAGCGCTTGCTGGACTACGCACAATTACTGGGCGCGCGCTTCACCAAGCAGGAATATGAGAGTGTTCTGAGCATCTGGCGCTATACCGGATATTTGATGGGGATACCCGAAACCATTCTTTACACCAATAGTGCGGAGGCTGACGAAATATACAGAATCGCATATATATGCGAACCGCCACCCGGCGAAGACTCGATAATCATGGCGAACGCATTGATCGCTGCCATTCCAAGAATTGTGGATCTGCAGGACGAACGCGAAAGGGAGAAAGTCGTCAATTTGGCCTACCGTCTTTCCCGAGCACTGATCGGAAACGAATTGGCCGTCGCTTTCCGGTATCCGAAAACCCCCACCTTCGGCACGCTGTTCGCCTTCCGAGCGAAACAGCGCGTGCAGAGATGGCTGAAAAGCGGGCATGTGGCGAGAGCCGATAATTTCAGTCAACTTCTTCATCTTTCAATATATGACGAATCCGGGTTTAATTACAATCTTCCCGACCATGTACAACACGAGAAGCAGACTCCGTGGTGAATGAAGGAAATCAGCAATTGCCTGATTTGTTGGTGATTCCGCGTTTGGCTTCTGCTGAATGGCGGCTCTGCCAACCGCCTCGGATAGCCGACAATATCGATGTCTGAAAGAAGGATGGCCATGAGTCCTGTGATTTCATCGTCTTCCCTTCCACTGCCGCCTGGCCCCTCGGGGCTGCCAATCATCGGGGCGCTGCCTAAATTCCTGAAGGCAGCCAAGGCAAATCCGCCCCATATTGCTATCAGCAAAATGGCCGCGGAATATGGAGATGTCTTCAGAATCGATCTGGGCAATCTCAAGACAGTGGTTGTTGCGCATCCCGAACTGATTGCGGAGGCGTTCAGAAAGCGGGAATTAAGCGATCGATATCCAATAGATGTTTTTGTTCGCCTGTCCGGAAAACGGGGACTGATCTATGCTGAATTGGATGACAATTGGGAAAATCTCAGTCCTTTCTCCGAACACAAGCTCTGGAGCCGCCAAGATGTGGCGTCAGACAGCGATAGGCATTTTGCGCCGGCCATCGATGAGGTGGTGAAACGCATGACCGAGATTTCCGATGCCGGAGATCCGGTCAACATACATCGGGTTCTGCTCGAAGCGGACTTCAATATGACATTCCGCACCCTTTTCGGCTGGCCGGATGAGGTCACCGATGACTTTCTGGAAATGCGCGAAACGATGCGGGGTTACATATCCTGGCTCGTTGCTGCGTGCAGCGAGCCGTCGCTGACGGATTTCTTTCCATGGACCGGCATTTTTCTGAAGCGGAAGCTGAAGGAGCTTGATCGCAACAGAGATCTCCGGGATGCGCTGCTTGCCCGTATTGTGAAAGCAGTAGAGCATCGCCGCGCCGAGGGCGCTCCGGCCGTGACCGGCATGATCGATCTCATGCTGGACAGGGAGAAAGAGGGCGGCATTACCCGGGACAGAATATACGCCTTGTGCACGGATATCCTGGTGGCGATTCCGGCCGGAGTGGCGGCCACGGTAACCTGGCTTCTGCTGATTGTCGCAAACCGGCCGGGAGTGCAGACCAGAATTCACGAAGAGTTGGACCGGGAGATCGGTTCCGGCGCGCCGCCGACCGGACGCGACCGGGGGCGGCTGCCCTATCTGTTCGCCTGTGTCGCCGAATCCATGCGCTATCGCACCATTGCCCCGCTCGCCCTTCCGCACAGGGCCATGCAGGATGCCGAAATCGGCGGTTACCGGATTCCGGCCAATTCGCAGGTCTATGGCAGCATCTATGCTGTCCATCACGACCCGCGTTTCTGGGAATCGCCGGACGAGTTCATTCCCGAGCGGTTCATGCCCGGGCCGGACGGCTCGCCGTCTGCCGCCCTGACCAGCCTCGCCTATATGCCGTTCGGGATCGGAGTGCGGCGCTGCACGGGCGACCTCTTCGCCGTTGAGGCTTCCTGGCTTCACGCGGCGCGTATCCTGCACCGGCTGCGGTTCGACACTCCGGAGGATACGCCCCTGCCCGAGGATGAAGTGCTGGCGCTGTCCATCGAGCCAAAGCCCTTCGCGCTCCGGGTGACCGCCCGGCCGCGAAACGCGCCGCAAGCGGGGACGGTCGATACACAAGATGATTCCTCTGCGAAATGTTGGTTTGCGGATTTGGTTATCTGTGATTCATTGCGGTGAGGCAGGGGAGGTTGTGTCGATGCGCGCGACGGGTCAGTTGGGGTTTGCGGACGCCTTTGTGTCTTCGGGTCTTGGTTCGAACCGGAAGCTGGAACGTCTGGAGGCGTTGATTGACTGGGCGCCTCTGGAGCGCCTTGTGTGTGGTGTGCGCGAGGGTCGTCGGGGTCGTCCTCCCTATGCGCCGCTGTCGATGCTGAAGGCGCTGTATCTTCAGGCGCTTTATGATCTTTCTGACCCTGGCCTTGAGGAGGCGCTTCTTGACCGCCTTTCGTTCCGGCGTTTTTGCGGTTTTGCGCTGGACGGGGGCACGCCGGACGAGACGACGTTGTGCCGGTTTCGGTCGGATGCGGGGCCTGTGTTGAAGGCGGCGTTTGAGGAGATCACCCGCCAGCTTGATGCTGCCGGTCTGATCCTGCGCAAGGGCACGCTAATGGACGCCACGCTGGTATCTGCGGCTTCCCGGGCGCCGTCTTACAAGGCGGGAGCGGGGGCCAGGAGTGCGCGCGAGCCGGGTGCGGACTGGACGAAGAAGAAGGGCAAGGCGTTTTTCGGCTACAAGGTGCATATCGGTGTGGATGCGGGTTCGGGTCTGATCCGGCGCGTGGTGCTGACGTCAGCCAAGATCTGGGAGAGCACGGTCGCGGAGCAGTTGATCTGCGGCGACGAGGCGGCGGTCTATGGCGACCGTGCGTATGAGCACAAGGCCAGACGGGCCAGGCTCAAGGCCGCCGGCATCAAGGACCGCATCATGCACCGGCGGCACAAGCACATAGAGTCGCTGCCGGCCTGGCGGAAGCGCCGCAACGATCTGATTGCCAGACGCCGGGCGCCGGTCGAGGCCGTCTTCTCGGCCTTGAAGCGCCTCTACGGTCTGAGGCGGGCCAAGAGCCGGTCTCTGGAGCGCAACACCGCCCGCCTCTATGTCACCGCCGCCGCCTACAATCTGCGCCGGGCCTGCCTGATCGCGGGCGCCTGACACCCTATTCCGCTGCCAAACGGTCGACGCCGACACGCCATCGCCCAACAACACCGGCGCGCGCCCCTCAATCGGCCCCGCCCGACCCCCAATAGCCCCCCAATACACCGCCATAAGCCAAAACATCCCTTTCGCAGAAGAATCCAAGATGGATTGAGGCGAATATGAAATCGTTGGTGAACACATGCATTAACCGCATTCTCGGCCACAAATGGCTGACTGTCCTGGTCTGCCTGGCGATCCTGATACTCTGTGCAGTGAAATTGGACTCCATCGCCAATTCCAGCAGCTTTCGTGATCTGTTCAACGAAGACAACCCGGAACTCATAGCGAATGACAGACTGAACGACATCTATGCACATGCATCGGCGAATGTGGTTCTGATCGCGGTTGCGCCGCAATCAGGAACAGTATTCGCCCGGGAAGCGCTTGCCGCCATTGAGACATTAACCGAAATTTCCTGGCAATTGCCATATGCAAGCCGCGTGGATTCCCTGACAAATCATTTACACATCAGAACAGAAGAAGACGACCTGATTATCGAGCCGCTCGCAGAAAATGCCGAAACGCTTACGGATGCAGAGTTGCTGGAAATATCAGAGATAGCACTCGACAGCCGTGAGTTGAAAAACCGCCTGGTGTCGAGTGACGGCCGGGTGGGCGGATTGACGATCAATTTCGCAATTTCTATGGAGCGGGACGCCGCAGTCAATGAGGTCAATGATGCTCTCGAGGCAGCGATAGATGACATCCGAAATCAATATGAGGATATCAGGTTTTATACTGTAGGAGAAATGGTTTCCAATCGAGCGTTTACTCGAACGACACAGAATGAGCTTCAGATTCTGCTGCCGACCGCGTTCGTTGTTATTTTGTTGATTGGCTGGGCATTTACCCGATCCGTGTTTAGTCCGCTATTACTGCTGCTGCTGATCGTCTTCACAGTAGGATCGACCATGGGCGTCGCCGGCTGGTCGAACCTGGTGCTCACTCCTATCAGCGCCTACATCCCCATAGTGGTCATGGCGATCACCGTCGCATATTCCATTCATATTATTTCCGGCACCTTGCAGAATTTGCGAAACGGTGCGACGAGACTGGACGCGATTTCCGATTCGGTGAACGAGAACATCTATCCGATATTCCTGACATCCCTCACGACGGCCGTCGGGTTTTTGAGCTTGAACTTCTCCGATGTGCCTTCTTTCCGCACATTGGGCAATTTTGTTGCAATCGGCGCTGTGCTCAACTTCTTTTACTCAATGACATTCCTTCCTGCGCTCCTGGCGATTTTGCCGCTGAGATCGACTGGACAGGAACGCACCAAGATGCCAGATCTCTATACGCGGCTGGCAGATTTCATCGTCTCCCGCCGCAAGGCGTTGCTGCTGGGAATGCCCGTGATATCTGCACTGTGCGTTGCCGGGATATTCCAGATCGAGCTTTCGGATGATTTTACGAAATATTACGGAGAGCGGCACGAGTTTCGCCGCAACCTGGAATTCGTTAACAACAATCTTACCGGAGTGAACACCCAAGAATACTCGCTTGATTCAGGGGTGGACAGCGGGATTACCGATCCCACCTACCTCCAAAAGATTGATGATTTTGCGCAATGGTATCGGCAGCAGCCCGGTGTCCATCATGTCTGGGTTTTTTCGGATATCATCAAGAATCTGAACCAAAAGCTGAACGGCAATGATCCTGCCTATTATCGTCTGCCGGAAGAGCAGGCGTTGGTTGCGCAGTATCTTCTCCTTTACGAGTTATCCCTGCCACTCGGCCGCGATCTGAACAATAGCATCAACGTGCCCAAGTCTGCTACCAGAATGGTGGTGACTCATCGAGGGTTGTCCAGCAGGGAGGAGCGCATGATGGCGGAGCGCGGGTATGGCTGGCTGGAGTCCAACGCGCCCGGCCTGGCATCCCGACCTGCGGGCTTTGCGATGATGCTGGCATACCTCTCCGAAAGAAGCGTCAGGTCCATGCTGTTGGGAACCGCGATCGCCGTCGTTGTGGTGTCTGTCATCCTGTTGCTGGTGTTTCGCAGTATTCGGTATGGATTGGTCAGTTTGATCCCGAATTTTTTACCAGGGCTTATGAGTATAGGGATCTGGGGGTATATTTCCGGTAATGTCGGAATGGCGGCGGCGGTCTTCATTGTCATTTCATTCGGAATTGTCGTGGACGACACGATCCACCTGATGACGAGATATTTGAAGGCTCGCAGAGAAGGAGGAGCCTCGTCGCCGGATGCGGTGCGCGAGGCGGTCGGATCGGCGGGAAGGGCATTGTGGTGCACGACGGCCGTGTTGACACTGGGATTTGCCGTTTTTGCTTTTTCCGGATTTCAGCCGAATTGGTCCCTTGGCGTCCTGGTGTCGTTGTCCGTCGGTTTGGCGTTTGTCCTGGATTTTCTGCTGCTGCCGCCGCTGTTGATGGCGATCGACGGAGTCAAGCCCGGCGAGAGCCGGCCGTCCACCGGTCGCGCCGGTTGACCCAGCCGGGAGCGTAGGGAGCGTCGGATGATGAACAGCAAAAAGGTTGTGGTCGTGGGCGGCGGCACCGCAGGTTTGATGGCGGCCCATACGTTGAGGAAAAGGGGTATCCTCCCGATCCTACTGGAAGCCAATGATCGTGCCGGCGGCCGTCTGGGGGGTGACCGGGTCGGCGATTTTCAACTGGACGAGGCGGCGGATTTCTTTACGCCGGCGCATGATGTGGCCCTGGATCTTTGCGGCGAACTGGGCTTGCCCCTGGTTTCCACGCCGCAAAAGGTCGGGTGGTATCGTAACCGCCGGTTTCTGGTTACCGATCATTCCAGTGTCGGCCCGCTGACGCTCATTCGCAATATACCGGCAATGATGGGACTGGGGCTGTTGTCTCCTCGGGCGCTGCTGGCCCTGATCAGGATTGTTCGATATATTTCGCCCCGAAAGCGTCAAGCCAGTTTTGCAAGCGATACACGTGCTGCCGAGGCGGATGTCGATGAGCTTTTCGTGGATTACCTGGCGAGAATACGGGCGCCGGAGGAGTTGATATTCGTCATTCGCTGCTTCATGGATATTTCCATGGGGGATTTTCATAAATTCAGTGTTATCCAGGTGATGGCTTATTTGAATGAGATATTCTCGAAAGGCCATCTTCTGCGTGTGCCCGAGAGGGGGGTCGGGTCGTTGGCGCATGCCCTGATCGACCGTATCGGGGACGGCCTTCGGGTCTCGACGCCGGTCCGGCAAGTGGTGATTCGGGACGGATTGGCGGTCAGCGTCGTCGTGGACGGCGAGGTCATTGAAGCGGATGCCGTCATTTGCGCGACCACATGTACGACAGCTGTCAGGATCATTCCCGGTTTGCCGGAGCCGCTTCGCAAGGCGCTGAGCAGGTTCGAATATTCCGTCGGATGCCGGGTCGTGATCGGTCTTGACCGTCACCCGCTTCCTCCAGGCTGGACTGCTGTCCTGTATCCGGAGGACGATACCCCGCTCCTGCTTGATCGGTCATTGTATTTGTCGGCCTGCGTGCCGCCAGGAACCGGGACCCTGGATTTGCTGGTCGGTCAGGATCGGGCAAGAGAGTTGTTGCCGTTGGATGACGAGGAAATCAAACGGCAGCTTCTGGCCGATGCGCGTCGGGCGGCGGCGCCCGGATCCACTCTCCCGGCCGACGATGAGGGGATATTTACCCGGGTGTATCGCTGGCCGGAAGCAGTCGGCACTCCGTCGCCTGGTACCATCAAGGCAGTCGCGGAAGCGCGGCGCGGTCATGCCGGGGCCGTACCGAACCTGTTTCTGGCGGGAGACTATACGGGTATGCCATCCGTCAACAGCGCCCTGGCCAGCGGCAGGGACGCCGCCAATGCGGCTGCCGGGTATCTCGGATCGCTTGAACGGTGACGGTCCCGACCTTTCTATCGGGCCGCAGCGGCGGAGAGCCGGCCCGGATCAAGCCCGGGACGGCGAGGCGGACCCGTTGAGCGTTTGTCCGGGCCTGCCAGGGGCGTGCGGATTCCGATATATGCCCCTGCCGGACAGCCGATTGACTGCCCCGGAACGATCGAAGTATGCTGGATTGCAGATTGTTGGCGTCGGCCAGGCTTGCCATCCAACCGTTGAACGCTTCTCTGTTGAGGCGGACATGATCGCGGGATGTCAACGTTGAAGACTGCATTGCGCGGCACATGGCTTGAAAGCGATCTCGCCTACCAGGCGGCAATTCTGGAAGGCGTCTCCCGCACCTTTGCGCTGACCATCCCGCAATTGCCGGCCCCGCTGCGGGATACGGTAAGCAATGCCTATCTGCTCTGCCGGGTCGCCGACACGATCGAAGATGAAGCGGCGCTGTCCGGGCCGCAGAAGCGCGTTTTCTCCGAGCGTTGGGTCGGCGTTGTCGAAGGCAGCGAAGACGCGGCGGCCTTTGCGCAGGATCTGAGCGTTCTGCTGACCCGCTCGACAACGGAGAGCGAGCGCGAGCTTGTGGCCAATACCGCCCGCGTCATCAGGATTACCGACAGCCTGTCGCCCGCGCAGCGGCAGGCGCTGTTGCGCTGCGTGCGAATCATGACCCGCGGCATGGCCGAGTTTCAGGAGAACGCCAGCCCGGAAGGGTTGAACGATCTTCAGCATCTGGACCGCTATTGCTACTATGTCGCCGGCGTGGTCGGCGAAATGCTCACGGAGCTGTTCTGCGACTATTCCGAGGCAATCAATGCGCGGCGCGAGGAACTGTTTGCCCTGTCGGCCTCCTACGGCCAGGGCTTGCAGATGACCAATATCCTCAAGGACATCTGGGAAGACCGAAGCCGCGGGGCGTGCTGGCTGCCGCGCAGCGTCTTCCTGTCGGCAGGGTTCGATCTCCGCTTGCTGTCGCCGGGGCAGGCCCATCCGGGGTTCGTCGAGGGGCTCAACAGGCTGATTGCGGTCGCCGGCGGTCATCTCGCGAACGCGCTGCGCTATACCCTGCTCATCCCTGCCCGCGAGACGGGCATTCGCCGCTTCTGCCTGTGGTCGCTGGGAATGGCGGTGCTCACCCTGCGCCGCACCTATGTGACGCCTGCCTTCGCGAGCGGCCGGGAGGTCAAGATCTCGCGGCGCGCCGTCAAGGCGGTCGTTGTGTCCACCAGCGCCCTGGCGCGGTTCGATACCGCGCTGAAGATTCTTTTCGGAGCTCTCGGCCGCGGCCTCCCCCGCATCCGGGAAGCAGACAGTCTTGCCGCCTGACAGGCGGCGCCATCGAGCAACCCGGAGGCGTATCCGATGCGGCCCTATAGAGTTGATCCTCCTGCTGTGCGGCGCCCGGCGCCGTTCCGCGTCTTTCTGCCGGCGCTGCTGGCCTTGCTGGCGGCGTCGCCGGCCGTCCATGCCGCGACCCCGGAGGAAACCGGCCTGCAGATCGCGCAGGAAGCCAGTGCGCGTGACGAGGGTTTCGGCAATTTCACGGCAAGCCAGACAATGGTGCTGCGCAACAAGCAGGGGCAGGAAAGCCGCCGGCAGCTTCGGGTCAAGGTTCTTGAGGTCGCCGATGACGGCGACAAGACGCTCTTCGTGTTCGATGAGCCGCGCGATGTGAAGGGCACCGCGTTTCTGATCCATGCCCACCCGCAGGATGCGGACGACCAGTGGCTCTATCTGCCGGCCCTGAAGCGGGTGAAGCGCATCAGTTCGTCGAACCGCTCCGGATCGTTCATGGGCAGCGAGTTTTCCTATGAAGACCTTGGCGCCCAGGAAGTGGAGAAGTTCACCTACAAGTTTCTGCGCGAGGAGCCGTGCGGCGACATGACGTGCACGGTGACGGAGCGCGTGCCGACGGACCGCAAGTCCGGCTATACGCGCCAGATCGTCTGGCGGGACCGGGATGAGCTTCGAGTCCGGAAGGTCGAGTATTACGACCGCAAGGATTCGCATCTGAAGACGCTCACCATGGAAGAATACGGGCAGTATCTCGACCGCTACTGGCGGGCCGGGAAGATGACCATGGTGAACCATCTCACCGGCAAGAGCACCGTCATGCACTGGTCGGACTTCCAGTTTGGCACGAACCTCAAGGCGCGCGACTTCACCAAGACCGGGCTGAAGCGGGTGCGCTGATGGCGCGCCGCGCCGGGCTGTATCGGGCGGCGGCGGTCGGCCTGCTTCTGGCGCTCTCCGCCGCACCGGCCGGGGCAGCGGACATCGAAGTGGACTTTTCCGGCACGCTCGGCCTGGAAGCCCGGTGGTATCCGGGCAGCGCCCTCCATGCCGGCCAGCGCGCCCATGCGAGCGGCATCACGATAGAACAGACGCTCTATGCCGAGGACGAGGAAGGCCGCAGCGTCTCCATCGCGCCGTTCTTCCGCTATGACGCCGCAGACCCTGAGCGCACTCATGCCGACCTCCGCGAGGCTTATCTGCTGCTGTTCGGAGAGGCCGGCGAGGGGGAATGGGAGCTGCGCCTCGGCGTGGACCGCGTGGCCTGGGGCGTCGCCGAGCTGCGCAACCTGGTCGATATCGTCAACCAGACCGACCTGGTCGAGCATCCCAACGAAAAGACCAAGCTGGGCCAGCTCATGGCGCACGGAACCTGGTCCGCCGACTGGGGCGTGCTGGAGCTGTTCCTCATGCCCTGGCACCGCGAGCGCACCTATCCGGGGCAGAAGGGCCGGCTGCGCAGCCGGCTGGTCGTGGACCGCAGCAGGACAAGCTGGGAAAGCGCGGCCGAACGGCGGCATCTGGACTGGGCGGCGCGCTATAGCGGCAGTTTCGGCCCCGTTGATCTCGGCCTCAGCTATTTCGACGGCCAGAACCGGGAGCCGTCCCTGCGGCCGGCGCCGGGCAGTGCGGGCGGGCTGGTGCTGGCCCCGCATTACGAGAAGATCCGCCAGTTCGGACTGGACGCGCAGATCACGACCGGGCCCTGGCTGCTGAAGCTGGAGGCGATCCGGCGCGCGGGCGCCAGAAACCTGCCGAGCCCGGCCAACCCGTTCGGAGAGGAAGACGACTATGGCGCCTGGGCCGCAGGCGGCGAATACAGCCTCTATGCGGTGTTCGGCTCGGACGCCGACCTCACGCTGCTGGCCGAGTGGCACCGGGACGGGCGCGGCGCGGGACGGGCCACCAACGCCTTCGAGAACGATCTCTTCCTCGCCGCCCGCCTCGCGCTCAACGATGTGGAGAGCACCGAGTTCACCGTCAGCATCATTGAAGACTTGGACCATTCCGGGCGCGTGCTCGGTTTCGAGGCGAAGCGGCGCCTGAGCGACCGCCTGTCTCTGAAGCTCGAAGGCGTCGCCTTCGCCGACCTCGACCGGCAAGGGGACATCCTGTCCGATCTACGCCGCGACGGCTTCATCGCCCTGAACCTTGAATACGGCTTCTGACGGGCCGCTTCATTTCCTGCAGGCCGGGTCGTGTCTGAGCAAGCAATCCGCGTTCCCCCTGCCCGGCCCGGTCCGCCGCCTGCGGACTCCCCTCCTGCCGCCCCGGACCCCCTGCTGCCGCCCCGGACTCCCCCGCTGCCGCCCCGGACCCCCTGTTGTCGCCCCGGCCTTGAGCCGGGGCCCAGCCTCCGATCCTTCCGCAGGGCTGAAACAGCGGAGGACGGACCCCGGCTCTCCGCTACGCTCCGGCCGGGGTGACGAAAGAGAGGCGATAGAAGCGGCGCGGCGCCGAGGCGCCTTCCGGAAAACCCGCCGGCACGGGCCTTCGTTGCAAACTGAGGCACGACCAGCCGCGTGCAGCGCCTTGACAGCGCCGCTGCCTTGCAAGCAGTCTTGCCGGCGAAAGAGGGAGGGCGTTCGATCCCGACCTGCCGCCGAGGGCCAGATGTACAGCTATATCGTGCGCCGTCTCGCATTCGGCGGCATTACCGTGTTCGGCGTATCCATCATCGTGTTCCTCATCATGCGGGTCATGCCGGGCGACCCGCTGACGGCGATTTTCGGCCCCGAGGGCATGACCAAGCTCACCGAGGCGCAGCGCCAGAGCTATATGGAGGAGCTTGGCCTCGCTGATCCGCTGATCGTGCAATACGCCAACTGGCTGCTGGACATCGCCAGGGGCGAACTCGGGCGCTCGTTCTTCCGGGCGGAGAGCGTCGGCGAGATGGTGATGCGCCGGGGCCCGCTGACCGCACAGATCGCCATCCTGTCGGTGATCCTCTCCTGGATTCTGGGCATCCCGGTGGCGATCGTGAGCGCGCTGCGCCCCAATACCGCCGCCGACAATGCCGCCCGCGTGGTCTCGATCACCTGCCTCGCCGTGCCGGGGTTCTGGCTCGGTATGCTGATCGTGCTCGGCCTGTTGTTCGGCTTCGGATACCGCGCGCCGCAGACCGCCGCCGGCGCGACGCTGTTCGAGGACCCCGGAACGGTGCTGCAGATCATCATCGGCCCCGCTGTCGTGCTTGCGCTCGGCCAGGCCGCCTATATCGCGCGCATGGCCCGCTCGAGCCTGCTCGAGGTGATCCGCGAGGACTATGTGCGCACCGCCCGGGCCAAGGGGCTGAACGGCCGGCTGGTGGTCAGCCTGCATGCGCTGCCGAACGCCCTGCTGCCGGTGATCACGCTTTCGGGAATCCTGCTCGGTTTCGTGCTTGCCGGCTCGATTCCCGTCGAGCGCGCCTTCGGCACGCCGGGCCTCGGCTACGCCATGTTCAACGCCGTCAATGAGCGCGACATCTTCGTCATGCAGAACCTCGTCTTCCTTTACGCTGTGGTATTTGTGATGCTGAATATCGCTGTGGACATCATCATCGCCTGGCTTGACCCGAGGATCAGATATCGATGAACACGCCGCCCGAGGCCGCATCCGCGGCAGAGCCCGGCGCGGCCGCACGGCCGCTTCTGTTCCGTATGCTGGGCGGCCTGCGGAGTTTTGCGCGCCGGTCGCCGCTTTCCGCCTTCTGGGGCTGTATTGCGCTCGCGATTGTGTCGATAGCGGTGCTGGCCCCGGTCGTCGCGCCCTATGACCCGCTGAAATCGGATTTCCGGCGGATGCAGAAATCGCCCGACGAAATCAACTGGTTCGGCTCCGACCAGATCGGGCGCGACACGCTCAGCCGCGTCATCCACGGCAGCCGCACCTCGTTGATCGTCGCCGCGGCGGCGGTGCTGCTGGGCACAACCCTCGGCTGCTTCTGGGGGCTGGCAAGCGGTTTTCTCGGAGGGCGGTTCGACATTGTCAGCCAGCGCATCATCGAGTTCCTGCAGGCGTTTCCGGACCTGATACTTGCCATGGCCATTGCCATGGCGCTCGGGTCCGGCACGGTCACGGTCATCATCGCCATTGCGATCACGCGAATACCCTTCGGCGGACGGGTGATCCGTTCCGTCGTGCTGTCGCTCAAGGAAATGTCGTTCGTTGAGGCGGCGCGCAGCCTCGGCGCGTCCGACATGCGCATCATGCTGCGCCATATCCTGCCGCAATGCGTGGCGCCCTATCTCATCCTCGCCACGACCCATCTGGGCGTTGCGATCATCATCGAGGCGTCGCTCGGCTTTCTCGGCGTGGGAATTCCGCCGCCTGCGCCGACATGGGGCAATATGCTGGCGGATGCGCTCAATGCCGGCATCGTGCCGCCCTGGTGGCTCGTGCTGTTCCCCGGCCTGGCCATCACCGTCACGGTGCTGGCGTTCAACCTGCTCGGCGACGGCATCCGCGATCTGCTGGACCCGCGCCTGCGCGGATCGGTCTGAACCGGGCGGGAGCCGGGCTGCTACGCCATCGCGGCGCCCAGGGTTTTCTCCGGCGCGGCGGCGCTCTCGCCGTCATGCAGATGGCAGGCGGCCCAATGGCCGGTCTGGACCTCGCGGAGGACCGGCACATCGCTGCGGCAGCGCGCCATGGCGTAAGGGCAGCGGGAATGGAAATGGCAGCCTGACGGCGGATTGATCGGGCTTGGCACATCGCCGGTCAGGATGACCCGCTTCCGGCCGCGGGCGCGCGCCTTGGGAACCGGCACCGCCGAGAGCAGCGCCTCGGTATAGGGGTGCAGCGGCGTCTCGAACAGGCTGGTCTTGTCCGTCACTTCCACGATGCGGCCGAGATACATCACCGCCACCCGGTGGCTGATATGCTCGACCACCGCCAGGTCATGGGCCACGAACAGATAGGAGAGCTCCAGTTCGTCCTGCAGGTCCATCAGCAGGTTGATGATCTGCGCCTGGATCGAGACGTCGAGGGCCGAGACGGGTTCGTCGCCCACGATCAGCTCCGGGTTGAGCGCCAGCGCGCGGGCAATGCCGATTCGCTGGCGCTGGCCGCCGGAAAACTCATGCGGGTAGGAATGGATATGCCGCGGGCCGAGCCCGACGCGCTCGAACAGCGCCTCGACGCGCTCCTCGCGCGCCTTGCCGTCCGCCACGCCGTGTATCTGCATCGGCTCGCCGACAATGGTGCCGGCCGACATGCGCGGATTGAGCGATGCATAGGGGTCCTGGAAGATCATCTGCATCCGCTGGCGGTAGGGCATCATCGCAGCGGCGTCGAGGTCGGTGATGTCCTCGCCGTTCACGCTGATGCGGCCCTCGGTCGGCTCCAGCAGCTTCAGCACGGTGCGGCCGACCGTGGATTTGCCGCAGCCCGATTCGCCCACCAGGCCGAGCGTCTCGCCGCGCCCGATCCGGAAGGACACGCCGTCCACGGCATAGACATGTCCGCCGACCCGCGAGAAGACGCCCTTATAGATGGGGAAATGCTTTTTCAGGCCGCGCACATCGAGCAGGGGCGCGGGGGTCTTCGATGCATCGGCGGCGCTCATGCGGTCCCTCCCAGCAGGCGGTCGGCGTGCCAGCACGCGACCCAATGTCCCGGTCGGCGGAGTTCGAGCGGCGGATAGTCCTGGCGGCACTGCCCGCTCGCAAATCGACAGCGCGGCGCGAAGGCGCATCCCGGCGGCAGGTTCGCGAGCGAGGGCACCATGCCCTCGATTTCGTTGAGCCGCCCCCTTCCGGCTTCGTTCAGGGCCGCCGTCTCCAGGCTCGGAATGGCGCCGAGCAGCCCCTCGGTATAGGGGTGGCCGGGATGGTCGAACAGCTCGTCCACCTCGGCTTCCTCCACCTTGCGGCCGGCATACATCACCACCACCCGGTCGGCGTTTTCGGCGACGACGCCCATATCATGGGTGATCAGGATGACAGCCTGGCCCTGGCTGCGCTGGGTTTCCCGCATGAGGTCCAGGATCTGCGCCTGGATGGTCACATCAAGCGCCGTGGTCGGTTCGTCGGCGATCAGCACCTTGGGGTTGCAGGACAGCGCCATGGCGATCATCACCCGCTGGCGCATCCCGCCGGAGAGCTGGTGCGGATATTCATGGGCGCGGCGCTCCGGCTCCGGAATATGGACCTGGCGCAGCATCTCCACGGCGCGGTCCATAGCCTCGCGTTTCGAGAGGCCCTGATGCAGCGCGATCGCCTCGCCGATCTGTTTGCCGACCGTGAACAGGGGGTTGAGCGAGGTCATCGGCTCCTGGAAGATCATCGAGATTTCGTTGCCCCGAACATCCTCCATCTCGGTCTCGGTCGCTTCCAGGAGGTTGCGGCCCTCCAGCCGGATGGCGCCGCCGACAATGCGCCCCGGAGGGTTGGCCACCAGGCGCAGGATCGACAGCGCCGTCACGCTCTTGCCGCAGCCGGACTCCCCGACCACCCCGAGCGTCTCGCCCCGGCGCACATCATAGGAGACGCCGTCGACCGCCCGCACCACCCCGTCGGGCGTGAAGAAGTGGGTCTGCAGGTTCTCGACCTCGAGGACGCTCTCGCGCGCCGTCGGAGGGTTCTGCACGCCCCCTTGTTCGGACGGCTCGGTTCGGTTCATAATCGACGCTCCTCAACACGCGGTCGGCTGGCGCAACAGGGCGCCGGCAACAGAGCATACCGCATTCGGGGCCGGAACGGCCCCCGTTTCACGCAGGGAGGAGCGCTATGGCTCGAAACGGTTTCCTGAACCCACACTGGACGCGGCGGCATTTCTTGCAGGGAAGCGCGGCGTTGGCGGCTGCGGGTGCCTACGGCCTGCACTCGCGCAGAGCCAGTGCCGCTATCCCGATGGAATATGACGGCTCGAAGTTCCAGTTGGCCGCGACCGAGCCGAACCCGAAATCCGGCGGCGTGATGCGTTACGGCATCACCATGCGCCCGCCGCATCTCGATTTCCATCAGTCTGGCACGATCAACAATCTCGGCAGCCAGGCGTGCATGTATGACAATCTGATCCGCCGCGACCCCCGCGACAGCGGCCAGTCGATCATTCCCGACCTGGCCCATAGCTGGGAGATCGCCCCGGACGGCAAGACCTATACCTTCTTCCTGCGCAAGGGCGTGCATTTCTCCGACGGCGCCGAGCTCACTTCCGCCGATGTGAAGGCCACATTCGACCGGATCACCAAGCCGCCCGAGGGCATCAACATTCCGCGCAGCGCGCTGTTCCCCGCGGTCGAAGAGATCGTGGCGCCCGACAAGCACACGGTCCAGTTCAAGCTCTCCGTGCCCCGTCCGCCGGCCTTCATCATGGGCGCCATTGCGAGCGGCTGGAACGGCATCGTGCGCAAGAAGACGCTTGAGGACAACAACTACAACCTGCGCAAGACGCTCGACGTTCCCGGCACCGGCCCGTTCCGCAGCGTCCGGCGGGTCGAGCAGGAAATCTGGGTGATGCAGAAGAACCCGGATTACTGGATGGAAGGGCTGCCCTATCTCGACGGCATCGAGTTCTATCACGGCCTGCCGTTCTCGCCCGAGCTCGGCTCCGCCTTCCTGGCCGGCCGCACCGACTATGCCCGGCTGATCGATCCGGTCACGCGCAAGGAAGCCGACAGCCGCGACGACATGACGGCGACCGACTACTATCAGAGTGTCATCCAGGCGGTCTGGCTTAACGCCAGTCGGGAGCCGTTCAACGACCCGAGGGTGCGCCGGGCCATGCACCTCGTGTTCGACCGGCCGGTGCTGGTGGATGTCGTCAGGGATGTGGCGCCAATGATGGTTGGCGGCTTCATCTATCCCTTCTCCGATGTCGCGACTCCGAAGGAAGAGCTTTCCAAGCGCCTCGGCTACCAGCCGGACACGACGGCGTCCATCAAGGAGGCCAAAGCGCTGCTGGAAGCCGCAGGCCACGGCAACGGCATCAAGGGCCTCGACTTCGTGGTCCGCGACGTGGCGACCTTCAAGCTCTGGTCGCAGGCCATCCAGGCGATGCTGCAACAGGCGCTCAACATCGAGTGCGAGCTGCGCACCGTGGTCGAGTCGGTCTGGTTCGACGACACCAATAACGGCAAGTTCGACCTGTCGGTCGGCGCCATCGTCTCGACCCTGATCGACCCGTCGGACTACTTCAACACCTGGTACGGCCCGGGCGGCCCGCAGAACTACTCGCAGTGGGAAGACCCGCGCTTTACCGAGCTGTTGACGGCCATCGACAACGAGGTCGATCCGGTGAAGCGCCAGGAAGCGATCACCGCGGCCGAAATGGTGATGGAAGAGAACCCGCCGGTGCTGCCGATCTCCTGGGAGAAGATCAATGACGGCTGGTACAACTATGTGAAGGGGCACAACCCCTACAACTATTTCGGCCTCTACGATGTCGGACGCTTCGACACCTTCTGGCTCGACAAGTAGCTGCCGCCGGAACAGTCCCTTGTGACTGTGCCGAAACGATGCAAGCCCGCGCCTCCCCGGCGCGGGCTTCTCTTTTGACGGGCCTGTTGCTGCCGACATGCCGCATTTGCTGATCTTCTTCGGGTTCTGCCTGCTCGGCGTCGTTGCGGGCTGCGTCCTTGTCTAGGGCGCTCCTGCTGGCCGCGGCGGCCCTGCTTGCGGCGGCCTGCCAGCCGCTGCCGCAGGTCATGGAACGCAGCAAGGCAAGCGTCCTGCTGGCGCTGGCCGACAGTGTGGGCGTCGAGGTCGGGCGCATCGAGGGGGCGCCGCCGGAACTCGAGGACCGGCTGCGGCGGGGGCTGGAGGCCGCGCTTCTGCGCCGGGGCCTGCCGGCGAGCCGGTCGGGGCGCAACCGGCTGAGTTTCATGCTGGCCGGACAGGCGGCTGTCGCGGCAGCCGACGGCGGATACGGCCCGGTCTCCCTCGAATGGCAACTCACGGCGTGGGACGGCGGGGTCGAGGCGCGGTTTACGCAGGAGGCCCGGACCGGACAGGCGGATGCGGTGCTGCCGCTGCTGGAGGCACTGGCCGAGGACGTGGTCCGGCATATCCGATCGGAACGGCGGTATGACGGCCCGCCTGCAGGGCTGAAAATCTCGATTGCGCCCGAGGCCGGGGCGGAGCTGCCCGATCCGTTGCGGCGCGCGCTCGAGACGGTGCTTGCGAACCAGGGGCTGGATGTGGTGCCGCAGGCTGAGCCGAGCCATCTGCATGTCTTTGGCGGTGCGGAAATCGGGGCGGTCCGCGCCGGCTTGCGGGAGGTGCGGCTCAGCTGGTCGATGTCGTGGTCGGACGGCCGCGAGGTCGGCCGCGTCGATCAGGCCAATGTCGTGCCGGCGGAGCTGCTGGCAGAGGGGTGGGCGCCCATCGCTGCCGAGGCTGCGGCGGGCGCTGCCGAGGGGCTTCTGGACCTCGTGCTCAAGGCGCATATGGCGCTTCGGCGGAAGGGTGCAGCAGGGGCGCGTAGCCGGCGCTGAGCGCCCGAAGCGCCGCCGGCGGCGTCAGCGTTTCGACCGCGCCGGCAGGCCGCGTGACGGCGGCGTCGTAGCCGGCGGGCGTGTAGCGGAGCAGCAGCGGCCCCCGGACCAGCCAGGCGTCGTCCTCCAGGCGGACGAAGGCCCCGTCCGGAAGCGCGGCCAGGCCGCACCGCCGGGTTTGCTGCCGTTTTCCGGCAAGCCGTTCTGCGTGCAAGACCCGGTCCATATCGGGCGCCCGCGGGGTGCCGCCCCAGCACGCGGCGAATGATTTCGCGGCCGCGCGGCGGCATTCAAAACAGGGCCGGTGCCCGGCGGCGAGCGCCACCGCCTCGTCGAGAAAGAAAAGCTCCGTATAGCGCCCCGGCGCCATGACTTGCCGGCGCCGGCCGCGAAACTCGGTGACGCAGCAGATCCACGCCTTGTGGGTCCAGCGCCGGCGGCCGAGCGTGCGGCGGTCGTCATGCAATATGCCGCGATTGCCCATCAGCAGGCCGCGCTCCGGCGCCGCGATGATCTCTGCGAAAGGCGTTACGCGGTTCTGAAGCGCCATGATGCGTCCTCGCTTGGCCGTGTCTCACTTTGACATTCGCGTTCCTCTGCAGAGTCAGCCAGGGGCTTGAAAGCCCCAACCCGCCGCCCCAAACGCCCCGGCGCCGCCCCGAACTCCCCGGCGCCGCCCCGGACCCCCACTTGTCGCCCCGGACGCCCCTACTGTCGGTCCGGACTTGATCCGGGGCCCAACCTCCGAACCTTCCGCAAAGCCGAAGCGGCAGAGGGCGGCGTCCTTCCAGATAGACCGAAGTGAGGTCGTAGAGCACCAGGGCGCCTTGTTCCAGATGCCGCTTGGCCAGGCCCTGTTCGATGCGTTCCTGACGCGCCAACAGCCTGTCCATGGCCGCGTACAGGTCGTCCTCGTCCAGCGCGCCCAGGCCCAGCGTCTCGGCCAGCGCATCGCGCGCCGTGGCCTCGGCCAAGCCGGTGGCGCGCTTCGAGCCCGGGTCGAGCACCCGGGCGACGACCAGGGCCACGACACGGTCGCGTTCGGGAGAGCGCTGCGGGGCGATGATCCGCTCCAGGCCGAGTTTGCGCAGCGTACCGAGCACGGCGGCGACATGGCCGTGGGGGCGCGAACGCACGATGTCGAAGGCATCCTCGAGCCGAGGCCCGGCGATACCGCCCTTGAGCAGGACGCGCAAGCCTTGCACCAAGGCCGGGGGCCACTTGGAGAGGTTGGCGAGGGTGCGCTTTTTTACTTTGCCGGCCTCGCGGCAGGACTCGCGCAGCAGCACCGCGGGCGGGGAGTTGCGGTTGGGGACGGTGTCGATATACATGGCTACTAATCGTTGTCCAAGATTGACCCATATCTCCAATCTAATCAATCAGATATCCCGAAACTCAACCCGGATCCGCCCGGAAGTTCAGGTTAGCGACAGCGGCATTGGCAGCCAGCCTGGTTACTGGGGCTGCCGATGCGCGGGCCTGTGCGGACCGGGGTACCGAGAGGCTTTTCAAGGTAGCATCGGCAAATGAATTGAAGCGTTGCCTTGAAGCTGGAGCCGACCCTCTGGCAAAGGATCAAGCTGGCTTGACAGCCCTGCACCATGCAGCTGCGAAAGGGGATGCGGGTGTAGTGGTGGCGCTGCTTGAAGCGGGTGCCAATGCTGATGCGAAGGACCAAAAAAAGTGACAGCCAAGCAACTCGCAAACGGGGCAGCGAGGGATGCGTTTCGCTTATTCGCCGAAAGATGAAACAGGCCACGAACCGCGGACGCGAATGACATAGCCGGGCTGGATTGAGGGACTTTCCCGGGAACGGAAGGAGGACCAGTGGCCATGAGCGACGCACGGGCCGGCCGGCGGAGGGCGCCGCAGGCCGACAGCGTCAGGCTCGTCTACTTCCTCTATCTTGTAGGTGTGGTTTTCCCCCTTCTTACGCTTGTGGGTCTCATCGTCGCCTATGTGAACCGGGACAAGCCCGGCGGCTGGATCGACACCCACTACACCTATCAGATCCGCACCTTCTGGATCGGAATGCTTTACTACCTGATCGCGGGGGCTCTGACGGCCTTGACCCTGTTTCTGCTGTCCCCTACAATGCTGGTTTTGATGGTCTGGTTCATCGTGCGCACGGCTGTCGGCTTTCGGGACCACGGGCGGGGGCAGCCTAGGAGGAACCCAAAAACTTGGCTGGTCTGTCTGACCGGACCAAATGGCGTCGGCACGAAGGCTGAACGGGGGATAGTATGAGGCAAGCATGGCTTCTGATCATGGTATTTGTGTGCCTGTGGGCAGTGTACAACGCTTACCTTCTCGGGATTTTGCCAGCGAGTATGCTGCCATTCCTCGAGGATCTGTCAAGGCCGGAATCGATCAGCCATCTGGGCGATTCGGCCGCTGCTCTGGACAGCCTGTTCTCTTCTATGGCGCTCGCGCTGGGGCTCGTTGCCGTATTGATGCAGGGGAGAGGGCTCGAACTGTCCAGGAAGCAGCAGGAGGAGCAGGGGAGAGAGATCGAGCAATCCAGAAAGCATCAGGAAATGACGATTCTTTTAAGCGCCTATTCGACTTATCTGGATTATCTGCTGCGTGAGGAGCGTAGGCTGAGATCGGCTGCCGATGAAATATTCAACAGATTGAGGCAAGGGCAGGGAAAACCCGGCGACATAAGTAAAGGGAATAAATGCAACGGATTGGCGGATGAATATATGAAAAAGGCAAAGAGGATTGATGGTAAGATCGAGGAGATTCTGAAAGAACGGGAGGCTACGGCTGGCTTGAGCGTGGAGTAGGAAACGGGCAAGGCGGCCGACCGGAAGGCTGGCAACGAGATCGACCAGGAGGAGACGCGCCAGCGGCTTCGGCAGTTGGTGGACGCGGCGACGGAAGGCGGGCCGAGCGCCGTTAAGTTCGCCGAACGGCTGGAGCGTGAGGGGGCGAAGTCCGGGCGAACCTTAGGTAGAATCGACCATCCTCGCATCCATACTATAGCAACGGCGATATGGAAGAAGGCGAGGAAGTGCAGGGCTCTTCGGTCGTATCGCGTTGCGATGCG
Organism: Alphaproteobacteria bacterium; assembly: GCA_965200785.1. Taxonomy (GTDB): domain Bacteria; phylum Pseudomonadota; class Alphaproteobacteria; order Bin95; family Bin95; genus Bin95. The sequence goes on along the minus strand of CBDAVA010000002.1, from coordinate 361,743 downwards.
CCGGAAGTGCTTGAGCTTGTTGAAGAAGCATTCGATGCGGTTTCGGTGTTTGCAGATTTCGGCGTCGTGGCCGATGGGATGCTTTCGCCTGGGGTTGCAGGGGATGACGGCCCGGGCCCCGATGTCGGCGATGCGGTTGCGGATGGTGTTGGCGTCGTAAGCGGCGTCGGCCAGCACAGGCGGGGCCGAAACCCCTCCATCAACGCCAGGGCTTGGGGGGCGCCGCCGGCCTGTCCGGGCGAGAGGATTGCACGAAGCGGGCGCCCGAGAGTGTCGCAGGCGATGCGGACTTTGGTTGTCAGTCCCCCTCTGGAACGCCCCAAAGCCTGGTTCCGGTCCCCCCTTTTCCGGTGGCCGCCTGTTGATGCGCGCGCATGATGGTGCTGTCGAGCATGAGATAGGCATTGTCGCGATCCCGTGTCAGGGTATCGAACACCCATTCCCACACGCCCGCCTGGCCCAGCGGGTGAAACGCTTGTGCACCGACCCGTAGCGCGGCGGCAGGTCATGCCAGCGGGCGCCTGCCAAAGAACAGCGTCGACAAACAACCGGTTGTCCCTGCCCGAACGCCCAGGATCGCCCGGCTTGCCCATAAGCAGACCTTCAATCCGGACCACTGTGCGTCCGTCAACGCACAGCGCCTCACCATTGCACGCCTCCAACCGAAATATCAGCCGAAGAACCTTGAATCACATCAGCCCCGACAGGTGAACCCGAAATGTCGATTCTACCTAGCCCGGATTTCTCACAATGTTGAGTGCATCGGGGTTCTGCGTATGAGAAAGTTCTTTTGCGACAAAGGCTTGATCATATGCAGAGGGGTTCCCCGATGCCGGCAGAGTGTAGTCTGGGAGCGATGCGTTTTGCACGCCTTAAAGGGCGCGAGGTTGTAGCTGATTTTGGCGGTGGTGTGCTGACGTCGAACACCGGCGCGTTGCTGCTGGGGGCGACCGACCGGGCGATCGGTCTGGTGGACCGGTTTGCGGCGTGCTTTTCGGATGGCCGCACTGCGGATCGTGTTGTGCACGATGTTGCGACCTTGGTGGGCCAGCGCGTGTTTGCCATTGCGCTGGGCTACGAGGACCTGCTGGATCACGACGAGTTGCGCCACGATCCGGCGCTGGGTGTGGCGCTTGGCCGGCTTGAGGGGCGTCGTCGGGACTGTGCGCCGCTGGCCGGCAAATCGACGCTGAACCGTCTGGAGCACGCGCCCGAGGGCGCGCATCGCTATCGCCGCATCGGCCACGACGCCGGCGCGATTGAGGCGTTGTTCGTCGATCAGTTTCTCGACGCTCATGAGCAGGCGCCGGCGCGTCTGGTGCTTGATCTGGACGCCACTGACGACCCGCTGCACGGGCGTCAGGAGGGGCGGTTCTTCCACGGTTACTACGATTGCTACTGCTATCTGCCGCTCTACATTTTCTGCGGCGACCATCTCCTGGCGGCAAAGCTGCGGCGGGCGAATAGTGACGCCAGCGCCGGCGCGCTGGAGGAGGTGGCGCGTATTGTCGGGCAGATCCGCGCCCGCTGGCCGGCAGTGGAGATCGTGCTGCGCGCAGATTCGGGCTTCGCCCGCGAGGCCCTGATGGCGTGGTGCGAGGACAATGGCGTCGATTATGTCTTCGGTCTGGCACGCAATGCGCGCCTGACGGCCCGCCTGCACCCGGCCCTGGAGCGGGCCGGGGCGCGCTGGCGCAAGAGCGGCCAGCCGGCCCGCCTGTTCACCGAGTTCCGCTATCGCACCCTGAACAGTTGGTCGCGCCAGCGCCGTGTCGTCGGCAAAGCCGAGTGGCTCCCGGGTGGTGCCAACCCGCGCTTCCTCGTCACCTCGCTGAACCCGACCACCATCGACCGGCGGACCCTCTACGAAAAACTCTACTGCGCGCGCGGCGACATGGAGAACCGTATCAAGGAATGCCAGCTCGACCTCTTCGCCGACCGCAGCTCGGCCCACACCATGCGCGCCAACCAACTCCGCCTCTGGTTCGCCTCCATGGCCTATGTGCTGCTCTCGGCACTCAGGCGCATCGCCCTCGCCGGAACCCGCCTCGCCAAAGCCACATGCCGCTCCATACGCCTCAAGCTCCTCAAGATCGGCGCACAGATGCGCCTCAGCACACGACGCATCCGCTTCGCCATGGCCTCCGCCTGCCCCCACGCCGACGTCTTCACCCTCGCACACCAGCGATTATCCACCTGACCCCAGAGCAAGGGGACCAACCGAACCCGCCCGACAACAACACAGACACAAGACCCCAAATCACACCGCGCCAACAGCGCAAGCACCCCCCCTGCGCGCCCCAATACAGACAACACCGCTATGCCAGACAAAACCCCCAACTCACTACACAAATGCAGCCCGTGAGAAATCCGGGCTAGCCCGGATTTCTCACAATGTTGAGTGCATCGGGGTTCTGCATATGAGAAAGTTCTTTTGCGACAAAGGCTTGATCATATGCAGAGGGGTTCCCCGATGCCGGCAGAGTGTAGTCTGGGAGCGATGCGTTTTGCACGCCTTAAAGGGCGCGAGGTTGTAGCTGATTTTGGCGGTGGTGTGCTGACGTCGAACACCGGCGCGTTGCTGCTGGGGGCGACCGACCGGGCGATCGGTCTGGTGGACCGGTTTGCGGCGTGCTTTTCGGATGGCCGCACTGCGGATCGTGTTGTGCACGATGTTGCGACCCTGGTGGGCCAGCGCGTGTTTGCCATTGCGCTGGGCTACGAGGACCTGCTGGATCACGACGAGTTGCGCCACGATCCGGCGCTGGGTGTGGCGCTTGGCCGGCTTGAGGGGCGCCGTCGGGACTGTGCGCCGCTGGCCGGCAAATCGACGCTGAACCGTCTGGAGCACGCGCCCGAGGGCGCGCATCGCTATCGCCGCATCGGCCACGACGCCGGCGCGATTGAGGCGTTGTTTGTCGATCAGTTTCTCGACGCCCATGAGCAGGCGCCGGCGCGTCTGGTGCTTGATCTGGACGCCACTGACGACCCACTGCACGGGCGTCAGGAGGGGCGGTTCTTCCACGGTTACTACGATTGCTACTGCTATCTGCCGCTCTACATTTTCTGCGGCGACCATCTCCTGGCGGCAAAGCTGCGGCGGGCGAATAGTGACGCCAGCGCCGGCGCGCTGGAGGAGGTGGCGCGTATTGTCGGGCAGATCCGCGCCCGCTGGCCGGCAGTGGAGATCGTGCTGCGCGCAGATTCGGGCTTCGCCCGCGAGGCCCTGATGGCGTGGTGCGAGGACAATGGCGTCGATTATGTCTTCGGTCTGGCACGCAACGCGCGCCTGACGGCCCGCCTGCACCCGGCCCTGGAGCGGGCCGGGGCGCGCTGGCGCAAGAGCGGCCAGCCGGCCCGCCTGTTCACCGAGTTCCGCTATCGCACCCTGAAGACATGGTCGCGCCAGCGCCGTGTCGTCGGCAAAGCCGAGTGGCTCCCGGGTGGTGCCAACCCGCGCTTCCTCGTCACCTCGCTGAACCCGACCGCCATCGACCGGCGGACCCTCTACGAAAAACTCTACTGCGCCAGAGGCGACATGGAGAACCGCATCAAGGAATGCCAGCTCGACCTCTTCGCCGACCGCAGCTCGGCCCACACCATGCGCGCCAACCAACTCCGCCTGTGGTTCGCCTCCATGGCCTATGTGCTGCTCTCGGCACTGAGACGCATCGCCCTCGCCGGAACCCGCCTCGCCAAAGCCACATGCCGATCCATACGCCTCAAGCTCCTCAAGATCGGCGCACAGATGCGCCTCAGTACACGCCGCATCCGCTTCGCCATGGCCGCCGCCTGCCCCCACGCCGACGTCTTCACCCTCGCACACCAGCGATTATCCACCTGACCCCAGAGCAAGGGGACCAACCGAACCCGCCCGACAACAACACAGACACAAGACCCCAAATCACACCGCGCCAACAGCGCAAGCACCCCCCCTGCGCGCCCCAACACGGACAACACCGCTATGCCAGACAAAACCCCCAACTCACTACACAAATGCAGCCCGTGAGAAATCCGGGCTAGCCGCACAACGGGTTCACGTATCTCCGGAATTTTGCAATTCGGACACCGATCATTCGTCGTCTAATCTGATCCTTGAAAACAGATAAAGCCGCCGCGCGGCGGCCCGCCTTCAGGCTGCGGGGCGTTCGCCGCGGATTTGGGTGCGGTGCAGCAGGCGGCGGCTGGCGGCGTCGAAGGGGTCGCGCCGGTGCATGGTGCAGCGATTGTCCCACAGCACCACATCGCCCACCTGCCAGCGGTGGCGGTAGGTGAAGCGGTCCTGCTGGACATGATCCCAGATTTCGTCCAGCAGCGTCTCCGACTCCGCCACGCCCATGCCCTCGATATAGGAATTCAGCCGCCGGCCCAGATACAGCACCCGCCGACCGCTCTCCGGATGCACCGGGATGGCGGGGTGGGAGGCGCCGGGCGCTTCGCTCACATCCCTCACCTCGTCGAAACCGGCGCGCAGATAACCGCCGGAATTGACGCTGGAATCATGGCGGAGCCGCGCGGTCTCCAGCCTGTCCTTCAGGCCCGCCGGCAGCGCCTCGAGCGCGGCATACATGTTCAGAAACCAGGTGTCGCCGCCCTCCGGCGGAATCTCCAGCGCATAGAGCGCGCTGGCCTTGGGGGGCCGCTCCTCATAGGACATGTCGGTGTGCCAGGAGGCTTCGCCGGCGCCCAGCGACCCGATCGGCTTGCCGTCCTTGACGATATTGGAAATCACATAGAGTTCCGGCACGCCGTCCACCATCGTCTGGCCGTTTTCCATGATCGGCGCATGGTCCAGCTCGCCGAAACGGGAGGAAAACGCCACGAAGTCGCCATCCGTGATCTGCTGTCCGCGAAACACCAGCACCCCGTGCTCGATCCACGCGGCGTGAATGGCGGCGAAGGTCGCGTCGTCCAGCGGCCGGGAGAGATCCACGCCGTCGATGACCGCTCCGAGCGCGGCATTCGCCGGCATTGTCGCTACGATGGGTGCACCGGTCTCCGACATTGCCCTGCCTCCCTGCCATCCGGAAGGCGCACTGTCGGGGAAGGCGGCGGGCCGGTCAACGCCTTTGTCATGCGGCTTTCTCCGCCGCCTGCCCCGCCGGCGCGGGAGGCCGCATTGCCGCCGCCGCCGCCGCCCGCTATTGGAGCGCGCATCATGCTGCGCCGTTTCTATGACGAGATCATGCGCCTTGCCGGCCATCGCGCGGCGGTGTGGATGCTGGCGGCGCTCGCCTTCGCGGAAAGCATCGTTTTCCCGGTTCCGGTGGATGTGTTCCTGATCCCGATGGTGCTCGCGGCGCCGGCGCGCGCCTGGCGTTACGCGGCCATCGCCGCCGGCGCGTCCGTGGCGGGCGGGGTCGCGGGCTACGGGATCGGCGCCCTGCTGTTCGACACTGTGGGCGGCCCGCTGCTAGACCTCTACGGCTATCGTGCAGCGTTCGCCGAAGCGCAGGCGCTCTACAACGCCCATGGCGGGCTGATCGTTTTCGCCGCGGCCTTTTCCCCGATCCCCTACAAGGTCTTCACTGTCGCAAGCGGCGTTGCCGGTGCGGATTTGGGCGTCTTCATCCTGGCATCGGCGCTCGGGCGGGGGCTGCGTTTCTTCATCGTCGCGGCGCTGCTCTGGCGCTTCGGTCCTCCGGTGCGGGCCTTCATCGAACGCCGGCTCGGCCCGGCGACGCTCGCGGGCGTCGTTCTTCTGGCGGCCGGTTTCGTTATATTGAAGGCGTTGTGACCCGGTTTCTGTTTCATCCGGCCCTTGTGGCGGGCGGCGGCGCGGCGGCGCTGGCCGCGGCATTCGCCTTCCAGCATCTTGGCGGGCTGGAGCCGTGCACGCTCTGCATCTGGCAGCGCTGGCCGCATGCGGGCATCACTGTGCTCGCTGTCCTGTCGCTGTGCATTCGCGGCCCGTGGGCGGCGGTTCCGGCGGGGCTGGCGGGCGCGGCCGCGCTGGCGGGCGCCGGGCTGGCGGGCTTCCATGTCGGGGTCGAGCAGCACTGGTGGCCGGGCCTCGCTTCCTGCGCCGGAGGCCCGCCGGCGGAGACGGTCGCCGAACTGCGGGAACGCCTGCTGGGCGCCGCGCCGGCGCGCTGCGACGAACCGGCGTGGTCCTTTGCCGGCTTGTCCATGGCGGCCTGGAACGGGCTGCTTTCCCTGGCCCTGGCGGGTCTGGCGGCCGGCGCGGCCTGGCGCATGGCGACAACCGGCAAGGGCGCCGCGGCATGAAACGGCTTCCCGGAGATCCGACCCCGGAGGCGTCTGTCAAGGCGATGATCCGCGTCAACCATGCGGGCGAATACGGCGCGCGGCGCATTTATGAGGGCCAGCTGGCGGTGCTGGGGCGCGGCCCGGCCGGGCCGGCGCTGCGGCATATGGCCCGGCAGGAGGCGCGTCATCTGGCCTTCTTCGAGGCTGAGATCGCCGCCAGGCGGGTGCGCCCAACAGCCTTGCAGCCGCTCTGGCATCTGGCCGGCTTCGCGCTCGGCGCGGCGACGGCCGCCATGGGCAAGCGCGCCGCCATGGCCTGCACGGTCGCTGTCGAGGAGGCCATCGACGAGCATTATGCCGGCCAGCTGAAGGCGCTTGGCGGCGAGGAGCCGAAACTGGCCGCCGCGATCGAGCAGTTCCGCGCCGAGGAACTGGAACACCGCGATACGGCGCTCGCCGCCGGCGCCGAGGCGGCGCCGGCATACGGCGTGCTCTACCGCGCCGTCAACACAGCCTCCAAGCTCGCCATCGCGCTCTCGACGCGCATCTGAGGCGCCGCCGTTCAGCCAGTCTCCTGGTTTGCATCAATGGCAGGCATTGCCGGCAGCGGGGCGCGGTCTGCGCCGCACGGCCGGGCTCATATGCGCCGTCTTGCGGAGGCGCTTGCGGAATGGGAAGTAAGGCGTTGCGCGCAGCCGCCCGCCGGGTCGTGCCTCCGTTTCACATTCGGCTTCTTGTCCGCAGTCGATTGATGCAACCCGTGTCGCGGGCGGCAGGCAAGGACAGTGCCTGCACGGAGGCCCCGCTCTCCCCTGTCACCCCCGCGCTCTCCTGTCGCCCCCGCCTCCGTGCCGCGCCGCTTGTATCGCCTCCCTTTCGTCACCCCGGCCGGAGCGCAGCGGAGAGCCGGGGTCCATCCTCCGCTGTTTCGGCCCTGCGGAAAGATCGGAGGCTGGGCCTCGGCTCAAGGCCGGGGCGACAGTAGGGGGTCCGGGGCGACAGCAGGGGGGCCGGGGCGGCAACAGGGGGGCCAAGGCGTCGCCGGGGAGTTCGGAGCGTCGCCGGGGAGTCCGGGGCGGAGGGCTGGGCCTCTCAAGCCCCTGGCTCAATCTGCCAGAGGAACGCGACTGTCAAACCGAGACACGACCGGCCGCCGGGTCGTGCCTCAGTTTGCAACGAAGGCCCGTGCCGGCGGGTTTTTCGGAAGGCGCCTTGGTGCCGCGCCGCTTGTATCGCCTCCCTTTCGTCACCCCGGTCGGAGCAGAGCGGAGAGCCGGGGTCCATGATCTGCCGTTTCGGCGCTGCGGAAGGATCGGAGGCTGGGCCCCGGCTCAAGGCCGGGGCGACAGTAGGGGCGTCCGGGGCGGCAACAGGGGGTCCGGAGCGGCAGTAGGGGTGTCCGGGGCACCGCCGGGGAGTTCGGGGCGGCGCCGGGGAGTTCGGGGCGGCGCCGGGGAGTTCGGGGCGGCGCCGGGGAGTTCGGAGCGGAGGGCCGGGCCTCTCAAGCCCCTGGCTCAATCTGCCAGAGGAACGCGAAAGTCAAACGGAGATGCTACCGGCCGCCGGGCCGGTTTCCGTCTTCGGCATAATCGCGATAGACTGCGGGGTTGTTGCGATCCGGCGGTGCGCCGCCGAACCGGGAGGGCTTGTGCCATGAAGAAATCCGCGCTTGCGCTGGCGGCTGCCGCCGCGCTGTTGGCGTCGCCGGCATTCAGCGCCGACAAGGTCAAGATCGGCTTTGTCACGACATTGACGACGCCCGCCGGCGTTATCGGCCGCGATATGGTCGATGCCGTCAACCTGGCCGTTCGGGATATCGGCGGCCAGATGGGCGGCCTGCCGGTCGAGCTGATTGTGGAAGACGACGGCTTCAAGCCCGAGACCGGCAAGCAGAAGACCGACAAGCTGGTCAAGCAGGACGATGTGCATTTCGTCGCCGGCTTCATCTGGTCGCATGTGCTGCTCGCCTCGCGCAAATCCGCGCTGGACGGCGGCAAGTTTCTCATCAGCTCCAATGCCGGCCCCTCGCAGATCGCCGGCAAGCTCTGCCATGAGAACTTCTTCTCCACCTCCTGGCAGAACGACCAGACGCCGATGGCGATGGGCGAGGTGCTGAACCAGCGCGGCGTCAAGTCGATTTATGTCATGGCGCCCAATTACGCAGCCGGCAAGAACATGGTCTCGGGCGTCGAGCGCACCTTCAAGGGCGAGGTCGTCGGCAAGGACATGACCAAATGGGGCAAGGACGCCCAGCTCGACTTCTCGGCCGAGCTCGCCAAGGCCAAGGCCGCAAATCCGGATGCGATTTTCGTCTTCTACCCCGGCAAGGCCGGCGGCGCGTTCATCAAGCAGTATCAGCAGGCCGGCCTTCAGGGCCAGATCGATCTCTACTCGGTATTCACCGTCGATTCGATTGCCCTGCCCAACCTCCAGAAGGCCAATATGACCGGCGTTCTGGGCTCGCTCAACACGCAGTTCTGGGGGCCCGACCTCGATACGCCGCAAAACGCGAAATTCGTGGCCGGCTTCAAGGAGGCCTATGGCCGCTACCCCTCCTTCTACGCCGCGCAGTCCTATGACACGATTTTCCTCATCAAGAGCGCGGTCGAGGCCGTTGACGGGAAGCTGGACAACATGGACGGCATGCGCGCCGCCATGGCGAAGGCCGACTTCCCCTCGGTGCGCGGCCCGTTCCGCTACGGAAACAATCACTTCCCGATCCAGAACTTCTATCTGCGCAAGGTGGTGGAGGATGCGGACGGCGTCTGGACGACGACCGTGGTCGATACGGTGTTGACAGACCATCAGGACTCCTACGCCGCCGAGTGCAGCATGTAGCGAAGGGGGCCGCCCGCCATGGATGCGGGCCTCGTCGCCGCGCAGGTGCTGAACGGGCTTCAGCTCGGAGTGCTGCTGTTTCTGCTCGCCTCCGGGCTGACGCTCATTTTCGGCATCATGGACTTCGTCAACCTGGCGCATGGCTCGCTCTACATGGTCGGCGCCTATTTCTGCGCCGTGCTGACCGAGGCGACAGGGTCGTTTCTGCTCGCGGTGGCGCTGGCGCTGCCGGCGACCGCGCTGGTCGGGGCGGCGGTCGAGCTGCTGGTCGTGCGGCGGCTTTACCGCCGCGACCATCTTGACCACGTGCTCGCGACTTTCGGCCTGATCCTCTGTTTCGACGCTCTGGTGCAGGTGATCTGCGGGCCGGAGGGCATGGCCATCCGGCTGCCGGCCTGGGCCGACGGGCAGGTGGCGCTGCCGGGCGGGCTGGTGTTTCCGACCTACCGGCTGCTGATCATTGCGGCGGGGCTGGCCGTGGCGGGCGGGCTGTACGGGCTTGTCGCCCGAACGCGGATCGGGATGCGCATCCGCGCGGGCGCATCGAACCCGGCCATGGCCGGCGCGCTCGGCATCGATATCGGCCTGCTGTTCACGACGGTCTTTGCGCTCGGCGCGGTCATGGCCGGGCTGGCGGGCATGATGATCGCGCCGATCACCGAAGCCTCCATCGGCATGGGCAACGAGATCATCATCACGGCGTTCGTCGTGGTCATCGTGGGCGGCATCGGCTCCATCCGGGGCGCCTTCGTCGCCGCCCTGCTGATCGGGATGATCGACACGATGGGCCGCTCCTTCCTCGACATGGCCCTCAAGCTGCTGATAAGCGCCCAGGCGGCGGAGACCTCCGCGCCGGCGTTTTCGGCGATGCTGATCTATATCCTGATGGCGGCCGTGCTGGCTTTCCGCCCGCAGGGCCTGTTTCCGCCGAAGACGCGATGAGCCGCGCGGTCGGCTGGCTGCTGCTGGCGGCGCTTGCTGTCAGCCCGCTGCTGGCGCTGGCTGCCGGCCAGCCGTTTTATGTCGACATTCTGACGCGGCTCGTCTGCCTCGCCGCCGCCGCGACCTCGCTGAACCTCATCCTGGGCCATGGCGGGATGATCAGCTTCGGCCACGCCGCCTATATCGGCATCGGCGCCTATGCGGTCGGCATCCCGGCCTATTACGGCATATATGACGGCTGGCTGCATCTCGTGCTGGCGGTGCTGTGCTCGGCGGCGTTCGCGCTGGCCACCGGCGCCATCGCGCTGCGCACACGCGGCGTCTATTTCATCATGATCACCATGGCCTTCGCGCAGATGATGTTCTTCGCCATTGTCAGCATCGAGGAATATGGCGGCGACGACGGCCTCGTGATCGACATCCGCTCCGAGTTTCCCCTGATCGACCTGGAGGACAGTCTCACCCTCTATTACGCCTGTTTCGCCCTGCTGCTGGGCACGCTCTGGCTGGTGCACCGGGTGACGCGCTCGCGCTTCGGCATGGTGATCGAGGGCGCGAAGGGGAATGAGCGGCGCATGGCGGCGCTCGGCTTCGCGTTCTACCGCCACCGCCTCACCGCCTACACCCTGGCCGGCGCATTATGCGGGCTCGCCGGCGCGCTGCTCGGCAATTTCACCAATTTCATCAGCCCGGAAATGATGGACTGGACGCGCTCCGGCGAACTGATCTTCATGGTGGTGCTGGGCGGAACAGGCGCCTTGTTCGGCCCGCTGATGGGGGCGGCCGTCTTCCTGCTGCTGGAGGAGTTCCTGTCCGGCTGGACACTCTACTGGCAGCTTCCCTTCGGCCTTATCCTCATTCTGGTGGTGCTGTTCGCGCGCGGCGGCGTCGCCGGGCTGCTGGGGAACCGCCGTGGTTGAAGCGCTGCTCCGGGTCGAGGACTTGCAAAAGAGCTTTGGCGGCGTGTCGGCGGTCGACGGCGTATCGCTGGAGGTGCGCCGCGGCGAGGTCCATGCCGTGATCGGCCCGAACGGCGCCGGCAAGACGACGCTGATTTCCCTGCTGGCCGGAGAGCAGCGGCCGGACCATGGCCGCATCCTGCTGGACGGGCGGGACATCGCCCATCGACCGGCGCATATGCGCGCGCGGCTGGGCCTTGCGCGCTCGTTCCAGATCACCAGCATCGTGCCCGCAATGCGGGTGCTGGACAATGCGATGCTGGCGGTGCTGGCCGGCGAAGGGCGGAGCTTCAGGTTCTGGCGGCCCGCCAGACAGGACCCCGCGCTCATCCGCCCGGCGGCGGCGGCCCTGGAGCGGGTCGGCCTCGCCCATGCCGCGGAGGAGCAGGCCGGCGCAATCAGCCACGGCGAACACCGGCAGCTGGAGCTCGCCATGACCCTGGCGGCGGAGCCGGAATTGCTGCTTCTGGACGAACCCATGGCGGGCATGAGCGCCGAGGAGAGCCGGCGCATGACCGGCATTCTCGAAAGCCTGAAGGGCGAGAAGACCATGCTGCTTGTCGAACATGACATGGATGTCGTGTTTGCCCTGGCCGACCGGATCAGCGTGCTGGTGAACGGGCGCATCGCCGCCTCGGGCGCGCCGGCGGCCGTGCGCGCCGACGAGGCCGTGCGCCGCGCCTATCTGGGCGACGAGGCGGTCTGACATGCTCCGCATCGAGGGGTTGCAAACCTTCTACGGCCGCAGCCAGGCGCTGTTCGGTATCTCGCTGGAGGTGGGCGAGGGCGAGGCGGTCGGCCTGATGGGGCGCAACGGCATGGGCAAGACGACGACGGTGAACTCGGTGTTCGGCATCGTGCCGGCTGCGGCGGGCCAGATCGCGTTCGAGGGCCGCGAGTTGCGCGGCATGCCCTCTCACCGTATCGCACGGCTTGGCCTCGGCCTCGTGCCGGAAGGCCGGCAGGTGTTTCCGAATCTCACCGTGGAGGAGAACCTCGCCGCGGCGGCGGCCAATCGCGGGCGCCGCGCCAGCCCCTGGACGGCCCGGCGCATCTTCGCCATGTTCCCGGAGCTGGAGGCGCGGCGGCGCAGCATGGGCAATCTGCTCTCCGGCGGGGAGCAGCAAATGCTGGCCATCGGCCGCGCGCTGACGACCAATCCGAAGCTGCTGGTGCTGGACGAGGCGACGGAGGGCCTGGCGCCGCTGGTCCGCCGGCGCATCTGGGAGAGCTTGGCGGGCCTGAAGGCGGAAGGCCAGGCGATCCTCGCCATAGACCGCAATGTCGCCGACCTCGCCCGCTTCGCAGACCGCCACTATATCGTCGAGAAGGGCCGCATGGTGTGGACCGGCAGCAGCGGGGACCTAACCGCCGGCCGCGCCGACCTGGAGCGCTGGCTCGGCGTGTAGCGGGCGGCGCCGGGGGCGGCCTCGGGGGCGCGGATTTCAATCCGGGATATTGCCGAAAAGCGGCTCCGCCGTGATGACCAGTTCGGGCAGGCGGGTGTGGTGCGTGTTCTTCATTGAAACCTCCACGGCGTGGAAATCATGCCGCCGCACCAGGTCGATAATCTCCGGCGCGGCGTCATAGGTCATCAGGAAGTTCGCATCATTTTCGGCCAGAATGCCGAACAGCGCGGCATGGTCCACGGTTGCATGGGCATAAAGGCGGGCCCCGGCGCGCTTCCCGGTCCGGGCCGTATAGGGCGGGTCCACGAATACCGCCGCCTTGCGGCCCCATCCGCGCAGCAGCGTCGGCAGCCTCTTCATGCCGTCGCCTTCCAGGAAGGTCAGCCGGTCCGTGTAGTCCTGAATGGCCGCCAGACGCGACGCCAGCGTTTCGGGATACCAGCGCGACAGCAGCCCCTTGCCGTTCTCGCCATGACGCGAGAATGAGGCGCCCGGCGCGAGAATACCGCCCCGCCGGGTGCGATTCATGACCAGCGTGCGGAAACCGTGCTCGGCCACGGTGGCCGGCGGGCTGCCTTGCAGCCGATCGAGATTTTCTTGGGTCGGCTCGAAGCGGCGTATCCACGCGCAAAGCGTTGCGCCGCTATCGAGGGCTGCACGCCAGAAGGCGGCGACATCGCGGTCGATTTCCACCATCTCAGCTTCAGGAACCAACTCTTCCATGACGGCCGTCAGAGAGACGATTGCGCCGCCTGCAAACGGCTCCAGGAGGATTTCCGGCCTTGTCCGGCCGAGCCACTCCCGGATATGCGGAATGAGCCAGGTCTTGCCGCCGGGATAGCGCAGCGGGCTGCGCTGCGGCACCTGGGCGACATTGACGACCGGCACGCGCGAGAGGGGGAATGCGGCGGCCGTGCTCATGGCCGGGCGCCGGCCTCTCCGACGGCCCTCCCCGGCTCCGGTCCGGCGCAGCTTCCAGGCGCGTCCACGCAGATCACGGCGTCTTCTTTCCTTCCTTCTTCTTCAGTCCCAGAATCCGGTGCGCGCGGCCCGGCCGCGATAGAGGCGGGCGTGGCGGGCGGCGATGCGGGCGGTGCGCTCGGGAGCGAAATCGAGCTGGCCCAGCGCGACCGCAATGTCGAGCAGTTCGTCATAGCGCGTAATCAGCCCGTCCCGGAGCCGGAAACGCGACATGCCCTCGACGACGACCCGGCGGCCCTCGGCGCCCGCCAGGCGCGAGCGGTAGCCGAACAGCCAGGACGCGTAGCCGAGTCCGCCGGCCTCGCAAATGTCTTCGAACCGCCAGCGGAAGCCTTCAGCGTCCCGCCAGAAGTGGTTTTCCAGCATGTCGGCGATGGCCTCGCGGCCCTCGAACTCGCCATAGAAGGTGTCGTGATAGATGCCGTCCGCCGTGAAGCAGGCGGCAAGGCCGGGGCCGTCGCCTGCCTCCACGGCGGCGGCGAAAGCGTCCAGCAGAGTCGTCAACGCCATTGCTCTTTCTCTTTCTCAGGGCGGTCCCGGCTGCGTTTCGACCGCCCGCGCGCTTGCGGCTCAGAAGCTCCGTATGACGGCGAGGCGCAGGGTGATGAGCCGGTTTTCGATGGTATAGGGACAGGGCGCGCGCGGGCCGCCTCGGCCGCAGGAATTATTGCCGGAGCGGTTCACGAGATAGGTTTCGCGCCCGAAATCCAGCCAGGAGGCTTCGAGGCGCAGCGACCAGCTTGCGGCCAGCGGCGCTTCCACCCCGGCTCCGAGCGCCAGCCCCAGCCTGGCCGCGCTCTTCCGGAAGGAGTCGTCGGGGTCCAGGCGCAAATCCCGCTCCAGGCAGGACGCGCCGCTGTAATCCGTGTCCGTGACGGAATTGACGATCCTGGCGAGCGCCGGCCCGCCGGAAGCGAAGGCCGTCATGCCGCCCACGGTTCGCTCGATGCCGACGCGCAGCGATGCGGCCCACCGGAACCGGGATTCCGCCGCTTCGTCCGTGCAGGTGGGGTCGAGTTCTCGGGTGCCTGCCGACAGCCGACCGGCGGCCGCGTCAAGCTCGATCCGGGCCTGCACGCCGCCGAACGCGAACTTCTTGCCGACCAACAGGCCGCCGACCGGCCCGGAGCCGCCATAGGAGAGGCGCGACCCGGGATTGCCCCAATTCGCAAAGCCGGCAACATCGACCAGACGGTTGGCTGTCCAGCCGGCGCCGGCAAAGGCCCCGGCGTAAAACCCGGTCGGGCCGGAGGCCGTATCAGCCCCGCCGGCCCTGGCCGAAGCGCCGCCCGCAACCGCGAGCAGAAGCAGTAACGCGCCGGCCATGCGCCGCCATGCGGCGGGCGGTCCGGCAACGGACCGCCTTGACGCGCCCGCCGGCATTACATCACCGCGCCGACCTGCCAGGGAATGAACTCCGCCGAGCCAAGGCCCTGGGCTTCGGACTTGGTGGCCTCACCCGACGCCACCGCAAGGAACCGCTCGAAAATCTCGGTCCCGACTTCCGCCACGCTTGCCGCGCCGTCGGCGATGCTGCCGCAATTGATGTCCATGTCCTCCTCCAGGCGGCGATACATCTCGGTGTTGGTCGCGAGCTTGATCGAGGGCACCGGCTTGTTGCCGTAAACAGAGCCGCGCCCGGTCGTGAAGCAGACCAGATTTGCGCCGGACGCCACCTGGCCGGTGATCGAACACGGGTCGTAGCCGGGGCTGTCCATGAACACGAACCCCTTGCGGTCTATCGGCTCCCCATAGCGATAGACGCCGGCGAGGTTGGTTGTCCCGCCCTTGGCCGCCGCGCCCAGCGACTTTTCCAGGATTGTCGTGAGGCCGCCGGCCTTATTGCCGGGAGACGGATTGTTGTTCATCTCTCCGCCATTGCGGGTTGTGTAGTCTTCCCACCAGCGGATTCTCTCGATCAGCTTGCGGCCGGTGCGCTCATCGACAGCCCGGCGGGTAAGCAGATGCTCGGCGCCGTAGATCTCCGGCGTCTCGGCCAGAACGCCGGTGCCGCCGTGGCGCACCAGGGTGTCCACGGCCGCGCCGAGCGCCGGGTTGGCGGTGATGCCGGAATAGCCGTCCGAACCGCCGCACTGGAGCGCAACGGTAAGCTCGGAGGCCGCCACCGGCTGACGCCGGGCCCGGTTCACTTCCGGCAGCATGTCATGGATGAGGTCGCGCCCCCGCTCGACCGTGCTCCGAAGCCCGCCTGTCTCCTGAATGTTCATGGTCTGGAGGAACGGCCCGCGCTGGATGCCGTAGGCTTCGAGCAGGAAGTCGATCTGGTTCACCTCGCAGCCGAGGCCGACAAGCAGCACGCCGGCGAAATTCGGATGGCGCGCATGACCCCAGAGCACGCGCTGCAGATTGTCATAGCCGTCGCCCGCGCCCGCCATGCCGCAGCCGGTGGAGTGGGTTAGCGCCACCACGCCGTCCACATGCGGATAGTCCGCAAGTATCCGGTCCTCCACGGCCTCGGCTATGAAACGCGCGGCCGTTGCCGAGCAATTCACGCTCGTCAGCACGCCGATATAGTTCCGCGTGCCGACCTGCCCGTTGGGGCGCACATAACCGTCGAAACTCGCCCGCCGGCCTTCGGGCACGAAATCGACCGGCTTCACATCGCGCCCGAAGGCGTAATCGCGCTCGAAATCGCCCATGGCGCAGTTATGCACATGAACATGCGCGCCGGTCTCGACCGGCTCGCTCGCGAAGCCGATGATCTGGTCGTATTTGCGCACCGGCTCGCCGGCGGCGATCGGTTGCGTCGCGAGCTTGTGGCCGGCGGGCACGAGGTCGATGGCGGTCACATTCTCCGCAAGGACATGCGTTCCGGCGGCAATATCGACCCGGGCGACAACCACATTGTCGGCCGGCGCGAGGCGGATGGAGACAGTCATGGCAGGGGGGCCTCCTGTGCAGCGAGCAGGTTGTGAAGCCGGCTGGCGCGGCCGGCGGTTTCAAAGTCCCAGGCGAGGATGCGCAACGCCTCCGCCGCGCCGCCGAGCGCCGGTTCGGCGAGCGAGCGGAATTTGGCGTCGAGCTCCGCCCGGCTCAGCGGATTGCCCGGATTGCCGCGGGCAAGCGCCGTTTCCCGCCGGTCCGCGCCGCCGTCCTTCCAGGCCACCTCGAGCACGGCGGAGCGGGTGTCCCGCCCGGGTTCGGCGACGGGTTCGACGCGGGCCAGCACAGCCCGCAAACCGGGGTCGGCCAGTGTCTCGGCGGTGAAATCGCCTTCGACCGCCGGGCGTCCGGCGAGGCCGAGCGCGGTGCAGAAAGCGAGGCTGAATTTGCCTTCGAGCGGGGTCCGGGGAGCCGGTTTTCCCGCCAGGCGGACCGCTGCCGGATTGACCCGGACCTCGATGCGCGCCGGCTCCCGGTCGGCCGCTTCCGGGGCCAGCGCCCGCGCCGCGTCGATCACCGGATGGGTCAGCAGACAGGCGGCATAGGGCTTGACCGTATTGCGCAGCAGTTCCCAGCCGTCGTTGAAGTCGATCTCGCCGATTGCGGCGCTGCCATCCTGGACCAGCGCGCCGCCCAGCCCGTTTTCGGGTTCGAGCAGTGTCGTGGAGGCCTCGAAACCGGCCGCCGCCAGTTCCGCGGCAAGCACGCCGTTCATCGCCGCCTTGCCGGCATGGAAAGGCTTGGCGTGGGTGCCGAAGGAGCCCGTCAGCCCTCCGGCCTGGGTGGCGGCGGCGCCGAGGGCACGGGCGATCCCGTCCTCGTCGAGCCGCAGCAGGACCGCCGCTGCCACCGCCGCGCCAAGCGCGCCGAAAACGCCCGTGGCGTGCCAGCCGCGCAGATTGGCGACGCCGCCAATGCCGTTGCCGAGCCGCGCGCCGACCTCGAAACCCGCGATGAACGCGGCCAGCATGTCCCGCCCTTCCGCGCCGGTCTGCTGGCCCACCGCGAGCGTTGCCGACCAGACCGGCGCAGACAGATGGGCCGTTGCGCCGACATGCGTGTCGTCATAGTCGAGGCAGTGGGCAAGCGTGCCGTTCACAAGGGCGGCGCCGGCCGGGCAGGTCGTGCCGCCAAGCGCAATCCGCGCCTTGCCGGCGGCCTGCCAGCTCTCGACGACCCGGCGCACGGCCTTGCCGCCCGGCTCGCCGCGCGCGCCGAGCGTGACCCCCAGCGTGTCCAGCAGGCAGGCCTTGGCGGCTTCCGCCACTTCGGGCGGCCAGTTGCGGCCGGGCGCCGCCGCCGCCCAGCATGCTGCGCGCCGGATTGTCTCGTTTGCACTCATGTCTTCCACATCTCTCCCCGCATCCCGATGCTTGCACCGGTCACGGCTCGCCGCAAGCTCCCCACACCTCGTCGCTTCTCAGCCAGCCGGTATAGCTTTCAGCCGACACTTCGCACCAGCCGCCGCGCCGTTCCTGCACCGTGAGCAGCACGCCCGGTTCCAGGAGCGCCCGCCCGGCGGCGTCCTCCGAGGGAGACCGGCGCAGCCGCCGCATTTCCGTGCCTGTCACGATGGCGCGCGGCCAGTCTGTCAGCAGATGCGCGCTCATCCATCCGGTTTCGCCCGACGGATCCTCGATCTGCCGCCAGTCGAAATGCTCCTTGATGATACGCACCGGCAGGCCGCGCCGCCGGTATTGCCAGCGGACCTCATAGGTCGTGCCGGGCCCGACCCGCAGATTGGCCTCGGTTGCGCGGATCGCGGCGTGGCGCGGCAAGGGCTCGCCGGTAAGCCGTTCGCCGCCCGCCGCCCAGGCGCTCCACAGGCACAACGCCGCCGCAATGCCGGTCCGGAGATACCTCATCGCCGGGCCTCCGGCCAGATGACGAGCGCCAGCGCAAGCACGGCCAGCCCTTCGACCGCGACAACCGTCACCGCCGTTTCCGCGCCCAGCCATTCAGCCAGCAGGCCCAGATGCAGGAAGCCGATCGGCGCCGTGCCGATGCAGATCGTCAGCACGCCCATGGCGCGGTTGCGCATTTCCGGACTCGCTCCGAGAAAGGTCAGGGTCGATTGCATGGTCGCAAAGCAGGCGCCTCCGATGCCGGCCGCAACCAGGACTGCACCGGAAAGCACGAACCAGGGCGAGGCTGCAAAGACGATGGCAGCCGCCATATAGGCCGCGACGCCCAGCACATAAATGCGCCGAAACCAGACGGCGCGGCCAAGCCAGGCGATGCCGAGCGCGCCGACCAGCGCGCCCAGCCCCTCGGCGCTCTGCAGCACGCCGACCGGGAAGGCGGAAAGGCCGAGGACCTCCTTGCCGATCACGGGCACCATCGAGGTCATCGGAAAGCCCCAGATGTTGTAGATGATGGTGACCACCAGCGTTGCAACCAGCGGGCGGCTGGCGCGGATATACCGGAAACCGTCCCGCACCGCCGAAAGGACGCCCGCCCGTGCGGTGCGGGCCAAGGCGTTCCCGTCGAGGCGCACGCGGGCGATCAGAAGCAGCGACAACACATTGAGCGCCGCCCCGGCGAAGAAGGCGCCGGCAATGCCGATGCCCTCCAGCAGCGCACCGCCGGCAAGCGGGCCGACCATGCGGGTGGCATTGTTGGTCGCGGTGTCGAACCCCATCGCCTGGGCCACCCGGCCGTCGCCGGCAATGTCGCCCAGCATGGTGCGCCGAAGCGGCATTTCGCCGGCCCAGACCACGCCGTTCAGGAAGGCGCCGACCGCAACATGCCAGAGCTGCAGTTCGCCGAAGACCGCAGCGAGGCCGAGCACGGTCGAGCTCGCGATGAGCAGGCACAGCCCCGCCATGACCAGCCAGCGGCGGTCGAACCGTTCCGCCAGGGAGCCTGCCAGGGCCCCGAACAGCATGAGCGGCAACATGCGCAGCATGACCATCAGGGTCACATCGAAAGCCGACCCGGTCCGGTCGTACACCCAGATGCCGACGGCGAGAAACTCCAGCCAGCGGTTCACATTGGACAGCGCCCCGGAAATCCAGACCCGCCGGAACGCCGCATTGCCGATGAGCGTGAAGGGGTTTACGGTGCCGGCCATAGCTGCTGCGCACTCTGTTCACGGCCGGGACGCCATCCCGCGGGCCGGCTCGGCCGCCGGCGCGCGGGCGCGTCCCGCCCGGAAAAGGGGACGACCGACATGCTCTACGCGCTTCACGAGATGCAGCGCATGGCCTGGGCGCCCGCCCGGCTGATGGCCGAGGCGGGGCGGCAAGCGGCCGCGAATCCGCTGTCGCCGATGTCCTGGCATCCTGCGGGCCGGGCGGTCGGCGCATTCTGCGAGTTGTTCGAGCGCGCCAGCCGCAAGCATGGCAAGCCGGAATTCGGCATCCATCATGTCGCGTCCGGCGGCCGGCTGCTGGCGGTGCGGGAGGAGGTCGCGATGTCGCTGCCCTTCTGCGACCTGCTGCATTTCGCGCGCGACGGCCGGGCCGGAGACCCGGTCGTGCTGGTGGTGGCGCCGCTCTCCGGCCATTTCGCTACCCTCCTGCGCGACACCGTCCGCGGCCTGCTGGCCGAGCATGATGTCTATATCACCGATTGGCAGGATGCCCGCCAGGTGCCGGCCAGCCGCGGCGCCTTTACGCTCGACGACTATATCGACATGCTGCTGGCTTTTCTCGCCCGTCTCGGACCGGAGGTGCATCTCGTCGCCGTCTGCCAGCCGTCCGTGCCGGCCTTGGCGGCGACGGCCCTGCTCGCCGCGGCCGGCGGCGGCGCCCCGCGTTCGCTTACGCTGATGGGCGGGCCGATCGACACGCGCGTCGGGGTCACGAAAGTCAACGAATTCGCCAAGTCGCACAGCCGGGGCTGGTTCGACCGGATGCTGATCCAGACCGTGCCGCCGCCCTATCCGGGCCTCGGACGGCGGGTCTATCCGGGCTTCATCCAGCTCTCGGGCTTCATGGGCATGAATCTCGACCGCCATGTCGGCGCACATCTGCGCATGTTCGAGCATCTTGTCCTCGGCGACGGCGAGAGCGCGACCGCGCATCGACGCTTCTATGACGAATATCTGGCCGTCATGGACATGCCGGCGGAGTATTTCCTGGAGACTGTCGAGCGCGTATTCCAGCAGCATCACCTGCCGCGCGGCCGGTTCACCCATCGCGGCGCGCCGGTCGAGACAGCGGCGATATGCGATACCGCGCTGATGACGGTCGAGGGCGAACTCGACGATATTTCGGGCGTCGGCCAGACGGAGGCCGCCCATACGATATGTCCGAACGTGCCGGCGATGCGCCGCCGCCACCGCTTGCAGGCGGGCGTCGGCCATTACGGCATTTTCAATGGACGGCGGTGGCGAAACGAGATTCTGCCCGATATTGCCGACTTCATTCGCGCCGCCCGAAACTAGGGAGCCGGAGATCCGATGAATAACGCTGCCCGTTCGGAAGAACCCCGAGGCGTCGCCGTTGCGGCGCTGACGCCGATGACCGCCGGTCTGGAACCCGATTTCGACCGCTTCGCGGCCCATTGCCGCCGGATGCTGGACCAGGGCGCCGACCTGCTGGCGGTGCTCGGAACGACGGGCGAGGCGAACTCGCTTGGCGTCGATGAGAAATTGCGCCTGCTGGATGCGCTCGGCGAATCGGATATTCCGGGCGAGACCTTGCTGCCCGGAACCGGCACCTGCTCGATTGCCGATACGGTCGTTCTGACCCGCAAGGCGCTGGCGGTTGGTTCCGCCGGCGTCGTCATGCTGCCGCCGTTTTATTACAAGGGCGTTTCGGATGCGGGGCTTCATGCCGCCTATGAGGAGGTCATCCAGCGTGTCGGGGATTCGCGCCTGCGGATCTATTTCTACAACTTCCCCTTCAATTCCGGCGTGCCGATCTCGCATGATCTGATCGAGGGGCTGCTTGCGGCGTATCCGGGCACGATCGCCGGCATCAAGGACAGCTCCGGGGACCTCGACAACATGCTGGCCATGTGCCGGCGGTTCCCGGGCTTCGGGGTCTTCGCGGGTTCGGAGCAGTTTCTGCTGCCGGTGCTGCAGGCGGGCGGCGCCGGCTGCATTTCGGCGACCGCGAATGTCACCATAGGTCTGTGCGCGCGGGTGCTGGCCGCCGCCAGGGCGGGGGAGGACGCGGCCGCCCTGCAGGAGCAACTCTCCGCCTGGCGCCTGGCGATCCAGTCGCAGCCCCTGATCCCGGCGCTGAAGGCGATCATGGCCAGCAGCGAGCGCGAGACCGGCTGGCTGCCGCTTCGCCCGCCGCTCACCGGCCTCGACGCGCCGTCCCGCAGCGCCCTGGACGGCGCCCTGGCTTCCGCCGGCTTCGCGCTGCCGGCCTGAGAGCCGGCGCGGCCGCGGGCAAAGGCGGCAACACGGACCACACCCTGAAGCACCGGCAGCCCTTGCCCGCGCTGCAAACCGGGCGCTGCCCGGCCGGTTCGGTCTTGCCCGGCTGCGACATCTTGTGCTATTGGTTCATGGCAATCTGCCGGGAGGGACGTTGTTCTTGAAGGCCCTGCTGCTTTGTCTCGCGGCTCTGGTGGCGGCGCTCCCTGGATTGGCCGGCGCGGAAGACGCCTATCCGAGCCGGAAGGTGAACTGGGTTGTGCCGTTCGGGCCGGGCGGCGGCTCGGACCGGTGGGCGCGGGTCATGTCCTCGGCCGCAATCGACGCATTCGGCCAGACCTGGCATGTGCGCAACCGGGGCGGCGAGGACGGGCGGCACGGCTGGCGCTACATGCTGGACCAGCCGCCGGACGGCTACACCGCCCTGCAGGGCAGCATGACGCCGGCCATTGCGGCGATGCGGGATGCCGGGTCGAAACCCCGCCCGGAAGACGTGAAAATCGTCGCGTTCATCTCCTCAATCAAGACGCATCTGGTGGCCGTGGCCGATTCCGGCTTCGACAACTGGGACAAGCTGGCGGCGCATCCGCCTTCTGGCGCGGCGCCGCGTATCGGAGGCACGTCAAGCGTGCTGCTGGCCGCCGCCATAGGCCTCGACCGGCTCGGCGTCAGGGCGACGCTCCATACCTATTCCAGCACCGGCGAAGCCGTGGCGGCGCTGCTCGCGGGACAGGTCGATATGGCGGCCGTCAGCACCTCGACAGTGTTCTCGCTTGCCGGGCGGGCAAGGGCGGTCGTCAATCTTGGCGCGCGCGACAACACGCCGGCAATCAAGGACAAGATCGGCAATGTGCCCTGGATTGGCGAACTCGGCGCCGTCGGGGTTGGCGTGCCGCGTTGGGTGGGCGTCCATCCGGATACGCCGGACGAGGTGGCCGACCGTATTTCCGAAGGCATCGGCAAGGTTCTGGCGGACAAATCGGTCATCAAGCTGATGGCCATGCTCGGCGAGGAAATTCACTATCTGCCGCGCGACGCCGCCGCCGCCGCCTACAGGGAACTGCTTGAACAAACAAGGGAGCTGCTGGACCGGATCCCTTAGGCCGCAAGACTATTGTCGCCAGATCATGGCGGCGGCTCCCGGTTTCGGTTATCATTTTGGCAATGAGCAATCCGATCGAAGTACCGCTTGCTGCAGAGCTCGGCGAATTGTCCCGACTGGCGGAAGCCGTGGAGGAGTTCGGCGGCGCGAACGGCGTGCCTCCCGGCGCGGTCTTCAAGCTCAATCTGTGCTTTGACGAGTTGATTACCAACGCGATTTCCTATGGTTTCGATACCCTGGAGGGCGCGGCGCTTTCGGTGTCGCTGGCGGTCAGAGACGGCGCGGTCATTGCGGAAATCCGGGATAACGGCCAGCCTTTTGATCCGTTCACGGAGGCGCCCGACGCCGACACGACCCTGCGCATCGAAGAACGGCCCATTGGCGGCCTGGGCGTGCTGCTGGTGCGCGAATCGATGGACGAATTCTCCTATGAGCGCCGCGATGGGTTCAATATCATCACCCTCCGCCTGAAACTCGGCGGAGACGGGGGTCGGTGACCGAGGAGCCGCGGCGCTCGTTCTTCGACGAATCGGACGGGCGCGCCCCCGGACGCGGGAGACTTGCGGAGCGGCGCATCCTGATTGTAGGCGCAGGCCAGCGCGAGATCGACGACCCCTGCCCGCCCGTCGGCAATGGCCGCGCGGCAGCGGTCCTCTATGCCAGGGAAGGCGCGCATATCGCCTGCGCGGATATCTCCGGCGCGGCGGCGGAGGCGACCGTTGCTGCGGTCGCAGCGGAAGGCGGCCGGGCGTTCTCCATTGCGGCGGACGTCTCCGACCCGGCTGCGGTGACGGCGATGACGGCCCAGGCGGCGGAGGGGCTTGGCGGGCTGGACGGGCTGCTGCTCAATGTCGGCATCAGCGGCCCGCCGCTCGGCCTTGCGGGCGAGACCGCGGAGGAATGGGACCGCGTTATGGCGGTCAATCTGCGCAGCCACATGCTGGCCTGCCGGGCGGCGCTGCCGAAACTGGCGGACGGCGCCAGCATTGTGTTCATCGCCTCGATTTCGGGCTTGCGGCCGAATAGCGGCAAGCCCTCCTACGACACCTCGAAGACGGCGTTGAAGGGGCTGTGCGGCCATGTTGCGCAGGAAGGCCATGCGCGGGGCATCCGCGCCAATATCGTGGCGCCGGGCTTGATGGATACCGCGCTCGGCCGGGACGCCAGCCGGCGCCGCCCGGGCCGGAACGCGGGACCGCTGCCGTTCGGGCGGCAAGGAACCGGTTGGGAAACCGCCTATGCCTCGCTGTTCCTGATGTCGCGCGAGAGCGCCTATATCACGGCGCAGACCCTGGTCGTCGACGGCGGCCTGATCGACCTCTGGTGGCGGGCGGGCTGACAGACGCCGGTGCTGGAGCAGCGCATGGACGCGCTCTATAAGATAGCGGCAAAGCGGCGTTGCGGAAGGCAGGGGGATGCTGGACCTCAGGTGGATACGGGAGAATCCCGAAGCGCTGGACCGGGGGCTGGCGCGCCGGGGGGAGACGCCCGCAGCGGCGCAAATCCGCGCGCTCGACGCCGAGCGGCGCGGCTGCCAGACCCGCTTCCAAGAATACCGCCAGCGCCGCAACACGCTGTCGCGCGAGATCGGCAAGGCCAAGGCCGCCGGCGAGCCGGCCGACAAGCTGATTGCGGAAGTCTCGCATCTGAAGGACGCCGAGCGGGAGGCGGAGGAAGCGGAACGCAAGACGGCCGCCGATCTGGATGCCCTGCTTGCCGGCCTGCCGAACCTGCCGGACGATGATGTGCCGGACGGCGCCGGCGAAGCAGACAATCTGGAGCTGCGCCGGGCCGGCGCGCCGCCCGACTTCGATTTCGAGCCGCGGGATCATGTCGAGCTGGGCGAAGCGCTTGGCCTGATGGATTTCGAGCGGGCGGCGTTGCTCTCCGGCGCGCGCTTCGTTGTCCTTCGCGGCGCGTTGGCGCGCCTCGAACGGGCCCTGGCCCAGTTTATGCTGGATACCCACACGGACGAGTTCGGCTATGAGGAGATATCGCCGCCGACCCTGGTCCGCAGCCCGGCCCTGTTCGGCACCGGCCAATTGCCGAAATTCGAGCATGACCTGTTCAGGACCGACACCGGCCACTGGCTGATTCCGACCGCGGAGGTGCCGCTGACGAATCTGGCTGCAGGACGCATCCTGGAGGAAGACCGCCTGCCGCTGCGCTTCGCCGCCTTCACGCCCTGCTACCGCTCGGAGGCCGGTTCGGCCGGGCGCGACACCCGCGGCATGATCCGCCAGCACCAGTTCCACAAGGTCGAGATCGTTTCCGTGGCTCATCCCGACGCTTCGGCTGAAGAGCATGAGCGCATGACACTGGCGGCGGAAGCGATCCTGGAGCGGCTGGAGCTTCCGCATCGCCGCGTCCTGCTTTGCGCCGGGGACATGGGCGGCGCTGCGCGCAAGACCTATGATCTGGAAGTGTGGCTGCCGGGCCAGGGGGCGTATCGTGAGATCTCCAGCTGCTCCAATTGCGGCGATTATCAGGCACGGCGGATGAATGCGCGTTTCCGACCCGCCGGAAGCAAGGCAACGCGCTTCGTGCACACGCTGAACGGGTCCGGCCTGGCTGTCGGCCGGACTCTGATTGCCGTGCTCGAAAACGGCCAGCGGCCGGACGGAACGATCGTCCTGCCGCCGGCCATCCGGCCCTATATGGGCGGGCGCGACCGCCTTGAATAGGAAAGCCCGGCCGACCGCGCGGCGCGGCGCAGCGGAGGAGTCTCCGACGCCCGGCGCCACCCGTGCGCGGCTGTTGATGATGCTGCGCCGGTCGGGCGTCATCGATGCGAATGTGCTGGCTGCTATCGAGCGCACACCCCGAGACGCCTTCGTGCCGGAGATGTTCCGCGACCGGGCCTATGAAGATTCGGCGCTGCCGATCGGCAACGGACAGACCATCAGCAAACCGAGCGTCGTCGCATTCATGACGGCGATGCTGGCGCCGGGGCCGCGGATGCACGTGCTGGAGATCGGCACCGGGTCCGGCTACCAGGCGGCTGTGCTGACCCGCCTTTGCCGCAGGGTTTACACGATGGAGCGGCACCGCCCGCTATTGTCGGAGGCGGAAGCGCGGTTCGAGCAGCTCGGCCTCACCAATATCACCACGCGCTACGGCGACGGCGTGCGCGGCTGGCCGAGGCCTGTCCAGTTCGACCGCATCCTGGTGACCGCCGCGGCCGACGATGTGCCGAACGCGCTTGTAGAGCAGCTTGCCGAAGGGGGCCGGATGCTGGTGCCCGTCCGGCAGGCCAGCGGTGTGCAGCGGCTGGTCTGCCTGTCCCGCATCGAGGACAACGTCCGGGTGGAAGCCCTGCGCGAGACCTCTTTCGTGCCGCTTGTCGGCGCCTATGACGAACCGGATCCGCGGGAGACCGGCCAGTGACGAGGGCCGGGGCCGTCCTCTGCCTGTTCCTGCTGGGCGCTTGCGGTTGGGTGGAGGTCGGCGGTCCTCAGGGGACGCAGGAGCGGCGCGCGGCGCCGCCGAAGCAACAGGCGGATGTTCCCGGAGAGCGGCGTATCCGGGTGCGCAAGGGCGACAGCGTCTATCTGGTTTCGCGGCGCTACGGCGTCACAATGCGGGACATCATCGAACAGAACGGCCTCACCGCACCCTATCATCTTCAGGAAGGGCAGACGCTGACGCTGCCGGCGCCGCGCGAACATGTTGTGGTTGCCGGCGACTCATTGTGGTCGATCTCCCGGCAATACGGCGTGCCGATGGCGGCGCTGGTGCGGATCAACGGGCTGAAGGCGCCCTATACGATCTATAAGGACGCAACGCTCCGCATCCCCAGCCGGACGGAGCCGCCGCCCGCTGGCGCGGTTTCGGACAAGCCGGCGCCGCCGCTGCCGGTTGCGCATCTGCGGACGGCCCTGCCGCCGGCCGGCGCCGGGATTCCGCCCGTTCCCCGGCCGGCGCCGGCCGCCGGCGCCAGATTGCCGTCGCCCGCGCCGCGCGGCGCGGACACCGCTGAACCCGGCAAGGCTGCACCCGTTCCGCGCCCGCCTCCCGCCGCCGGGGTTTCGCCGCCCGGGCCGTTCGTGACGGCCAGGCCGGAACCCTTGCCGAAGACGGTCGCCGCGCCGCCGCCTGCGCCGGTTCGGACGGCCCTGAAACCGCTGCCCAGCCGTGTCGGGCGCTTTCTGCATCCCGTGGAGGGCACGGTCATGACGGGTTTCGGCCCGCAGCCGGACGGCCTTCACAATGACGGCATCAACATTGCCGCCCCGCGCGGCGCGGCGGTTCATGCAACGGAGGCCGGGCGCGTCGCCTATTCCGGAAACGAGCTTCCGGGCTATGGCAATCTTCTGCTCATCCGGCATCAGGGCGGCTGGGTGTCCGCATACGCCCACAACGAACAACTGCTTGTGGAGCGCGGCGACGAGGTCCGGCGCGGTCAGCGGATTGCGCTGGTCGGCAGCAGCGGACGGGTGACCAGCCCGCAGCTGCATTTCGAGCTCCGGCGGCAGGGGCGCGCCGTCGATCCGGCCCCGTATCTGGGCGGCGGGTAGCGAGCCGCGCCCGGTTCAGCCGCCGGTGAGGATGTCGCGGATCGCCAGCACCTCCTCGAGGCCGGAGAGCTCCCGGTCGGCCTCCAGCGGCAGGGCCCGCGACGACAGACGCACGACGACCATCTCGGCCCGGCGGTCCACATAGAGGTTCTGTCCATGGATCCCGATGCCGACAATGAGCGGACTCTCGCCCCGCAGCACGTAGCATTGCGAACGGTAGTGCATCGCCCGCCCAGGGAAAAACGGCGCGAAATCGCCCGCGTCCCAAGCTTCGGCATCGCCTGCGGCCTCGATATCCTCGATCCAGCGCAGCGGCAAAACCTGCCGTCCGGCCCATGCCCCGCCCTCGACGATCAACTGGCCGATACGGGCCAGATCCCTCGCGGTGACGCATATGCCGCCGGCGGCGCGCGGCGCGCCCAGGCGGTCCAGCGTGATATAGGCCGAACGCTCGGCCCCGGCCGGCGCCCAGAGCAGCTTGCCCATCAGGTCCGGGTAGCGTTCGCCCGCCGCCCGTTCGATAACCCAGGCCAGAAGGTCAGTGTTGGGCGAGACATAGTGGAAACGCTGCCCGTGCTGTCCGTCCGGCTCGGTCAATCGGGCATAGAAGGAGCGCAGGTCCGAAGGCGGCTCGCCGGGGTTTGGCGGGTTCCAGCCGGTCGCCTGGCGGTAGGCGATAATCGGCCCTTCCGTGGCGAGATAATCCTCGTCGAACAGGATGCCGGCGCGCATGTCGAGCAGATGACGCACCGTGGCGCCGCGATAGGCCGTTGCCTCGATCTCCGGCACATAGCGGGAGACGGGCGCATCCGCATCCAGCCGGCCCGCTTCCGCAAGGATGCCGGCGAGCAGGCCCAGCAGCGATTTCGAGACCGACATCAGGATGTGCGGCGTGACGCCGGTCATGCCCTCGGCGTAGTGTTCCGCCGCGATCCGGCCGCGGTGCAGCACCAGCAGGGCGTCGCAGTCCGGCGCCATGGCGTCGAGGCCCGGCAATGCTGCGGGCGCCGCGGGCAAGGGGAGCACGGAACCGGGATCATGGCCGATTTCGGCTGTCGGAACGAGCTCCCGGACATGGCGAAACGCCCAGCGGTTGAAGGGCGCTGTGCGCCAGTTCGCCAGGGTCGCCTGTTCCTCGGGCGGCGGGGGAAAGCGGTCTATCATTCTTGCTGTCCTCAATCGAACGGCGTTGCGGTCATATCGGGAGCCGCAGTCTGACGCCGAGACCGCCCGTGGGCGAATCGGTGAGGTGAATATCGCCCCCGTGACTCTGCACGACGTCGCGGGCGATGGACAGGCCCAGTCCGATACGGTCCGTCTTCCCGCCCCCCTCTGCGTCCCGACTGTAGAACGGCCGAAAGACCTTTGCCCGCTCGGCCGGCGGCACGCCCGGCCCATCATCGTCGATCGCGATCTCGAACCACTCGCGCTGCTCCCTGCAGGCGATCCACACCTGGGTGCCGTGCTGCGTCGCATTGCCGATGAGATTGACGAGGCAGCGCCGGATCGCGGTCTCCTGAACCGGAATCGTGGGAGCGCCGATGATGCGGAGGTCGATGGAGTATCCGGCCCGGCGGGCGCCTGTCACAACATCCTCCACCAGGTCTCCCAAATCGGTCTCGACCGCCGCCTCGCCGCCCTCGCCCCGCGCAAACGCCAGATAGGCGCCGACCATCGCCTCCATCTCGGCGACATTGGCGCGCAGTTCGCGCGCATCGTCGTTCTCCGGCAGCAAGGCCAGCGCGAGCTTCATGCGCGCGAGCGGCGTGCGCAGATCGTGCGAGACGCCGGCCAGCATTTCCGTCCTCTGGGCAATCTGGCGCCGGATGCGTTCGCGCATCCGGCGGAAGGCGACGGTTGCGCGGCGCACTTCCGTTGCGCCCGCCAATTTCGGGTCCGGGGCCTCGCGGCCCTTGCCATAGGCGTCCGCCGCCTCGGCAAGCCGGCGGATCGGACGGATCTGGTTGTGCATGAACAGCCCGGCGACGCCGAACAGGATCATCGAGGTGCCGACCATCCACAGCACCCAGAACGTGGCCGTCGAGCTGAAGAGCCGCCGCCGCGGGGCGACGACGTTCAGCACGCTGTCCTCGAGCTGCACCTTGATGACAATTTCGTTCTCAAAGGCTGTCGTATCGAAATGAAAAGGCCGGCGAACCCGGTGCTCCAGTTCGGTGGCAAGCAGCCTGTCAAGGCCGCTTGCCGGCTCCGGCTGCGGGCGGTTGGGGAGAATGGCCCCCGGCTCGACGGTCGCGCGCAAGTCCGTGCGCTGGGCCAGCAATTGCAGCAGGAATTCCTGGGCGTCCCGATCGGGGAACCGGTCCATCGCGTCGATGGCCAGGCCGATCTCGCCCGCCACCCCGGCGGCCAGGCGCTTCAGGATGATCTGCCAATGCCGCTCATAGAAGACCCAGGAGGAGACAATCTGCAGCAATATCAGCGGCATAACGATAATCAGCAGGGAACGCGCAAACAGCGTGCGCGGCAGGAAGCGGTCCAGCCGCCCGGCCATCAATCGGGCCGCAGCGCATAGCCGCGCCCCCAGACAGTCACCAGATAGCGCGGGTGCCTCGGGTCGGGCTCCAGCTTCCGGCGCAGGCGCGCAACCTGCACATCCACCCCCCTTCCGGACCCGATGCTCATCACGGCCAGCTCTTCGCGCGAGACGGTGTCTCCGCTCCGGCGCGACAGGGCGCCCAACAGCAGCGCCTCCGCCGGAGAAAGCCGGCTGGCCGTTCCATCCTCATGCTCCAGCGTCTCGCGCCCGGCGCTCCAGGTCAGCGGGCCGAAGCGCAGCGTTTCGCGGCGCGCGACCTGCCGCCGGCGCAGGATGGTGCGGATGCGCAGCACCAGCTCCCTCGGTTCAAAGGGCTTGACCATGTAGTCTTCGGCGCCGGCCTCCAGGCCGCGCACGCGGTCCTCCGGTTCGTCCATCGCTGTCAGCAGCAATATCGGCGTGGGATGGCCGGATTCCGAGAGCGCCTGGCTGAGTTCCAGGCCGGACTCTCCCGGCAGCATGATGTCCAGCACAATCAGATCGAACGCGACCCCCGCCAATGCGCGCCGGGCGGCCTTGGCCTCCTCCAGCGCCGAGACGCGAAAGCCGGCGCCGGAGAGATAGCGCTTCAGCAGCGAGCGCAGCCGCTTATCGTCGTCCACAAGAAGAATATGAGGCTGCTGCGGCCGGCGAGCAGGTGAAATCGCTTCACGCATGGGTTGAAATCCGCCATAAGCTGCAAGGCTGCGACCCTGTATCATATCGTGCCCGGAGAATGAGGAGAAATGGGCGATGGCGGTGGACCTGCTCCCCTATGATGACCGCGACGGCTATATCTGGCTCGACGGCGAACTGGCGCCGTGGCGGGAAGCCAAACTGCATGTCCTGACCCACGGCCTGCATTACGCCAGCGCGGTCTTCGAGGGCGAACGGGTCTATGGCGGACACATCTTCCGCTCGCGCGCGCATTCCGAGCGCCTGCATGAGTCGGCGCGGCTCATGGGCTTTGCATTGCCCTATTCGGTCGAGGCGCTGGAGGAAGCGAAACGGGCGGTGCTGCAGGCGAACGATCTGAAGGACGCCTATTTGCGCCCGGTGGCCTGGCGCGGCGCCGAGATGATGGGCGTTTCGGCGCAGCATGTCACGATCCATGTCGCGATCGCCGCCTGGTATTGGGGCGATTATTTCGGCGACGGCTCGGCGATGGCGGGCATCCGCATGAAGACCGGGCGCTACCGCCGGCCGGGCCCGGAATGCGCGCCGGTTCACGCCAAGGCGACAGGCCTCTACATGATCTGCACGCTCAACAAGCATGAGGTCGAGACGCAGGGCTATCACGATGCGTTGATGCTGGACTCCCGGGGGTTCGTCGCCGAGGGTTCCGGCGCCAATATCTTCCTCGTCCAGGACGGCAAGCTGCACACGCCGACGCCCGACTCCTTCCTCAACGGCATTACGCGCCAGGCCGTTATTGGCCTGGCCGAGAAGCGCCAGATTCCGGTTGTGGAGCGGTCGATCCTGCCGGAAGAATTCGCACGCACCTCCGAAGTGTTCGTGACCGGCACCGCCGCCGAGGTGACGCCGGTTGCGGAGATCGACGATTACCGCTTCACGCCCGGCCGCATCACCCGCGCGTTGATGGAAGATTTCCGCGCCATTACAGCAACCGGATAACGAAACCAGAAGGACTCTCTCCATGCGCGACGCCTATATCTGCGATTCCGTGCGCACGCCTGTCGGCCGCCATTCGGGCGCGCTTGCCGCGGTGCGGACGGACGATCTCGCCTCCCTGCCGCTCAAGGCGCTGATGGAGCGCAATCCGGGCCTCGATCCGGAGGCCATCGAGGATGTGATCTTCGGCTGCGCCAACCAGGCCGGCGAGGACAACCGCAATGTCGCGCGCATGGCGGTGCTGCTGGCCGGCCTGCCGCAATCGGTGCCGGGCAGCACGGTGAACCGTCTGTGCGGCTCGTCCCTGGATGCGGTCGGGTCTGCCGCGCGCGCGGTGCGGCTCGGCGAGGCCGATCTGATGATCGCGGGCGGCGTCGAGAGCATGACCCGGGCGCCCTATGTGATGAGCAAGTCGGGCGCGCCCTGGGGCCGGGATGTGCAGATCTTCGACACATCGATCGGCTGGCGCTTCGTCAACCGCCGGATGGAGGAGGAGTTCGGCACCGATTCGATGCCCCAGACGGCCGAAAACCTGGCCGTCGAACGGCAGATTTCGCGGGAGGACCAGGACGCCTTCGCCGCGCGCAGCCAGCAGCGCGCCGTCCGCGCCCAGGAGAACGGACGCCTCGCGAAGGAGATTGTCGCGGTGACGATACCGCAGCGGCGCGGCGAGCCTGTCGTGGTGGACCGGGATGAGCATCCGCGCCCCGGCACGACGGCGGAAAGCCTTGCCCGTCTGCGCTCGCTGCACAGGGACGGCACGGTCACCGCGGGCAACGCCTCGGGCGTGAATGACGGCGCGGGGGCGCTGATCCTCGCCAGCGAGGAGGCGGTGAAGCGCCACGGCCTGACGCCGAGGGCCCGGGTGCTCGGCATGGCGACCGCCGGCGTCCCGCCCCGGATCATGGGCATCGGGCCGGCTCCGGCGACGCGCAAGCTGCTGGATCGGCTTGGCCTTTCGATAGGCGAGATCGACGTGATCGAGCTCAACGAGGCGTTTGCGGCCCAGTCGCTTTCGGTCACGCGCGAGCTCGGCCTGCCCGATGACGCCGAGCATGTGAATCCCAATGGCGGCGCCATCGCGCTCGGCCACCCGCTCGGCATGAGCGGCGTGCGCCTTGCCGGCGCGGCGACCCAGGAGCTTCAGGAGCGCGGCGCGCGCTATGCCCTGTGCACCATGTGCATCGGCGTCGGCCAGGGCATCGCCGCAGTGCTGGAGCGGGTGTAACCCCGAAAGGCGCTGTCCTCGCGCCGGGGCGGGACCCCGGCGCAGCCCGCCTTCCTAATGCATCCAGGCCATGACGGCACCGGGCTTTTGTGCGCCGCGTTCGGCCAGGAGGGCGCGGTGTTCGCGGCCGCGGCCGGCCTGTTTGGCGGCGGCGATCAGAAGCTGCAGGAACACATCGCGCTGGGCGTGGCTGCCACCCAGCCGGAAGAGGTCATAGCGCACCGGCTCAAGCAAGGCGAAACAGCGTTCCGGCTCGCCGGCGCCGAAAGCGGCGATCGCTTCGCAAAGCGGCCGGCCGACGGCCGCATAGACCGGATCGGCCGTCGCCTGGCCCGTGCGCGCGTCCATCGCTTCGAGATGCTTCTGCGCGTGCTCTCCGTCTCCGCCCATCGCCAGCGCCGTCATATAGTGGGCGTCGAAGAAAGGAAAAATGCCGTCGGCGATGCGCGAGGCCGAGTGGCCGGCGAGCTCCTGCCAGCGGCCGCCGGCATCGACGCCGCGGAAATGCAGGCGCAGCAGCAGCGACGCCGCATTGGCGATATCGAGCACATCATCTCCGGAGGTATCGGCGCGGATGCGGCGGTCATAGAGTTCGAGCGCGGCGTCGGCCTCATCCAGCGCCAGATGGAACAGCGCCTGGTGCCACCACAAATGGCCGGAAAAGTTGTGAATCTTGTGTTCCCAATGCGCTTCGTTCTCGCGAATCCAGGCGATGCCCTCGCGCGGGCGGCCCTGCATCTCCATGACATGGGCGACGGAATGGACCGACCAGGCGTCCGAAGGGTCGATCGCCACCGCCCGGCGCCCGAACGCCTCCGCCCGCGCGTAATCGCCCACTTCCTCCAGCCCGAATGCGCGCATCCCCAGCACATAGCCGTAGCCGGGGACGGTCTCGTCCCAGGCCGGCAGGACGCGGGCAACGCTGTCGCGGTGCTGGGCCAGCGCGCCGTGATAGAAGTGCAGATAGTGGGCGAGCCGGATTGCGAGAATGTCTCGCGGATGGTCGAGCAGGATGTCTTCCAGGCGGCTGGCCGCGCCGGCCGTATCGCCGGCGGCCCAGCGCGAAAGCGCCTCCGCATGGGCGGATTCGCGCGCCGTGCCTCCAAGCCGCATCGCCGTATCGCCGGATTTCGCGGCGCGCGGGATCAGGGCGCGGATTCCCATCAGCAGGAAGAAATAGCCCCGGAGCGTATGCGCCAGCGGCATGTCCGCATCGGCCTCGAAAGCGGCCTTCAGCAGCTGTCCGGCGTTCCGCCCGAACGCCAGAAAATCGTCCACGGCCGCATCCAGGGCGCCGGCAGCGGCGTCGCTGGCCGCAGTAAGGTCCAAACCGCGTTTGTCGTGAGCCAAGGCCGCTCTCCTGAAAAACCCACACCTGCCGGACCTGCCGGCGCCGTCCGCAGACGGGCCGCACCGTAGCGTAAAACGGATTTAATCTGAACTTCCAGATGAAGAAGAAGACAACCTATTGTTTTTGTATGATTAGTTTCGGGCTAAACGACCGAGACCATCTCGATGCGTACTGCTCAAGCAGCCCAGCAGAGGACCCATGATATGAACCGCAGGCTGGAAGCTCCGTGGGGGCGAGGCGTGACGGCGGTTGTGAGCCTGATTTTGGCTTTCATCGTTGTCTGGGCGCCATCGCACGCCAATGAGATCGATAGATTCACCCGCGAGGCGGTTGTCGGCGATGCTCTGATCGGCATCGTGTCGGAGGGTGGGCGCGAAGCGCGGGTGGCGCACGGGATTGTGGATCGGGTCGTCTTCGTCGACGACGAAGAGGTCTCGTTGTCAGAGGCGCTGCGCTCGCTGACGGTGCTCGAACGGTCCACGGTGTCCTCGGGCAGTGCCGGGACGGCGCTTCCCTGGGAGGAGGCGGAGCCGCTTCTCGCGCGAGTGTTGGCGAGTCATGACGATCTGGGTCCAGTGCTGCCGGGCACAAGGATGCACATCGTCGATACCGACGGCGGACTGATGTTCATGCCGCGTGGATTGGTCGCCTCGGCGCGGCTCGCCACCGGTGGCGCGTTGGACGTCGTGTTGAAGAAACGGCGTGCACGTCGGGCGCTGTTCGCGGAGGCGGCATTGCGTGCGGTCGCGCTCGATGAATCTCGTCGTGTAGACGAGACATTGACCGAGCGGTTGGCCGCGTGGCGATCGGGGGCGATTGCGCTCCTGGGGGTCTCAGATGCGGCGGCATCGCAGGGTGTTGATGCGTATACGCAGCTTCGCACTATCTCGAGCACATACAAAGCGGCGCAGCACGGGGGCGCGACGGCGAAAGTCGCGAGCAAAGTGCACTCGCGGGTGGCTCGTTCGGGTCTTGGCAAATCGACGAAGGCGCTGGGGGTGTTGGCCGTGGGGGTCGAGCTGGCGCGAGGGTTTGCCGACGAGCAGGCGCGCAACCGACTGCTCGCGGAGGCGGCCGGGGACGCGTTGGTGGTGTTGGGGCTTGAAAACGCACGACGGCTGCTGGTGGCTTCGAGGGCGGACCCGGCGATGGTCGAGGGGCTGGAGGATGCGCTCGGTCAGTTGACGGAAATGAGCCGGTCGCGATTGGCGCGGTACAAGAAGACGGGAACGGGCGCGCTTGTGGGTTCGGTCCCGATGCTTGGCTCCATGGTGGTAGTCGGCTTGGCGTCGTCGCCAGGAGCGGGGATCGTGGCGCGTGAAGTGTGGGCGCTAGGCGAGGAGCTGGTCGACTACGGTAAGGCGGTGCTGGTGATGTCGGCGCTGGAGACGATGGGCGGGTCGCTGGCCGGTGCGACGGAGGAACTGATTGCGGGGGGCGGAGTGGGCGGCACGACAGCGGACGCGTACGCGGTTCGGGAGCTGGTAGGTCTGCACAACCGACTGTCGGCGGAGGCCGCGGCCTCGTTATACAGCATGCTATGGGGGGACCGTTGGGCAGGCATGTCGAGCTTGGCGGGCATTGGCAAGGCCGCGGGGTTGACGCTGGCGGAGCTGTTCACCGGCGATGCGGGCCAAAAGGAGGTGTTCGAGCGAGAGGTCAAGCGGCGCATCAAGCGGGTGCGTGACAACGCGGCCTTCGCAGCCGCGTTACCTCGGATTCTCAGAGAGCTGCGTGCAGTTTATGCGTATCCGGACAATCCAGAGGCAAGAGAGCAAGTTCAACGGCCGGATGATGCTGTGACGAGATTTCGGGACTGTGCGGATTGTCCGGAGATGGTGCTGGTGTCATCTGGATCGTATCTGATGGGCTCGCCGGCTTCGGAGAAGGGACGGCGTGGTGACGAGGGCCCGGTTCGTCGGGTGAAGATATCGAAGCCGTTTGCGGTAGGGGTATACGAGGTGACGCGCCGGGAGTGGCGTCGATTTGTGGAGGAGACGGCACATGCGATCGATGACGGGTGCTCGACGAACGAGGATGGTCGGTGGAGGAAGCGTTCCGGAAGAAGCTGGCGGCGTCCCGGTTATGTGCAGGGTGATGACCACCCTGTGGTGTGTGTGAGCTGGAAGGATGCACAGGCCTATGTGAGATGGTTGAGGGAGAGGACGGGACGCGGATATCGGCTCCCGAGCGAGTCGGAGTGGGAGTATGTGGCCCGCGCGGGAACGCGAACGGCCCGTTATTGGGGCGAGAGCGCGGCGGGTCGGTGTCGATATGGGAATGGAGCGGATATCGCCTCGTGCGACGATGGATATGCATATACCTCGCCGGCAGGGAGCTTCATCGCGAACGGCTACGGGCTGCACGACGTGCTGGGGAATGTCTGGGAATGGGTGGAGGACTGCTGGAACAGCAGCTACCGGGGAGCACCGGGAAACGGAAGCGCCTGGGAGTCGGGGGATTGCGGGAAGCGGGTGTTGCGCGGCGGACGCTGGGACGATGCTCCGAAGAACCTTCGGTCCGCGACCCGTGTGGGGCGTTCCGCTGGCTATCGCAGTTTTAGCGTGGGCTTCCGGATTGCCCTGACGTGGTAAGCGGGAAGCTCATTTCCGGTTGCACGGTTTTGCCGGGGCGGAAATGAGGTGGCAGCCTGTTGCCCTAGCCCGACTTTCTCACGGGATTGAGTGCATCGGGGTTCTGCATATGAGAAAGTTCTTTTGCGACAGAGACTTGATCATTTGCAGAGGCGTTCCCCGATGCTGGCAGAGTGTAGTCTGGGATCGATGTGTTTTACACGCCTGAAGGGGCGGAAGGGTGTGGCTGACTTTTGGCGGTGGTGTGTTGACCTCGAATGCCGGCGCGCTGCTGCTGGCGGCGGCGGACCGGGCGATTGGTCTGGTGGAGCGGTTTGCGGCCTGCTTTTCGGACGGTCGCTCTGCGGATCGTGTTGTGCACGATGTGACGACCCTGGTGGGCCAGCGAGTGTTTGCCATTGCGCTGGGCTATGAGGACCTGTTGGACCACGACGCGTTGCGCCATGATCCGGCGCCAGGTGTGGCGCTTGACCGGCTTGAGGGGCGTCGTCGGGGCTGTGCGCCGCTGGAGAGCGGCCAGCCGGCCTGCCTGTTCGCCGAGTTCCGCTACCGCACCCTGAAGACATGGTCGCGCCAGCGCCGCGGCGGCGGCCGTCAACGCATCAGCGACGGCAGGAAGAGGCTGATCTCCGGAAGCGCGATCAGTAGCAGCAGCGTCAGG
Source organism: Alphaproteobacteria bacterium (assembly GCA_965200785.1). GTDB lineage: Bacteria > Pseudomonadota > Alphaproteobacteria > Bin95 > Bin95 > Bin95. Next base: position 324,544 of record CBDAVA010000002.1, on the reverse strand, counting down.
ATGTCGATGGCGAGGAATGGCGTCACACCCGCAAATACTTCCTCCAGTCTCAGCGGGATCGGCGAGGCGCTGCGCACGACATAGACATTCAGGCCGACCGGCGGCGTGATGAGCGAGACCTCCGCGAGCTTGATCGCGATGACTCCGAGCCAGATCGGGTCGAAGCCCGCCTGGGTCAGGATCGGATACATGACCGGCAGCGTAATCACCATGATCGCGATCGGGTCGATCAGCATGCCGAGCACGAGATAGATTGCCGCGAACGCGAACAGATATGTGTATTTGCCGAGCTCCAGCGCCAGCAGGGAGGCCGTGATGTCGTTGACGATGCCGGTATAGGTGAGATAGCGCGCGAAGATGATGCCGCCGATCACGATGATGAAGATCGACGAGGTGGTGACGCCAGCGTCCTTGAAGGTATCGACAGCGGTGCGGGTATTGAGTCGGCGCTTGAAGACGACGATCAGAAACGCGCCGAACGCGCCGATGGCGCCGGCATAGGTCGGCACGAAAAAGCCGGTGTAGATGCCGCCGATGACCAGGAGAAACAGGAAGGCAATGCCCCACACACCGTAGAGGGAGCGCCAGCGCCGGGCCCAGGAAACCCGGATTTCGGAGCGCGGTGCGATATCGGGGAACCGCTTCGCGATGGCGTAGATGCCGGCCATGTAGAGCGCCGCCGACAGGAGGCCCGGCACGAGGCCCGCCACCAGCAACAGCGCCACCGACTGTTCGGTCAGGATGGCGTAAATGACCATCAGGATGCTCGGCGGAATCAACGAGGCAAGCGTGCCCGAAGCGGCGATGCAGCCGGCGCTGAGCCGCCGGTCGTAGCCGAAAGAGGTCATTTGCGGCAGCGCCATCTTGGTGAAGACGGCGGCGTTGACCACGGTCGATCCGCTGGCCGCGCCGAAGGCGGCCGAAGCGAGCGTCGTCGCCATGGCGAGCCCGCCGGGCAACCGGCCGAGCCAGTTGTAGGCCGCACGGTAAAGGTCTGTCGTCAGCCCCGCCTGCGTCGCGAGCGACCCCATCAGGATGAACAGCGGAATGACCGCGAGCGTAAAGGAGTTCGTGGTGCTGAAGGGAATCGTCGCAAGCTGCGCCCAGGCGGCGTCGGGTCCGATGGCGAGGAACGTGCCCCACACGCCGCTCAGGCCGAGAGCCACGCCGATATGCACGCCCGCGCCCAGCATCGCGGCGAGCGCCAGGGCGACGAGAACGCCGACGGTTGCGGGATCGAGCACGGGGCTATCGGTCCTCCCCGCCGCCGCGGTCCATCATTTCCGCCGTCGGCAGGTTTTCGATTCCGCCGATGTCGCGCTCGATGATTTCCTGCACCGAGAGCGCCTTGCCGCCCTTGACGAGGCGGTCGAGATCGGCGGCCAGGTCGAGCAGCAGCTGGAGGATGAGCAGCGCCGTGCCGGCCGCGAGAACGATGCGCGCCGGCCAGAGCGGCAGCCGCACGAGGCCGAAAGTCGCCTCGTCGATCCGGATGCTGAACAGCGCTTCGTGTACCGCCTGCCAGAGCAACAGCGAGAAGAACAGCAGCGCCATCAGGCTCGCGAACACGTCCATCGCGGCCTGCCCGCGCGCGCCGACCCGCATGTAAAGCAGCTCAACCCGGATGTGGCTGCGCCGAATCTGCGTATAGGTCAGCGCGCCGAAGACGATGAGCACCATCGTGCTCTCGGTGATCTCGGTGGCGCCCGGCACCGGCACGCCGAACATCTGCGTGCCGACGACGTCGGCCGTGCCGAGGAAAGTCGAGGCGATGAGGCCCAGCCCGCCGACCAGCAGGATTCCCAGCGCGGTGGACTCGAGCAGGCGGGAGAGCCTGTTCGTCATGGCATTGCGCCGCCTTCGGTCAGTGCGGCCGCGCTTTCATGCGCCGCGCAAACAGCCGGGAAGGCGCCTGCGGCCCCTACTTTGTCCACTCGCGCCAGGCAGCGGCGACTTCTGCGGCCTGGTCGCCGAGGCCACGCCCGGCCATGCTTTCCTCCCAGCCCTTCAGCAGGTCCGGCGTGGCGGCCTTCCACTTCGCCAGCTCGGATGCCGGGAATTCCTTGAACACGCCGCCCGCCTTTTCAATATTGGCGATCGACGAGGCGGTGCCGGTCTCCAGCCAGTCCAGATATTCCTTCTGGCTCTTCGCCGCCTGGTCCGCAAAGATATCCTGGATGTCCTTCGGCAGCTTGTCCCAGGCCCGTTTGCCGATAACGATCAGGTGGCCCGCGATCGTCATGACCGTGCCGCAACTGTATTTGCCGGGTTCGTAGAGGCGCAGGCTCTCCACATTGCCGGCATTCAGGAACGAGTAGTCGATGGTCCCGCGCTGCAGCGCCTCATAGACCTCTGTCGGCCGCACCGTGACCGGAACCGCGCCGATGGCGGCGTGCATTTTCGGCAGATCCGCGCCGAAGCTGCGGATTTTCTTGCCCTTCAACGCCTCCACAGTGTCGCAATTCGAGTCCGGGCCGGTCAGGTAATAGGAGCCGAGCGGCTGCTGGAACAGGTAGTTGACGTTGATCTTGTCCAGCTCCTCCTTGAAGGTCGGGAACTTGTCGTAGGACTTGTAGAGAATCTCGATCGCCTGCTTCGGTTCGTCGAAGACGAAAGGAATCTGGTAGGCCTTCCAGAACAGTAATTGATCCGGATAGTAGCCCGGCGCGACCGAAGCCATATCGATGGCCCCGCGACCGGCGAGAATGGCGACTTCCGGGCCCTTGCCAAGGCCGCCGGCAAAGGTGATCTCGATCTTCACCCGGCCGTTCGTGCGTTCCTCGATCTTCTCGGCGAAATTCTTTTCGACCTGCACGAAGGCGCTGTTGGGCAGATAGTGGCCCCAACGCAGCTTGATCTCCTCGGCCTGGGCCGCCGCGCCGATCGCGGCGGTCGATACGGCAAGCACGGCCGATCTCAGAAGCAACCGGATTCCATTCTTCATGCTTCTCTCCCTCTTGATGAAGCGTCGCCTGCACACGCGCCCGACCCGCTCGTCCGAGCGGGCCGCATGCTTCCATTCGGGCGCAAGCCTAGCCTGTCCGCCTCCCGTGTTCCAGCCTCCGGCCTGGTTCAGGACAGCGGAGCAGGTCCTGTATCCAAGGCTGGATCTTCCCTTCTCTCACCAGCACCTCGGGCCATGTTGAGGACCCCCGTCATCTCTACGCGAGGATCGGCAAGGCCGGCGGCTCCAGGTTCTGGTATCATGGCCTGCGCAACTGTTTCATGACCGTGGCCGAGCGCGAGCGGATGCTGCCGCCCTCTCTGACCAAGCGGCTGGTCAACCACGCCCGGCCCACCGACGTCACCGAAGGCGACGCCGCCGACTGGAGCATCGGCCAACTCCGCGGTCCGGCGCAGCGCATCGCCGACCGAATTGACGCGCTGATGAACGGCGGCGAGACTGATCACTCCCCATCGGCGCTGCCGGCGCCCATGTCGGCCAGCGCCACCATGAGGGGCGATAGCAGATCGGCGGGAGCGACAGGAGTTTCATCATGAAACAGCACGTGCGCCGGCGCCGCGTCCGAGCTGTTCGCCGGTGTCGTCTCCAAGCTGCGCACCAGCGCCGACTGCGCGTTCACTGCGATATGCCTCTTCATCCCGAAATACCACTGATTGCCCTTCTTCGTCCGGTGCATCTGCGGGTCTCGCCCGCCCTTGCGGGTCTTCGTCGACGACGGTGCAGCGATGAGGCTCGCGTCCACGATCACCCCCGTCTTCAATCGGTGTCCGAGTGCGGCCAGATGCGCGTTGATCTCCTCGAACACCGCTTCGCCCAGACCGTGCTTCTCCAACAACTGCACGCAGTGCACCCGCAGCATCACACCCGGCGGGTGCGGGCGACGACCCCGAACGGCCTTTCAAGGGTGACAAACCGGGGAGAAACGGCGCAGGATCGGACATGGCGGGCGGGGATTTCCGAGTTGTCGGCGTGATGTGCAGCATGCACAACTATTCACACCCCATTGCAACAACTTAGTACACGCCCGCCAACCCAAATAAGCAAACAACGTGAATTATCCGGGATGCGTTCGTCCAGATGTGGTTGAAATAGCAATAGAGCAGGACGCGATCATGGGGCGACAGGCTTCCCCATGGTTTGTCGAGCGATGCCTGACCGCCGCCAATGATCTCGTGAAAAACCTCCCGGGCCGTGCAGCCCAGGGGGCCGACCGGGCCGGGAACGAGCGTCGTTATCTACACCCTGAACGACTTCGGCGTTGCGACGCTTCACCAGCCAATCGGGTAGCCAAGTTGTCATGAGACGGCCATGGGGCGCCCCTCCAGAGGTCTGCCCGGGTTCCGAATAACGCACCACATGCGTTCATAGTTGAAGGGGGTAAGGCGATTGCCCTGCGGCAACAACGCGGCGCCTGCGAATATCCTCAATATTGAGGATATTCGCAGGCGCTCCACACCATCTACAATGCCGACGTGTTTCCGGGCGAGCCGCATCGCACGGCCCGATTCAGGAAACCCGGTTCGAGGTCGTGAAGAGACATGGGTTTGCCGGACGCCGATTTGGTGGAGTTAACCATTTCCGAGGCCCGAGCGGCGCTCCGGGAAAAGGCGTGCTCCTGTCGCGAATATGTGGAAGCGCTGATCGCGCGCTGCGAGACCAATGCCGGTCTCAACCCGTTCGTTTCTCACGATTGGGAGGCCCTGCTGCGGGAAGCATGCGACGCGGATGCGGGTGGAAACGCCGGAATCGGGCTTGCCGGCATCCCGCTCGTCCTCAAGGACAACATCAATACGACACGCCTCACGACAAGCGCCGCCACGGAGGCGCTGAGGCATTATATCGCGCCCTGCAATGCTCCGGTCGCCGATGCCTTGTTCGACGCCGGCGCCCTTCTCGGCGCCAAGGGCAACATGCACGAATTGGCGTTCGGCATTACGACGAACAACCCCGTCACAGGCGCGTCGCGCAACCCTTACGATCCGTCAATGATTCCCGGGGGTTCGAGTGGCGGCGTTGCCGTCGCCGTCGCCGCACGCTTGATGCCCGGAGGAATTGGGACCGACACTGGCGGGTCCGTTCGTCTGCCGGCAGCGCTTTGCGGCGCAGTCGGATTTCGACCGAGCGTCGGGCGCTATCCCGGCGCCGGAGTCATTCCGATCTCGCACACGCGGGATACGGCCGGACCAATAGCGCGATGCGTCGCCGACATCCGGTTGCTGGATGCGGTGATGGCGAACACTGCGCCATCAGCGGCGGAACGCGAACTCAGGGGGCTGCGCCTCGGCGTCCCTCGCAACGTCTTTTATGACAATCTGGAAACGGAAGTCGCGACCGCGTCCAACCGGACGCTCGATCTGCTTTCGAATGCCGGCGTCGACCTCGTTGACGTCAATATTCCCGGCCTTGCGGAACTGAACCGGGCGGTCGGATTTCCGGTTGCGCTGTTCGAGTTCATTCGCGATCTTTCCCGCTATCTGACCGAGAACGAGGTCGGGCTTTCGATTGAGGACGTATTCGCGCGCGTCAGAAGCCCGGATGTCAAGGCGATCTTCGGCAGCCAGCTGGGCGACAGTGCCACACGGGAGGCGGATTATCTGCAGGCCCTGAACGTGGCGCGTCCGGATTTACAGCGCGCCTACGCCTCCTGTTTCGGGGATAACGGCGTGGAAGCTGTTGTCTTTCCGACCGCGCCGGTATCCGCGCGGCCAATTGGCGAGGACGAGACGATCGCGCTTAATGGCGACCGTGTACCGACCTTCGCCACCTACATTCAGAACACTGATCCGGGCAGCAATGCAGGCATTCCAGGCCTTTCGCTTCCGATCGGTCTGACAGCGTCGGGCCTTCCCATCGGCATGGAAATCGACGGTCCGCGCGGCTCTGACGAAACGGTCCTCGCGATCGCCGCCGCGGTCGAGAAGGCCATCGGCTTCAAGCCCTGCCCCGGAAATGTGTAACGCGGCGATCATCGCTGGAGGAACCTGACATGAAACGCAGAGAAGCCATCAAGACGTTCATCGGCGCAGCGGTGCTCGCCGGCTTGTCTCCCGCCCTGCTGCACAGGCCGGCCCGCGGGCAAGAAGCGCTTCGGGTGGGCGTGCTGATCCCGCTTTCGGGGCCCGCCGGCCTCTTCGGGCCCTCCTGTCGGAATTGCACGCTTCTGGCGGTCGAGGAGATCAACGCAGCCGGCGGAATCCTGGGCCGGAGCATCGAACCCGTATTCGCAGACGTGGGCGGCCCGCCCGCTGACGCGACCCGGGCTGCGCTCAAGCTGTGGAAGGGCGAGAACGTCGAAGCCTTCATCGGGATGCATGACAGCGCGGTGCGCGGCGCACTCACCAGCCTGTTCGGGGGCGAAGTGCCCTATGTGTACACGCCGGTATATGAGGGCGGCGAATGCTCGCCCGGAACTTACGTGCTGGGGGAAACGCCGACCCAGCAGCTGGCACCGGTCATTCCGTGGCTGGCGGCGAACAGGGACGCAAGCCGGTGGTATCTGATCGGCAACGACTATAACTGGCCGCGCGACACCAATGCGGCGGCCAAGGGATATATCGCGGCCAGCGGCGGATCGGTGGTGGGAGAGGAATATCTTCCATTCACCGCCGACAATTTCGATTCCAATCTGGCCAAGATCAGGGAGACGGGCGCCAATGCGGTTCTGATCACTCTGGTCGGCGGCGCTTCGGTCGGGTTCAACCGGGCGTTTGCCAGCTTCGGGCTTTCGGACGCGGCGCTCAGGCTGGGGACGCTGATTGAAGAAAACACCCTGGCCGGAATTGGCGCCGAGAACGCCGCCAACCTCTATTCCTCTGCGGGCTATTTCGGGAATATCGACAGCCCGGCGGCCACCGCGTTCAAGACCGCGTATATGGCGGCATTCGGCGCCGAAGCGGCGGCGCTCAACGCTCTCGGGGAATCCTGTTACGAAGGAATGAAGTTCCTCGGCGCCCTTTCGGAACGAGCCGGATCACTGTCGGCCGCCGACATGGATGAGGCGGCGGACGGGACGAGTTACGAGGGCCCGAGGGGCAGGGCGACCATGCAGGATCGGCACGTATCCAAGGATATCTATCTCGCGGAGGCCGCCGGCGCGGAATTCAGAGTTATCGAAACATTTGCCGATGTCGGCGCCGGCGACAATTGCGGGTAGCGGGTTGACGCCTCGAACGGACGGCCAACGAGCGTCGGACAGCGCGTGGAACTTGTCGGAACCTATAGCCTGAATTTCATCTATATCGCGGCAATCCTCGGGCTGGTCGTCCTGGGGCTTGCCGTGGTTTTCGGCCTGCTCGGCGTCATGAACATGGCACATGGCGAGTTCGTGATGCTGGGAGCCTACAGCGCCGTCGTGGTGCAGGAGGCCGGGCTGCCGCTGCCGCTTGCCGTTCCGCTGGCCGTCGCGGTATGCGTCGCCATCGGTCTGGCCGTCGAATGGTCGATCGTCCGCCACCTCTATCGCCGTCCTTTCGACACCTTTCTCGCGACCTGGGGCCTGGCGGTTCTGTTGCGCGAGGGCGTGGAGGCGGTTTTCGGGCGCGAATATAAAAGCGTGGACCAGCTGGTCCCGGGGACGGTGGCGGTCTTCGGCATCGATTATCCGGCCTATCGCCTGATCCTGCTCGGCGTGGTTACCAGCCTGTTCGCGTGCCTGTTCGTCTGGTATCGGCGGAGCAATACCGGCGCCCGCATCAAGGCCATGGTTGCGAACCCGACGCTTGCTACAGCCGTCGGCATCGATACCGGGCGGCTTGCGCGCTGGACTTTTGTCTTCGGCGTCAGCACGGCGGGGCTCGCAGGTGCCTTGCTCGCACCTCTCGTTCGCGTCGAACCCTATATGGGACTCGACTATCTGCTCTCATCGTTCTTCGTGTTGGTTGTGGGCGGTCTGGGCACTCTGGAAGGCATGCTCATCGGTGCCGCAGCAATCGGCGGCGTTGACGTGGCCGTATCCGCCGTTTTCGACAAGGCCGCAGGCTATATCGGCGTGCTGACGATCTCGATTCTGTTCCTCTGGCTGCGGCCGCATGGGCTTTACGCTCGCCGCTAATCTTGCCGCGTTGGCGGCGTTGGGGTTGCTCCCGTTCTTGTGGGGCAGTTACACGGCCTATGAGCTCGGCCTCTATCTCATCTACGGCATGGTTGGGCAGGGTGTCGCCCTGTGTTGGGGCCGGGCCGGGTTCCTGCCATTGGGACAGGCCCTGTTTTTCGGGATCGGCGCCTATGTCACGGGGGCAGCTCTCAGCGCGTTCGGAAACGACTGGCCGGTCCTGGTGCTCGCCATCGCCGCGGCGGGCCTGCTTCCGGCGCTTCTCGCCGGCTTCGTGGGAGCGCTGGTATTCCATCGGCAGATCGGTTCTGGACCCTATTTCTCCCTGATTACCCTGGCGCTCGCGATGTTGGGATTCCAGCTCGCGAACTCCCTGGAACACCTTACCGGCGGGTTCAACGGCATGACCGGTATCCCGGACCTGCTGCCCGGGGTGAGCCGGTTCGAGCATCTCTATTACGTGATCGTCGCGTTTCTGGCGGCCACGACACTGGCGCTCGGCTATCTGCTGCGAACCCCGTTCGGCCAGTTGCTTTCCGCCATATCGCAGAACGAGGAACGACTTCAGTTCTTCGGTTTCAATACGAGCCTCTTCAAGGCGGGCGCGTTTGCGATCAGCGCCGGCATCGCCGGTTTCGCCGGCGCGCTGTATGCGCCTCATCAGGGTATCGTGACGCCGCAGGCGGTGGGGTTTCTGCTGTCGGCCGAGTTCGTGATCTGGACAGCGGTGGGCGGAAGAACAAGTCTGGCCGGCCCCGTCATGGGTGCGGTCGCCATCGGTTTCCTGGCATCCGGCCTGCGCGACGATTTCCTCTATTGGGAGGTTGTGGTCGCCATTGTTTTCATCGCGGTGGTTCTCAAATGGCCATCGGGCATGGCGGGCATGCTCCTGTCGCTCTGGCAGCGCACACCGTTGGGGCGGCGGCCCGTCCCCGCGCGCCGGCGCAGCATCAGTCTGCCGGCGCCGCCGGCGAAGCCGGTGCCGGCTCTCGAGTTTCGGGGCGTCGATGTGACGGTCGGGTCGGTTGAAATCCTGAAGGGGCTGACACTCGCCGTCGGCTCGAAGGCCATCCATTGCGTGATCGGACCGAACGGCGCCGGCAAGACGTCGGCACTGAACGCCATGACCGGAAGGCTGCCTCTGAGCGCCGGCGATATCCGCTGGGCCGGCACGTCTCTGGTCGGGAGGAGGACCCACAGGGTGGCGGCCATGGGAATTGGCAGGAAATTCCAGGTGCCGTCAGTGTTCCCGTCTCTGACCATCGCCCAGAATGTGGATATCGCCCTGTGGGCAAATCGTATGCGGCCGTCCGAATTGCTCCGCATGGCCCCCTATCGGTGGACGACGCCATTGCTGTGCCGACTGGAAGAGCGGTTTCCTTTTCTCGAACATTCCGGACAACCGGCGGGAGCCCTCTCGGTCGGTCAGCGCCAGATGCTGGATTTCGCCCTCACCATGCTGGCCGAGCCCGACCTGGTTCTCCTGGATGAGCCATGCGCGGGACTGTCGGTGGACGAAACCGCGCAAATGACCGAGGCCATTTCCGAATTGATTGCGGAGTTGGGCGCAACCGGGATCATTATCGAGCATGACATGGAGGTGGTGGATCGTCTGTCCGACACGGTCCATGTGCTGCACCAGGGCCGTTTGCTGGCCAGCGGCACGATGGCGGATGTCCGCCGCGATCCGAAGGTGCAAGCCGTTTATGCCGGAGGCAGCAAGGCATGAGCGACAGTCTGCTCGAGGTCGAGGGGCTGGCAGGCGGCTACGGGGATATGACCGTCATCCGCAGTTTCTCCGGCAGCGTGCGCGCCGGCGAGGCTTCGTTTGTCACCGGCCGGAACGGCGTCGGCAAGTCGACCTTGATGAAATTGATCGCAGGCCATCTGTCCCCCGCCGCAGGCCGGGTGGTCTTTCGAGGGCAGGACGTAACCGTCTTGCCGGGCCACCGCCGCCGCCGCGCCGGTCTTGGATATGCCCCGCAGGAGGAGATCGTTTTCAATGAGCTGACAGTCGCGGAAAACCTCACTGTGCATTCCAACAGCCGCTCCCTGCACCGATACGGCGAATTGTTCGCCCGCTTCCCGTTTCTCGACAAGCGCCTGGATCAACGGGCCGGCACGCTCTCCGGCGGGGAGAAGAAGGTGCTGTCATTTTGCCGGGCATTGGCCGAAGACACGCAGCTGGTCGTTCTCGACGAACCGACGGAAGGAGTGCAACCGGAAACCATCGCCTCCATGAGCGCGTTCATCAGGATGCAGGCTGCACGCGGGCGGAGCTTTCTGATTGTCGAACAGAACCTGAATATGATCGAGGAAGCCGGTGACCGCGTCCACCTTCTCGACCGCGGCGAATGCCTGTTCAGCGCCCGGAACAAACCGGGTCTGCGCGATGCGCTGATGTCGCGGTTGAGGATTTGAAATCGCGGCCAAGGCGGGCAGCGCTGCCTCGATCCGGTGAATCCGCGGTCAGTGAAATGCGAGGCGTTTGAAAAGCTGATTGCGTCCCGAAATCTCCAGTTTTTCGAATATATGCCGGGAATGGGTGCGAACCGTGGTCGGGGCGACTCCGCATCGCTCGGCGATTTGCTTGTCCGAGCATCCGAGCAGCATGGCCACCGCAACTTCTTTTTCGCGCATTGTCAGCGGGGTCTGTGACTGCATATGTTCCACAGCGGCAATGAGAGAGAGGGTTCCCTGGTGGTTCCCGTCCCGCGCAAGCGCAATTCGCATGGCATTGGTAAAGGCGGGGCCGATCGCGTCGAGGAGCCTGACGTCGCGGCGGGAAAAATCTTCCCGGTGGCGGGCGCGCCATATGCGAAGGTCGCCGATATTGAGCGAGCCCGAATAGGCGTAATAGTTGGCTCCATAGTGGAGACCATCCCGGGCGAGAAAATCGTTGAAGAACTCGGTGCTCTCCAACCGGGGACGGGAGATGACTTCGGCGACAGCGGTGGCGCGGCGGCGGCGCTTGAGGATCGGGGTGATCGGATCGCAATACTGATAGTGAGCTTCGTAAGCGTTCAGATTGTCGTCGGACATATTGAACGAGACGCAGTCGCCGAACATCGAGGCGGGCTCGCACCAGACATATGACGCGAAATATTGCGCATCAAACAGGTCGAGAAGAAACGGCCCGATCCGCTGTCTCAACTCGCGCGCCCCGTGGCCGGCCGTGAGTTCGCGCATGATCCGGAAAACGCTGTTTGCTTCCTTGGCGGTGAGGCTCACCATCGATGCTCCTCCGCTTGATCCGCTAACGCGGTCGGTTGTCGATGACCCGGCTGGCCTTGGTGCTGGACCGCTCAGAAGTTCTCGGCGGCACGACCTCAAGAACCGGCCTGAGCCCGAGGCGCTGATGAAGGACCCACCTTACCGAAACCTTCCAAAAAGAGCAATATTTTCAGCGGATTACGATGGTTGCGGGGGCACGCAACCACCGAGACCGACATGTGATCGAAATCGAGCTCTGACGGTCTGTAACCCTTTGATTTTCAGGGACATTTATCGCATGCAATTATGATCGGTATCGTGCGACACCTCTCGCCGTTACGCCTGCGGCCTGACGCGGGCGAATCGCGCATAGGGCGTCGGCCTTGTCCCGCACCGCGCATTCCAGCCATGCCGACGCCGTGGACAGCCAGCGTATAGCAATACGGCATATGCCGGTCCGGGATTCGCCAGCTCCTCTCGTTGAACTCGACGAATTCCATGCCCGGCCGCACGAAGTCGAGATTGTGCCGAACCTGGTCGAGCGCGGTCTCGTAGAGCCGGTCGACCCCGTCCTCCGGCCAGGCAATATGGATCAGGCTGTCGGCGTCCATGTCGAAGGTGATTGCGACGGCGCATTTTGCGCCGCCCGGCCAGGGAATCGGGTTCCGGATCATCCCGGCCTCTGCTCAGTCCTCGGCCAGGACGTGGCCGGCGTCGGCCGGCCAGCTGAGATGGAACTGGCCGCCGGCGTGCAGGCTCAGGTCGCCGAGCGCGTGTTCTGTCACCTGGACCTTCAGTTCGGTTCCGTCCGCCGCCTCGAGGAACAGCGTCACCATCGCGCCGACGAATTCCTCCGAAATCAGCGTGCAGGGGATCGCGTCCTCGGACGGCGTGCGGCTGATCCGGACCAGGTCGGCGGCGATGACAAGGGCGGCCGGCCTGCCCGCCGCCGGCAGGCCGGCAGCGGGGAAGACGCCGAGCGCCGTTTCGATCGCAGCGCCGCGGCTGGTCCCGCCGAGGATATTGTTCCGGCCCACGAACTCGGCCACGAAGCGGTTTGCGGGCGCCCGGTAAATCTCGCGGGGCTGGCCAATCTGGACGATGCGGCCCCCGGACATGATCACGATCCGGTCGGCCATGGCGAAGGCCTCGGATTGCGAATGCGTGACATAGGCAAAGGTGATGCCGAGTTCGCGTTGCAGGCGCGTCAGCACGCCCTGCATGCGAATGACGAGGTGGGCATCCAGGGCCGACAGCGGCTCGTCCAGCAACAGGATCTGCGGCTCCGTCACCAGCGAGCGCGCAAGCGCCACCCGCTGGCGCTGCCCGCCCGATAGCGTCTCGACATTGCGCTCGGCGAACTCCACGATCTCGAGCCGTTCCAGCCATTCGACCGCGCGCCGGCGCCGTTCGGCGACGCCGATCCCGCGCATCCTCAGCCCGAACTCGACATTCTCCCGCGCGTTGAGGAAGGGGAACAGGGCCAGCGACTGCCACACCATCGGCGTGTCGCGCTCGTGAACCGGCACGTCGTTCATCAGCCGCCCGCCGATGCGGACCTCGCCCTCGCTCGGCGCCTCCAGCCCGGCGATCATCCGGAGCGTCGTCGTCTTGCCGCAGCCCGACGGGCCCATGATGGCGATGAACTCGCCGGCCGCGATTTCGAGGTCCAGGCGGTGGACGGCCGTGAAGTCCCCGAACCGCTTGACTACGCCCGAGAGAGTGACGAGAGGCTCTGTCATGCGCGGCCGATCCGGGAGATGAAGAAGACCTGGGCCAGGACCACCAGCGTGATCGACGTCAGGAACACCAGCGACCCGATGGCGTTCACCTGCGGGTCGATATTGCCCTGCACGATCTCCAGGACGATGACCGGCACGGTCTTGTTCAGGCCGCTCACGAACCACGCCACCGCGAACTCGTCGAAGGAAACGGCGGCGGTCAGGCAGGCGGCGGAAATGATAGCGGGCCGGCAGAAGGGCAGGATAACCGACCGCAGCGCCTGCCACTCGGAGGAGCCCAGGTTCCAGGCCGCAGCCTCCAGGTTCGGGTCGATCTGGTTCAGCCGCAGGCGGATGATCGCCATGGCGAAGGGCGCCGTCAGCACGGAATGCGCGACAATAATGGACCAGAGCTGGCCCGACGCCCCGATCCAAGACAGCCAGGCCAGCATGGCGAGCGCCATGATGATGAGCGGGATCGTCGGCGGCAGCAGGATCAGCGCCAGATACGGACCCTTGAGACGGAAACTGTAGCGGTAGTCGGTGTAGGCGGTCGCGAAGCCGAGCGTTGTTGCGATGACGGATGCCGACAGCGAGACGACGACCGAGTTGCGGGCCGCCTCGCCAATCTCGGCGTCGGCGAAGATGGTGTCGTACCAGTGGGTGGTGAACGAGCCCAGCGGGATCGTCGGGAACCGGTCCGAGTTGAAGGAGAAGACGACCGAAGCCACGATCGGCGCGAAGACGAAGACGAATACCAGCAGCAGCCAACCGATCAGGAGGACGGTCGCGATCCGTGCGCTCATGCCGATAACCGCTTGCGATAGGCCAGCCAGATTGCGGTGGCGGCGATGGTGAAGAGCGTGAGCATCATCATCACCGCGACGACGGACGCGCGCGGCCATTGCTGGCCGGATTTCGTGGTGTCGATAATCAGTATCGGCAGGGTAGGAGGCTTCGACCCGCCAAGGTAATAGGGCGCGACGAAGTCCCCGAAGGACAGGATGAAGCAGAACAGCGCCGCGATGATGAGCCCGGCCTTTGCGAGCGGCACGATCACGGCGAACAGCGTGCGCCGGGGCGGGCAGCCCAGATTGCGCGCGGCCTGGACGAGGTTCCGGTCGATATTGGCGAGCGAGACGGTCTGCAGGATTACGACCAATGGCAGGGTCAGGGTCAGGTAGCCGACGATCGTGCCGAAAGGCGTGTTGAGCATCGTATAGGGGCCGAGCCCGACGGGGCCGAGTCCGGCGTTCACCACGCCCGATTCAGCCAGGATCACGTACCAGGAGAATATGCGGACCAGATAGGAGGTGAAGAAGGGGATGATGAGAAGAAAGATCGCCCAGCGCCGCACGGCATCCGACACCCGGAACGCCAGGGCGAAGGCCGCGGGAAAGGCGACCAGCGTCGCTACCAGCGTGGTCGCCCCCGCCAGGCCCAGCGTGTACCAGTAGCTGTCCCAGACATAGCCCCTGGTCAGCATCCGCGCCCAGTTCTTGAGCTCGAACGCCTCCTCCATCCGGTAGTTCTTCACCAGGAAGAAGCTCATCGCGATCATGAAGAACAGGGGGCCGAGGAAGAAGAGCCCCTGCCAGACGACGATCGGAAGCCGGAAGGTGAGCGCGAAACGGTTCACGGCGCGCGCCTCGGCCTATAGATGAGGCGTTGCGGACCCGGCGGCGTCCGGGACCCGACAAGAGGTCCCGGACAGGTCCGCCCCGGCATCAGGCGTTCTTGTATTCGGACCAGAAGTCGTTCCACTCCTCGAGGGTCTGGTTGACCGGGATGTCGCGGTAGTGGATGCGCCCCTCATTGATGAGCGCGATGGGGTCCATCGGGTTCCCGTCCACCTGGTTGGTGCGTTCGGCCTCGGCCCTGTCGGCGGCAATCAGCGCCGCGCGTCCGCCTTTGGTGACGCAGTTGCCGGGATAGGCGGCCATCTGGGCCGATTTCACCTGTCCCTCGGGGCTCAGCATGTACTGGATGAAGCTCTTGACGATATCCGCCTTGGAGGAGCCCTTACCGATGCAGTAGCTCTCGGTCCACTGGATGCCGCCCTCCTTGGGAATGACCGAGGCCACCGGCGCGCCGTCCTTTTCCAGGACCCCCGTGATCCAGTCGCCGATGCCGCACATGGCCAGCATCTCGCCGTTTTTCAGGCTGTTGAAGGTGCCGCCATAGTCGAAGAAGCCGCCGACCTGCGGGCGCAGGCTCATGGTCGTCTTCTGTACCGCCTCCCATGCCGCGTCGTCCAGGTCCCAGACGCCCGCGCCATTGCCGTTATGGAGGCTCATCATGCCGAGCGACGGCAGGTGCCAGTCGAAGTGGCCGACCTTGCCCATCACCTCCGGCTTCCAGAAGCACTTGTAGCTCATGGCTTCTTCGGCCGAGATCGCGGTCGTGTTGTAGCTGACGCCCAGATGCCCGAACCGCACCATCATCGAGAACAGCGTGTCGCCGTCCCAGTGTCCCGAGAACTTGGTGAAGTCGTCGTGCAGCATGTCGTCGAACGGGTAGTCGTTCGCGTCGAGGGCCTCGATATAGCCGGCCGCATTCAGCTGCTGCACGAACTCCGCGTCCGAGAGGATGACGTCATAGGTGCCCGGAGGCGACTGGGCGATCAGCGCCAGCATGTTGTCGCCGCCGGCATAGTATTTCGGTTTGAACTTCACATTGTTGGCTTCCTCGAAAGCGCCAATGACGTCGGCCTCGCCGTGGCCGTACCAGGCGAGCATGTTGATCTCGGTCGTCGAGGCCCATGCGCGGCCCACAAACGGGGCGCTGAGCGCCGGTCGCCACGAGCACCTTGCGGCGCGTCAGGTTCACCTGTTCGCTCATGATGTAGTCTCCCGTCGGTTGCTCACGGTATCCAACCCCGAAAAGCGCATTGCGGCAACAAACTTCTTTGACTGCCCGGTCACTCGGCCGCTAGTTTCCGGGCATGACGCTTCAGGAATTTCACAAGCTCTTCAACGCGCCGGGCCCGGTTGTCCTGCCCGTGATTCATGTGCTGGACGCCGGACAGGCGAGCGAGAACATTCGCATCCTGGTCGGCGAGGGCGCCCCCGGCTGCTTCCTCATCAACCACGACTTCGGCGTCGATGAATTCCTGCCGGTCATCCGCGAGACCCGCAGCGCATGGCCGTCGCTCTGGATGGGAGTCAACTTTCTGGCCGTCACGGGCCGCGACGCCTTCCCCGTCCTAGGCGGTCTGGAGCAGACGGGCTGCCCGATAGACGCCTACTGGGCCGACAATGCGCGGATCGACGAGACCGGCCGGGACATGTCCGGGGCCCGGCAGATCGCCGCGGCGCGGGCGGCCAGCGGATGGTCGGGTCTCTATTTCGGCGGCACGGCGTTCAAGAAGCAGCGCCCCGTGGATCCGGCGCGCTGGCGGGACGCCGCGCGCGAGGCGGCTCCCTTCATGGATGTGGTCACGACCTCGGGCGTCGCGACCGGGGAGGAGGCCGGCCTGCAAAAGGTCCGCCGCTTCCGGGACGGCATCGGCGACGCGCCGCTCGCGCTGGCCTCGGGCATCACCCCCGAGAACGCCGCGGGATATGGCGATGTCGATGCCTTCCTGGTCGCCACCGGGATCAACCGGTCGGGCGATTTCTACAATATCGACCCCGCCCGGCTGGCGCGGCTGATGCGGGTAACCCGGGAGATCGGCTGCCATGGATAAGGGCCCCCGCCACGACCGCCGGTATTTGCGGCTGATGGCGCCGAACACCAAGGGCGGCAAGTTCGCCTGGCTGGACCCGACATCCATCTACATCAACGGAGCGGCCTTTCACGACCTTCTGGACGACCTGTGCGCCGATCTGGAGGGTATCGAGGTCGATGTCGTCGCGGGGCTGGACGCCATGGGCTTCGTTCTGGGCGCAGCGCTGGCGGAGAGGCTGGGCGTCGGCTTCCTGCCGATCCGCAAGGCCGGCAGGCTCTGCGTCGATACGGACAGCGTGGAGTTCACGAACTATTCGGGCCGGACGCAACACATGGAAATGCGTCTGCCGGCTTTCGCCCCGGGGACGCGAGTACTGCTCGTCGATCAGTGGATCGAGACCGGCGGAACGATGGCCGGCGCCATCGCCCTCGTCGAACGCCAGAAGGGCCGCGTCGCCGGCCTGGTCGCCATCGCCATCGAGAACGCGGAGCGCACGGCGGCGTTCCGCGAGAAATATCCCTGCGTTAGCGCCGTTCTGCCCGGCTCGCGCTGGCAGCGGGAATGCGACGCCCAATTCCTGTCGAGCTTCGCCGACTACCGGCCGGAACAGGCGTTTCCCGCATCGACGGGCCTGTAACCGGCGAGCGCCCCGGCTTACGCTGCCGTGACGCCGGGTCCGGAAAAGGAACGCCCCCGAACATGGCCGTCGACGCAATTCCGGTGATCGATCTCGGCCCCTGCTGGTCCGGCGATGCCGGCGACCGGCGAGCTGTGGCCGAGCGGGTCGGGTGGGCCTGCGAGAACATCGGCTTCCTGATCGTCTCCGGCCACGGGATTCCGCAGGAGCTGATCGACCGCGCCTTTTCGGTGTCGCAGGCGTTCTTCGACCTTTCGCCCGGGGAAAAGGCGCGTTTCATGCCGGCTGACGGCGTCGCGCCGCGCGGCTACCACGCTGTTGCGACGCGCAATCTGGCGCGCACGCTGGGCGAGGAGACCCCGCCCGACCTGAGGGAGCAGTTCTTCGTGGGCCCGATGGTCTCCTGGGCCGACCGGTTCGCCGATGTTCCGGGCGCCGCGCTCTTCTATTCGGGCAATATCTGGCCGGCGCATCCGCCCGCCTACCGGGAGGTGTTCACGGAGTTCTACGCCGCGTTCGAGAGCCTCGCCTCGCGCCTGATGGGCGTCTTCGCGAGCGCGCTCGCGCTTCCCGAGACCTATTTCGACGACAAGATCGACCGCCATTTCAGCACCTGCCCGTCGAACCACTATCCCGTCATCGAGGACGACCCTCAGCCGGGCCAGCTCCGCTGCGGGGCGCATACCGATTTCGGTAGCCTGACGATCCTCGCCTTCAACGATGCGCCGGGCGGCCTGCAGGCGCTCATGCCGGACGGCTCATGGCAGGATGTCCGGCCGGGACCCGGGCAACTGGCGGTCAATCTCGGCGACATGATGCAGCGCTGGACCAATGACCGCTGGAAATCGACGGTCCACCGTGTCGTGAACCCGCCGGCCGACCGCCGCCGGGAAAGCCGGCGGCAGACCATCGGCTATTTCCTCCATCCGAATTACGACGCCGAGATTGCCTGCCTCGACTCCTGTTGCGGCGCCGGCAACCCGGCGAAATACCGCCCGATCATGGCCGGCGACCACATGCGCGAGAAGATGGAACGCCGGATCGACGATTGAGCGGAATTCGTTCTGATGGAATCGCATTTCGGTTCGAGCCCAAAATCGTCGCCCCGGCCCCCGCCGCCTGCGTCCTGCAAGGGAGCGTTGCGGCCGCCGACCCGGCGCAGGTGGCGTGCGCGTGCGATATCGTCTTCCTGTCGCTGCCGGGGGCGGACGAGGTTCGTCCCGTCTGTCTCAGAGGGGACGGGCTGCCGGCCTATGCCCGCGCCGGCGATCTCGTCGTCGATTGCAGCACCGTTCCGCCTCAACCCCGCTCCCGCCGCCTGTCGTCCCGGGCGTTCGTTGGACTTCGGCGCTTGCGGCGATGCTATGCTGCATCAGCCCGGGCGCGAACCGGGAGAGGGAAGGAGGACGGCCATGAGCAAGCATAAGGGAACCGGCGTGCCGGCCCAGCCTGAAGCCTGGAAGTGGGACGAGTCCGACTGGCGGCCCATCGTCGAGAAGGTCAGGGCCGGCCGGTCCCTCAAGCCCGCGGTGTGGCCCGGAGGCGCGCGCTGCGCCGTCGCGCTCTCCTTCGATTCGGACCACGAAACGCAGACCCTGCGCTGGGCGCAGAGTTCGCCCGGCAAGCTCAGCCAGGGCCAGTACGGCGCCCGGGCCGGCGTGCCGAGGATTCTGAACTTGCTCGAACGCTACGGCGTGCCGGCCACCTTCTTCGTGCCGGCCGTGATCGCCATGCTGCATCCCGACGAGCAGCGCCGGGTAATTGCGGAAGGCCACGAGATCGGCATCCATTCCTGGATTCACGAACTCAACTCCGCCCTGCCGCCGGATGCCGAGCGCGATCTCCAGATGCGCGCCGCTGACAAGCTGGAGGAGGTCTGCGGCGTCCGTCCGGTCGGCATCCGCACGCCCTCATGGGACTTCTCGGAGCACACGCTGGCGATCACGCGCGAGATGGGCCTGCTCTACGACTCCTCGCTCATGGCCGACGACGAACCCTACGAGTTGCTGGAGGACAACGAGCCGACCGGCGTGGTCGAACTGCCGGTGGAGTGGATCCGCGACGACGCGCCCTACTGGTCGATGGACCGCTTCTCGGGCCTCCGGCCCTATACCCCGCCGGGGGGTGTGCTGGAGGTGTTCAGGCGCGAATTCGACGGCGCCTGGGACGACGGAGGCCTGTTCCTGCTAACCATGCATCCGCATTTCATCGGCCACCGCTCGCGCATACAGGTGCTCGACGAGCTGGTCCAGCATATCCGCACGAAACCCGGCGTTTGGTTCGCGACCCACGCCGATGTCGCCGGCTACTGCAAGGAGCAGGCCGGGCTCTGACGGCGCCATGAAGGCGGGGGACTGCCGCGGAACGTCCATACAGGTGTCGTAGGCTGTGTCGGCCAGCACATGGGCAGGGCCGACACCCGTCCATCAACGTCAGGGCCCTCGGCGCATCGCCGACCTGTCCGGGCGGGAGGATCACACGGAGCGGTCGACCGAGGGTGTCACAGGCGACATGGATTTTGGTTGTCAATCCGCCTCTGGAACGCCCCAGAGCCTGGTCCCGCCGCCCCGGCATTCCCGCAAAGCCGAAACGGCCGGCGGCGCGGCCCGGACCGGGCCGCGCGCTACCGTCCGGGGACCGCCCGGTCCGAGAACAGGCAGGCATCAGCGTGGCCGGGCATGTGCTCCAGCAGCGGCGGAATTTCGGCGGCGCATCGCGGCTCGGCCAGCGGACACCGGGTGCGGAAACGGCAGCCGGACGGGAGATTGCCGGGGTCGGGCGGTTCGCCCTCCAGCCAGAAGCTCTCGGTGATCCGCTGCTTGCCGATCTGCGGGATCGCAGACAGCAGCGACCGGGTATAGGGGTGCCGGGGGGCGTCGAAGATCCGCTCGGTGGGCCCCAGCTCCACGACCTTCCCGAGATACATGACGGCGACGCGGTCACAGATCATCCGGATGACGCTGAGGTCGTGCGAGATGAAGACATAGGTGAGGTCGAACTGCTTCTGCATGTCCAGAAAGAGGTTGAGCACGGTCGCCTGGACGGACACGTCGAGCCCCGAAGTCGGCTCGTCCAGCACCACCAGCGTCGGTTGCAGGGTGAGGATTCGGGCGAGGCCGACGCGGCGCTGCTGGCCGCCGGAGATTTCGTGCGGGTACAGGTCGAGATGGCTTTCCGGAAGGCCGACTGCCGACAGGATGTCCCTCACCCGTTCGCGGCGGGCGGCGGCCCCGAGGTCAGTGTGAATGACCAGGGGCTCGTCCAGCGACTTGCCGATCTTCCAGCGCGGGTCGAGCGAGGCGCCGGGGTCCTGATAGGTATATTGCAGGTCGCGGCGCAGCTCGCGGGACTGGTGCGGCCGGAGGTCGGTGATGTCGTTGCCTTCGAAAACGATCTTTCCGCCGGTCGGCGCATGAATGCCCATAACCGTCTTGCCGAGGGTGGACTTGCCGCAGCCGGACTCCCCGACAATGCCCAGGATTTCGCCTTTCTCGACCGTGAGCGAGACATCGTCCAGCGCCTTCAGCCAGCCGATGCGGCGCTTCCAGACGTTGCGGATCGGGAAATATTTCTGCAGGCCTTCGAGGCGCAGCAGGTCCGTGTCGGCAGGCTTCATGGAGCGGCCTCCTGAGCGGCATCGACCGGGTGATGGCAGCGGATCCGGTGGGCGGGCCCTGTCTGCGACACATCCGGGCGGAGGGCGGCGCAGCGGTCGCTCGCATGGGAGCAGCGCGGGTGGAACCGGCAGCCGGTCGGCGGGTCGATCAGCGCTGGAATCTGGCCGGGGATGCCGCTGATGCCGTGCTCGCGGGACGGCAGGGATTCCAGCAGGCGCTGCGTATAGGGGTGGCGCGGGGCCGCGAAGAAATCGTCCGAAGGCGCGCTTTCGACCTCCTGCCCGGCATACATGACGGTGATGCGGTCGCAGATTTCGTAGGCCGTCCCGAGATCGTGAGTGGTGAAGAGGATCGAAACGCTGCGCTCGGCGGCGAGGCGCTTGAGGAGCTTGAGAATCTGGGCCTGGATCGTGACGTCGAGGGCAGTGGTGGGCTCGTCGGCAATGATGAGCTGCGGCTCGGGCAGCAGCGCCATGGCGATCATCAGGCGCTGGCGCTGGCCGCCGGACACCTCATGCGGGTATTTCTTCAGGATCCCATCGGGATCGGGCAGTTGCACGGTGCGCAGGAGTTCGAGGACGCGGGTGCGGTCCGACTGGCGCCGCGCGCGGGGGTAGAAGCGGGCGGCGGCGGCGGGTTCCGAGTTCGGCGATTTCCACTTCATCAGCTCGTCGATCTGGGCGCCGATGGTGAAGACGGGGTTGAAGGACGAGAACGGGTCCTGCGGGACGAACGTGATCTGGCGGCCGCGGACCTCCGTGGCGAGGTCCTCCGGGTCCTCCGCCAGCAGGTTCCGGCCGTCGAAATCGATGACGCCCGAAGAAATTCGCGCCGAGTTGGCCGGCAGCACGCCGAGGATGGCGCGCGCGAGCGTCGTCTTTCCGCAGCCGGACTCGCCAACAAGGCCCACGATCTCGCCGCGCCCGACATGGAAATTCACGCGGTCGAGCACCTGGGCCATGCCGCGGTCGGTCTGGAAGCCCACCTCCAGATCGGTGACGGTGAGGAGGTCATCCATCGGAGGACCTGCGGGTCCGGGGGTCCAGGATGTCGCGCAGCCCGTCGCCGAACAGGTTGAAGCCCATGACGACAAGGAAAATGGCGAGGCCCGGCGCGGTAGCGTACCACCAGGCTTCCGGCAGGAACTCGCGGGACTCGGCGATGGTGCGGCCCCATTCGGGCGAGGGGGCCGGAGGGCCCAGGCCGAGGAAACCGAGCGTGGCGGCGGTCAGTATGGTGCCGCCCATGCCGATCGTGGTGCGGACGATGAGTGA
The DNA here is from genome assembly GCA_965200785.1 of Alphaproteobacteria bacterium. Taxonomy (GTDB): domain Bacteria; phylum Pseudomonadota; class Alphaproteobacteria; order Bin95; family Bin95; genus Bin95. Next base: position 302,397 of record CBDAVA010000002.1, on the reverse strand, counting down.
CGAGGAAATATTGGGAAGGACGTGGAAGAGCATGACCCGTCCGGGCGATGCCCCGAGCGCGATGGACGCCTCCACATAGGTCTCGTTGAGCGCCGAGCGGGTTTCCGCATAGACGAGCCGCGCCCAGAAAGGCCAATAGGTGGCGGAGAGCGCGAGAATGACATTTTCGATGGAGGGGCCGAGGGTCTGGGCGATGGCGATGGCCAGCACGATCTGCGGGACGGCCAGGAAAATGTCGGATATGCGCATGAGCGCATCCGAGACCCAGTTGCGGTAGTAGCCGGCCACCAGCCCGACCGGGATGCCGATCAGCACGCTGACGCCGATGGCGATGACGGCGATGGCAATGGTGATGCGGGCGCCGAACAGGATGCGTGAATAGACATCGGAGCCCATCCGGTCGGTGCCGAAGAAATGCTCGACCGAGGGGGGCTGCAGGCGGCCCGGCGGATTGAACTCGCTCACATCCTGCGGGTGCGTGGAGAGGATCGGCGCGGCAATGGCCACGACGATGAGCAACAGGATAATCAGGGCGCCGAGCGCCGCCGTCCTGTCGGCGGCGAGCTTGCGCAGCAGGAAGCGGACGGTTTCCATCAGCTGGCTTCGCGCGGGTCGATGAAGCCGTGGGCGATGTCCACGAGCAGGTTCGCGATAATGAACACAGCGCCCATGATGAGTGTAAAGCCCATGATGGCGTTGTAGTCCGATTGCAGGATCGAATTGACGGCGTAGAGCCCGAGGCCCGGCCAGTCGAAAACCGCCTCCACGACGACCGCGTTCGCGATCAGGTTGCCGAAGATCAGGCCGAGCTGCGTTACCGTGCCGATCAGCGCGTTCCTCAGCACATAGCGCCATATGACGACGCGGCGGGGCACGCCCATGGCGTTCTGGTAGTCCACATAGTTGGAGTTGATCGCATCGAGCACACCGGCGCGCGTGAACCGCATCACCGTCGCCATGGCGGGAAAGGCGAGCGTGACAGCCGGCAGGACCATGTGATGGGCGACGGAGCGGAAGGTCTCCCAGTCGCCGGTCCAGGCGGAGTCGATGAGGAAGAAGCCGGTGACCGGTTCGGGTCCCCATCCATCGACACGACCCTGCAACGGCGTGATGCCGAGTTCCATCGCGAACAGGAGTTGGAACAGGATGGCCAGCCAGAAGGCGGCGATGGCGAGGCCGGAAACGGTGAAGACGCGCAGCACATGATCGAGCCAGGAATTGCGGTCCACCGCCGCCAGTACGCCCAGGGGAATGCCGATAATGGCCGAGAGCAGGATGCTGACGAAGGCGAGCTCCAGCGTGGCCGGCAGGCGCGAGACGAGATCGTCGGCGATCGGGCGCTGCGTATAGAGGCTGACCCCGAAATCGCCCTGGGCGACCCCGATGACATAGTTCCAGAGCTGGACCGGGATGGGCTTGTCCACCCCGAACTTGGCTTTCAGGGCGGCGATCTGTTCGGCGCTGGCATTGTCGCCGGCGATGAAGGCGACGGGATCGGCCGGGATGACGTGGCTGATTGTGAAGGTGATGGCCAGCAGCCCGAGAAGCGTCGGCACCAGCCAGAGCAGGCGGTTCAGGGTGAGGACGAGTTCACGCATCGGAATGCCGCCATCCTGTCAGCCGCCGGCCGCTGCCGGCCCCGCCCTTGCGGTATCTCGGTGCGAACAGGAGCGGCCGCGGCTCCGGGGCCGGCCCGGAGCCGCGGCGCAGACCTGCCGGGCCGGGCTACTCCATCGAGACCCAGCGCATCTCCTGGCCGTTGCCGATGGGCGAGAAACGGACGCCCTTGGCGTTCTTGTTGAACGGGCCGAACCACTTGGTGTTGTAAACGAAGATGCCGGCGGCATCCTCCATCAGCAGGCGGTTGGCCTTCTCGTAATTGGCCTTGCGGACTTCCTGGTCGGTGGAGACGCGCGCTTCGGAGAGCAGCTTGTCCACCTCCTCGTTGCAGTACCAAGAGTTATTGCGGGCGCCGATCTGCTCGCAGGCATACATCTCGCCGAGCCAGTTGTTCGGGTCCGCGTAATAGGTGGACTTCCACAGGAACAGCAGGTCGTACATCTGCTCCTCGTCGCGCATCTTGCCCGAAGCGACCGGCCAGGTGTCGGTGACGATCTTGGTCTTGACGCCGATCTTGTTCAGGCCGTTCTGAAGCAGGGCCGCGGCCTGTTCCGTCTGGCCATAGCCCGAAAGCGCCCCGAGCGAGATCTCCCGTATGCCGCCCTCGACCATGTCGAGATGCTTCTTGGCCTTTTCGAGGTCCAGCGTGTAGCCGGCCGCATCGGCGGGCGAGCCCCACATATTGTTCGGCAGCGGCACCGGGTTGCGGGCGACCGACCCCGACAGGATGTTGTCGATGAACCCGTCATAGTCGAACGCATAGCTCAGCGCCTTGCGGAAATTGATGTCGTTCATCGGCGGGCGGCCGTTGTGGATAATCGAGTAGAAGATCCGCATGGATTCTTCTTCTTGCACGACGACATGGTCGCTGGTCCGCAGCCGTTTGACCTGGTCCTGCGGCAGATAACCGTCGGTGCCGTGGAAGTCACCGTTCATCAGGCCGAGCACGCGCGAGTTGATTTCGACCACTGTGCGGAACTCGATCTCGTCCAGCGGATTATCCACCATGTCCCAGCCGAAGAAATGGTCCTCGAACCGGGTCGCCTGCCAGCCGATGGCCGGGTCGTAGCGCTTGAGCTGGAAGGACCCGGAGCCCGCGTCGTTCTTCGACAGCCAGGCGGTGCCGAGATCGCCGTCCGCCTCGTTGGCCTTCACGAGCTCGGCGTTGAGGACGTGGATTTCCGGCACGGTGGCGAGGAAGATGGCCGAGGGCTTGGAGAGCGTGAAGACGACCGTCTTGGCGTCGGGGGCCTTGGTCGAACCCGGCGCGACGGTGCCTTCGAACAGCGAATAGGCGCCCTTCTTCATCTCCAGGATGCGGTCGATGGAATAGACGACGTCGGAGGCCTCCACCGGCGATCCGTCATGGAACTTCGCGTCCCTGAGCGTGAAGGTGTATGTCAGGCCGTCCTTCGAGATATCGACTTTCTCCGCCAGCCATGGCTCCAGATGCGGAGGATTGTCGAACCAGCGCATCAGTCCGTCATAGAGGTTGATGCGCGAGGCGACCCGGCCGACATCGAAAACGGCGTGCGGGTCCAGCGTGTCGTAGGCAGAAGAATTGGCGAACACGAATTTGCCGCCGGCGGTCGCCGTAGTCGTGGCGGCGCCCAACGCAATCGTCGCGACGGCGGCGAAGCGGCAAAGACGGGATGCATGGCGAACGAGCCTCATTCGTCTGTCTCCTTGTTGCGGTTCCGTTGCGGCGGGACGGGCCCGCGCCCTCCCTTTTCCGGACCGTCTCCGGGCCGCTCCCCGGCCCTTACCGGTTCCATTGGAAGCCGTCGATGGTGATGTCCTGGCCGGTTATGAAACAGGGCTCGACGGTCGCCAGAAAGGCGACCAGTTCGGCCACATCGCGCGGACTGCCGGTCCGATGAAGCGCGATGCCCCGGATCAGCTCGGGCTCGCGGGTGGCGATGACCGGGTTCTTCTGCGCCAGCTCGGTCTTGATGAGGCCGGGGCAGACGCAATTGATGGCGATATGCGGGCCGAGCTCCTTGGCGAGCGCCCGGGTCATGCCGACGATGCCGGCCTTCGCCGCTGCGTAGGCGACCTTGGAGACGGCGGCCGTCACGCCGCCGGAATGGGCGTTGAGCGAAGACATCGAAACGATGCGCCCGTATTCGCGCTCCAGCATGGCGGGCGCAGCGGCCTGAATATAGTTGAAGCAGCTCTTCAGGTTGACATCGATGGTCGTGTCCCACTGCTCTTCCGAGAGGTCCAGAACGCCCGTCGGCATCGGTCGCCCGGCATTGTTGACGAGCACATCGATCCGGCCCCATTCGGCGAGGACGCCGCCGGCGACCTCTTTCGCGCGGCAATGATCGGCGACATCGGCTTCGAAGGCGAGGCAGGGGGTGCCGTAGCTTTCGATTTCAGCCCTGGTGTTGGCCATCTCGGCCGTGAGCACATCCACCAACGCGATGGCCAGGCCACGTTCCGCCAATGCGTGCGCGCAACCGCGTCCTATGCCGCGGGCGCCCCCGGTAACGATTGCGACCCTCTTGTCGATTCCCGCCATGGGACTCCCCTCAGGCAGGCGAGATTGACACCTCCCGGCAGGCGCGTCAAATAGGTGTCCCTCGAAAGATGCTTCGACGAGGAGGCTGGACTTACCGCGCGCTGCGGGAAATGCTGGGCGGAGGGACCAATGGAACCGCTGCGATAGGAGCATCGCTGCCGGCGGCCTGCCTGCGGTAAGCTGGGGCCCGAATGCGGCTGTCGGGACGGGCTGCCGCGACCCTGGACCGGATCGAGGATTTGTGTCGGAACTAGCAACGAAATACCGGGTCGCCGTGGATATAGGCGGCACCTTCACCGATTTCTGCGTCTTCGACGAAACGACCGGTGAACTGCACACGCTGAAGATCCTGTCGACGCCGGAATCCCCGGGCGCGGAAGTGATGCAGGGCATCGCCGAACTGGACCGGCGCTACGGGCAGCCGGCCGCGGGCATCGGGTTTTTCACGCACGGCACCACTGTGGGTGTGAACACCGTGATCCAGCGCTGCGGCGCGGAGCTGGCGCTGTTCACGACGCGGGAATTCGAGGACGTGCTGGAGGTCGCGCGCCTGAAGACGCCCGACCCTTATGACATCTTCTCACGCCGGCCGCCGCCGCTGGCCCCGCGCGAGCGGGTTTACGGCATAGCCGAGCGGGTGTTGAAGGACGGGTCCGTCGAAACGCCGGTCGATCCCGCCGATGTCCTGGACGCGGTGGCGAAGGCGAAGGACGCCGGCGCGGACACGATTGTCGTCGCGCTGCTGCATTCCTATGCGAACCCGGCGAACGAGCGCGCAGTCCGCGATGCGATCCGGGAGGCCGCGCCCGGGATGGCCGTGACGCTCTCCTCGGATGTTTGGCCGGTCATCCGGGAATATGAACGCACCGTGACCGCCACCGTTGCCGGTTATGTGCAGCGGCGTGTCGCCGCCTATATCGGCTCGCTGCAGGCGGCGCTGCTGAGCGCCGGCGTACCGGCCGAGCCGATGATTACCAAGTCGAACGGCGGCATTATGGCGGCCGAGCTCGGCAAGACCGATCCCATCGCCATGCTGTTGTCGGGCACGGCGTCCGGGGCCATCGGCGCGGCCGATGCGGCGGCCCGCATCGGGGCGGCGGACGTGCTGAGCTTCGATGTCGGCGGCACCTCGGCGGATGTCGCCGTCGTTCAGGGGGGACAGCCCGCCTTCGGCGTCGGCGAGCTGGTGGGTGAGTTCCCGATCCATGTGCCGACGGTCTCCGTCAGCTCGATCGGCGCGGGCGGCGGTTCCATCGCCTGGGTGGACGATTTCGGCGTGCTCAAGGTCGGCCCGGAAAGCGCGGGCTCCGCCCCCGGTCCCGCCTGCTACGGCGCGGGCGGCGAGCGCCCCACCGTCACCGATGCGTTCGCGGTTATGGGCCTTCTCGGAGCAGGCGAACTCGGCTACGGCGCCGTCAGGCTGGACCGGGACGCTGCGGAACAGGCGGTCAGCGGTATTGCGGAGCGCCTGTCGCTCGGGCTCCCGGAGACAGCGGAGAGCATTGTCAGCGTCGCGGTCTCCGGCATGTATCTCGAGGTGTCGAAGCTGATGTCGCGCCGGGGCGCCGATCCGCGCGCCTTCGCGCTGCTCGCCTTCGGCGGCGCGGGGCCGATGCTGGGCGGCCTCTTCGCGCGAGAGTTGGGCATGGCGCGGGTGATCGTGCCCCCGACGCCCGGCATCCTGTCAGCATATGGCGGCCTGATCGCCGATATCCGCAATGACTTCATCCGCACGGCATTCGTCGATCTGGACGCGGACGGCCTTGCCGTGCTGGAGGGCCATGCGGTCGATCTGGAGGTGCAGGCGCTGGCCTGGCTGCGCGACGAGCAGGGCTTTGCAGGCGAGGCGCAGCTGGCCTGGTCCGCCGACATGCGCTACCGGGGCCAGTCCTACGAGATCGAAACGCCCGTTGACCGGGCGGACATCGGCGCGGGCCGGAGCGCGGCACTGGCCGACGCCTTCCACGCGGAACATGCGCGCGTCTATGACTATTCCGACTCCGAGGCGCCGGTGCAGGCGGTCAATCTGCGAGTGACGGTGAGCGGCGCCGTGCCGAAACCGGCTCTGGCGGAGGCCGAGGCCGCCCCGGGCCCCGCGACGCCCAGGGGTCATACGGCGATTTTCCTGGACGGCGCCAGCCGGCAAGCGGCCCTCTTCGACCGAGCCGACCTGTCGCCCGGCCAGTATTTCGCCGGCCCTGCGGTCGTTGCCCAGGACGATTGCACCACGGTCGTTCCTCCGGGCTACGCAGCCGAGGTTGATCTCCGGAGCAACCTGATCCTGACGAAGGAGAGCTGAATGCCCATCGACAAGATCACGCTGGAAATCCTGAAGAACCACACCCGCGCGGCGGCGGAAAGCATGGCCTACACGCTCTACCGCACGGCGCATTCGACCTTCGTGAAGGAAACCGAGGACTTCACCACCGGGCTCACCACGCCGGAGGGGGAGACCTTCGCCACGCCCACGGAACTCGGCGCTACCTGGTTCGTCGGCCTGAATTACGGGCGGGCCATCGGCATGATCGACGATTACCGGCCGGGCGATATCGCCATGACGAACGACCCCTATTCGGGCTTCGTCAGCACCCATTCACCGGACATGCACATCTGGAAACCCGTCTTCCACAACGGTGAAATCGTGGCTTTTTCGGTTGGGCATATCCACAACACCGATGTCGGCGGCGCGGTGCCGGCCTCGCTGTCGCGCACGCTTTCGGAAATCCACCAGGAGGGCGTGCGCATCCCGCCCGTCAAGATACTCGAGGAGGGAGAACTCAACCGCCAGGTGCTCGACATCTTCCTCGCCAATGTCCGCGCGCCCGACCAGAACTGGGGCGACCTGAAAGCCCAGATCGCGGCCTGCAACACGGGCGAGCGCAAGGTCCACGAGATGATCGCGCGCTTCGGCGCAGACACGTTCCGGGAGGGCGTGGCGGACCTGCTGGACTATGCCGAGGCCCAGGCCCGCGCCATCATCCGCAGCCTGCCCAACGGCACCTATCCTTTCGCCGACTACATGGACGAGGACTCGGTCGACGGGCGGCCCTGCCGCATGAAACTGACCGTGATTATCCGCGACGAGGACCTGATATTCGACTTCACGGGGTCCGACCCGCAGCTCGAATCATCGCTCAACATGCCGACCGGCGGCGACGAGCGCCATGTGCTCCTGCTCGTCGGCATGACCTATGTGCTCTACTCGCTCGACCCGTCGCTCTACCTGAACTCCGGCATCGCCCGCGTCTGTCGCTGCATTCTGCCGTCCGGCACCATGGTCAATCCGGAGTTTCCGGCGGCGGTCGGGATGCGGACGCTCAGCTGCTACCGCCTGCACGGGCTCACCTTCGGCGCCTTCGCCCAGGCGGCCCCGGACCGCATGGCGGGCGCGCCGGCTTCCGGTGGGCCGATCATGAACGTCAACACCATAGACAACCGCACAGGCCGGCGGATCATGGCGGCGATCAGTCCGATGAGCGGCGGCGGCGGCGGGCGCGCCATGGAGGACGGCCAGGACGGCTCGGGCGCCAATCAGGGCTTCATGAAGAACACGCCGACCGAAGTGAACGAGGTCGAGGCGGGCATCAAGGTGCTCCGGTTCGGCCTCGCACGCGACTCCGCCGGCCCGGGCGTGCATCGCGGCGGACTGGGCACGGAGCTGGTGTTCCAGGCGTTTTCGCCGAACACCCGCGTCACGGCGCGCAACAGGGACCGGACGATCTTCACCGGCTGGGGAATTGCGGGCGGCCGCCCGGGCGGCCCGTCGAAGTTCATCCTCAACCCGGGGACCAACCGCGAGGTGGACCTGAAGAACACCGATATCTTCACCATCGGCCCCGGCGACGTCATCCATGTCACCTGCGGCGGTGCGGGCGGCTGGGGCGACCCGTTGGCGCGCGAGCCCGGCGCGGTGCTGCTGGACTGGCGGCGCGGCTGGGTCTCGACGGAGCAGGCCCGCGAGGCCTACGGCGTGGTCGTCGCCGACGGCGCGGTGGACGGTCCCGCCACCGAGGCGTTGCGCGCCGCCCGCGCAGGCGAGGCGGTCAACGGCTTTTACGATGTGGGTCCCGAGCGCGCGGCCTTCGAGTCCGTCTGGACGGACGCCAATTACGACGCGCTCACCGAATGCCTAGCGGCGCTGCCCGTTCACTGGCGCTTCTACGCCAAGCACCGGATCTTCGATGCCGTCGATATGCTCGACCCGCAGGCGCGGCGCGGCGACGGTTCCGAAGTGCGGGCCGCCTTCGAAGCGCTCAGGGCCGAGTTCCCGCAGCTCAAGGCGGCGCGGGGCTGATCGCATGGAGATTGCGTTCCCCGGCAAGCGTGTCCTTGTGACCGGCGCAGCGCGTGGTATCGGGCGCGCCATCGTTCATGCCTTCGCCGCCGAGCGCGCCGAGGTGCATGCCGCGGATATCGAAGCCGAACTGGTCCGGGAAACCGCGGCGACGGCCGGGTTCCCGGTCGAGGCGCATTGCCTGGATGTCACCGATTCAGCGGCCGTCGATGCGACGGTCGCCCGTATCGGCCCCGTGAATGTCGCCGTCCATGCCGCGGGCGGCGTGCGCGGCCGGATGGCCGGCCCGCTGGAAGAAGTCACCGACGACGACTGGCGCGCGATCCAGGCGGTGAATGTCGATGGCGCGTTCCATGTAGCCCGCGCGGTGACGCCGGGGATGAAGGCGAAGGGCGAGGGGCGCATCGTGCTGATCTCGTCCGGAGCGGGCCTGCACGTGTCGCGCACCGGCATCCACTCTTACGGCACGGCGAAGACGGCCCAGATCGGGCTGGCGCGCCGGCTCGCCTCCGAACTCGGCCCCTTCGGGATTACCGTCAACGCGGTCGCGCCCGGCCTCATGCCGCAAACCTCGCCCGACTATGTCCGGCAATGGGAGGCGCGCAGCCCGGAGGAGCAGAGGGCGATCGTCAAGGGCATCGCCATGCGCCGGCTCGGATTGCCGGAGGACATCGCTTACGCGGTGCTGTTCCTCGCCTCCGACCGCGCCGGCTGGATTACCGGCCAGACGCTGCCGGTGATGGGCAGCCCGTGACGGCGCGCCACGCGCTCAGCCTCGATGTCGGCGGCACATTCACCGACGTCATTCTGGCGGACCGCGCCGGCGGCGCGCTTCATGTCGCCAAGTCGGCCTCCGTGCCCAGCGCCCCGGCCGACGGCTTCTTCGGCGGCGTGGACAAGATGCTGGAGCTCTCCGGCGCCGGCCCGGCGGACATCGCCACCGTTCTGCACGGCTCGACCATCGTTACCAACGCGATTCTGGAGGGCAAGGGCGTCCGCACCGGACTCGTCACCACAAAGGGGTTCCGCCATGTGCTGGAAATCGGCCGGGCCGAAATCCCGCGCGCCGCCAATCTCTTCTCATGGGTCAAGCCGAATCGCCCGGTGCAGCCCCGCCACATCTTCGAGGTTCCGGGCCGGGTCCGGATAGACGGAACGGAAGCGGCGCCTCTGGACGACTCCGCGATCGAGGCGGCCGCGGAAGCGATTCGGGCCGCTCGCCTCGACGCCGTTGCGGTGGTCCTGCTGCACTCCTACGCCAACCGGGCGCATGAGCGCCGGACGGGCGAAATTCTCCGCTCACGCCTTCCGGACGTCGAAATCGCGCTGTCCGTCGATGTTCTTCCCGTATTCCGGGAATACGAACGCATGGTGGCGACCACGTTGAACGCTTCCGTGCAGCCGGTCGTCAGGCGCTATATCGGGCAGTTGTCCGCCGGCCTCGCCCGCCGTGCCGTCGAAGCCCCGCTGCTGTTGATGAAGTCGAGCGGCGGCGCCTGCCTGCCGGAGGAGGCCGCGCGCGGCGCCGTGCATCTGGCGCTGTCGGGCCCTGCCGCCGGCGCCCTGGGAGCGGCCTGGCTCGGACGGGACGCCGGGATCGACGATCTGCTGACCATCGACATGGGCGGCACCAGCGCGGATGTCGCGCTGGTCCGCGAGGGCCAGCCGGTGCTCTCAACCGCAGGCCGGGTCGGCGACCACCCGCTCGCCTTCCCGATGATCGATATTCACACCATCGGCGCGGGCGGCGGCTCCGTCGCCACCGTCACCGAACAGGGCGCGATTCGCGTCGGCCCGGAAAGCGCCGGCGCCGATCCGGGCCCCGCCTGCTACGGAAAAGGGGGACGGCAGCCCACCGTTTCCGACGCCAATCTCGTGCTCGGCCGCATCCCGTCGGCCCTGCTCGACGGCGAAGTCCCCCTGGTCCCCGAAGCCGCCGAAGCCGCCATACGCAGCCATGTCGCGGAGCCGCTCGACATGGACCTCATCGCTGCCGCGCGGGGAGTCGTCGCCCTGGTCAACGCCAACATGACCGGGGCGCTGAAGGTGATGTCGGTGGAACGCGGCCTCGATCCCCGCGATTTCGCACTCGTGGCCTTCGGTGGCGCCGGCCCCGTTCACGGCGCGGAACTCATGCGCGAGTTAAGGGCGGCGCGCCTGCTTGTGCCGCGCTTTCCGGGCATTCTGTCCGCTATCGGCCTGTTGGCGACGGACCTCAGATACGATTTCGCCGTCACGCGCCTGCAGCGCGCGGGCGCGTTCGACGCCGCCGCAACGGAGGCGGTTTTCGCGGAACTGACGCATGAGGCCGACAAGCGCCTCGAAGCCAACGGCATTCCGCCCGAGCGCCGCCGGTTCCGCCGGTCCGCCGATATGCGCTATGAGAAGCAGGGCGTGGAGCTGACCGTTCCCTGCGGCGGACCCATCGCGGACACCGCCCTTGCCAGCCTGGTCGCTGATTTTCATGCGCTCCACGAGCGGCTCTACACATTCTGCGAACCTGCCGCGCCGGTCGAGATCGTCAATCAGCGCGTCGAGGCCGCCGGCCTGACGGACAAGTTCACCCTGCCGGAATTGCCCGCCGCCCCGTCGGCGCGCCCGGAGCCTGCCGGCAAGCGCCTTTCATGCCTCGACGGCGACGCGCTCCTCCCCACGCCCACCTACCGGCGCGAGGCCTTGCTCGCCGGGCACAGGATCGAGGGCCCCGCCATCGTCGACCAGCTCGATTCGACGACCGTTCTTCTCCCCGGCCAGACGGCGCTCACAGACCGCTACGGCAATCTGATCATCTCCGAGGGCAGCCCGTGATGTCCGAAACCCTGCCGACGCCCAACCGTTTCACGCTCGAGCTCATCAAGGGCGCGCTCAACGCGGCTCGGTCCGAGATGGAGGCCCTGATTGCACGGGCCGCCATGTCCCCGTTCATCCGCGAGAAGAAGGACTTCTTCACCGCCTTCCTGAACCGCGACGGCGAACTCGTGGTCTCCACCTCGCTCACACTCGCCGGCAACCTCGTCGATGCTATCCTCAAGCAATATCCGGCCGAGACCATGCGGCCCGGCGACCTCTACTGGTACAACGACGCCTATGGGGTGGGCGGCGCCGTCAGCCACCTGCCCGACATGGTCTTCGTCATGCCCGTGTTCCATGAGGGCCGCCTGTTCGCCTTCGCGGAGGCCTGGGGCCATCTCTGGGATATCGGCGGCTCGGTGCCCGGCTCGATCAGTCCGCACGCCACATCCGTCTTTCAGGAAGGAATCATGATTCCGCCGGTGCGGGTCATGCGCGACGGGGTCGAGAACGAGGAAGTCGTGCGCATCTTCATGCGCAATTCGCGCTTCCCGGACATGCTGAGAGGCGACCTCCGAGCCATCATGGCCGCCTGCCGCCTGGGCGCGCAGCGCTTGACCGAAACCGTCGAACGCCACGGCGGCGGTGTGGTCGAAGCTGCGTTCGAGGCGATGCTGGCGGAGGCCGAGGGCGCGCTGCGCAGCGAGATCGCCGCCCGTATTCCCGACGGCGAATACGCCTTCCGCGACCGCATCGACTCGGACGCCGTGACCGACCGGTCCTATTTCGTCGATCTGGTGCTGCGGAAGGCAGGCGGCACTCTCGAGATGGACTTCTCGGCGTCCGATCGCCAGGCCGACGGCCCGATCAATTTCCTCATGGACGATTCGGTGCCGAAATTCATGCTGGGCCTCTGGATGTGCATGGACCGGCCCGGCATCGGCATGAACGGCGGTTTCGAGCGCGCCGTCGAGAGCGTCGTCACACGGCCCGGCACTCTGGTTGCGCCCCGGTTCCCCGCGCCTCTGGGCCTGCGCTCACACACGATGATCCGCGTCACCAGCGCGCTGTTCGGCACGCTCGCGCGGGCGACCGGCGGACAAGCCTCGGCGGCCCCCTCGGTTTATGTGCTCTACTATCTGCGCGGCAGGAACGCCGACGGGACGGAGCCGCTCTGCATCGAGGGCCTCTCGGTCGGCTTCGGCGCACGTACTTTCGCCGACGGTATCGACGCGGTCTATTACGTCGCCCAGGAAAACTACCCCATCGAATTCGCCGAGATGGAATTCGGCGTCGAGATCGAGGCGTTCGGCATCCACCGGGACAGCGGCGGGGCCGGGCGCTGGCGCGGCGGCTGCGGCATCGTGCGGGACGTCCGCGTGTTGTCGGACGAGGCTCGGTTCGGCATCCGGCTGGACAATTGCCGCCAGCCCGCCTTCGGCGTTCATGGCGGCCTGTCGGGCGCGCCGGGGCGGGTGATCGTCAATCCGGACGGCGCGGCCCCTTGGGATATCGCCACCATGAGCGACGGCGCGCGCCTGGTGAAGGGCGACCTGGTCCGCATCGTCACGCCGGGCGGCGGAGGCTGGGGCAATCCCGCGGACCGTCCGGCCCAGGACGTGCTGTCGGACGTGCTGGACGGCCTCGTTTCCGAAGACGCCGCCGCCCGCGATTACGGCGTCGTCCTGTCCGGCGAGGCCGTCGATCTCGAAGCGACGCTTGCCCGCCGCGCCGCCATGCCGCGCCCTGCGAAGATGTTTCACCGCGGGCGCTTCTATGATGCCGACGAGGACCGCCCGGATGCCGCGCCGGCAGCCGTCACCGCATCAGCGACGGCAGGGAGCCGGTGATGTCGTTGACGATGCCGGTATAGGTCAGGCAGCGCGCGAAGATGATGCCGCCGATCACGATGATGAAGATCGAAGAGGTGGTGATGCCGGCGTCCTTGAAGGTATCGACGGCGGTGCGGGCGTTGAGGCGGCGCTTGAGGACGACGATCATGCTGACAAAAACAAAATCCCCGTCATCCTATTGAAATAACGGGGATTTTTTGGTTGCGGGGGCAGGATTTGAACCTGCGACCTTCAGGTTATGAGCCTGACGAGCTACCGGGCTGCTCCACCCCGCGATACCGGTCTTGGACAAGGCATTGGTGAAGGGGGCCGGAAACGCCGGCCGGGCGATGGGTTGGCTTGGCAGCGACCTGCTCTCCCGCGCCTTAAGACGCAGTACCATCGGCGCTGCGGGTTTTCACTGCCGAGTTCGGGATGGGATCGGGTGTTTCACCCGCGCCATAACCGCCAAGCCAACGCATCGCCCGGATGCGTCCTGCCTCCTGATTGCGGCGTCTTCGCCGGCGCGCCCCGCCCTGTTTGCGGGCGCGGATCTGGAGCCGTTCGAGCGATTAGGACCGGTCCGCTTCGCACATTGCTGCGCTTCCACTCCCGGCCTATGGACGTGGTGGTCTCCCACGACTCTCAAGCGAGACCTGGTTTCGAGGAGAGTTTCCCACTTAGATGCCTTCAGCGGTTATCTCTTCCGACCGTAGCTACCCGGCTGTGCCGCTGGCGCGACAACCGGTCCACCAGAGGGTCGTCCACTCCGGTCCTCTCGTACTAGGAGCAGGTCCTCTCAAGTCTCGTACACCCACGGCAGATAGGGACCGAACTGTCTCACGACGTTCTAAACCCAGCTCACGTACCACTTTAATCGGCGAACAGCCGAACCCTTGGGACCTGCTTCAGCCCCAGGATGTGATGAGCCGACATCGAGGTGCCAAACACCCCCGTCGATGGGAACTCTTGGGGGGTATCAGCCTGTTATCCCCGGCGTACCTTTTATCCGTTGAGCGATGGCCCTTCCACTCGGAACCACCGGATCACTATGACCGACTTTCGTCTCTGCTCGGCCCGTCGGCCTCGCAGTCAGGCGAGCTTATGCCATTGCACTCTTGCGGCTGATTTCCGACCAGCCTGAGCTCACCATTGTGCGCCTCCGTTACGCTTTAGGAGGCGACCGCCCCAGTCAAACTACCCGCCACGCAGGGTCCCGGACCCGGATTCACGGGCCGCGGTTAGACACCAGAGAACAAAAAAGCGGTATTTCAAGGTTGGCTCCACGCAAGCTGGCGCCCACGCTTCGAAGCCTCCCGCCTATCCTACATAGTCATCCCCTAGTGACACTGCGAAGCTGTAGTAAAGGTGCACGGGGTCTTTCCGTCTGACCGCGGGTACTCCGCATCTTAACGGAGAATTCAATTTCGCCGAGCCAACGCTGGAGACAGCGGGGAAGTCGTTACGCCATTCGTGCAGGTCGGAACTTACCCGACAAGGAATTTCGCTACCTTAGGACCGTTATAGTTACGGCCGCCGTTTACCGGGGCTTCGATTCAAAGCTCTCACCTCTCCTCTTAACCTTCCGGCACCGGGCAGGCGTCAGACCCTATACGTCGTCTTGTCGACTTCGCAGAGCCCTGTGTTTTTAGTAAACAGTCGCCACCCCCTGGTCTGTGCCCCCGGCCCGCGGTTGCCCGCGAACCGGGCTCCCTTCTTCCGAAGTTACGGGAGCATTTTGCCGAGTTCCTTCAGCGTTGTTCTCTCGAGCGCCTTGGTATTCTCTACCTGCCCACCTGTGTCGGTTTCGGGTACGGTCTTGCTCCGGGGCTATTTC
>CBDAVA010000002.1:0-282500 GCA_965200785.1 Alphaproteobacteria bacterium | reverse complement strand
CGCGGCGTGGATTTCGGAGCCCCGACAGGCTCGCTGATCCGCGCCGCCGGCGACGGCACTGTCGTGGCCAAAGGCCGGAAAGGCGCCTACGGACACTATATCCGCATCCGGCACAAAGCCGGATACCAGACCGCCTATGCGCATCTCAGCCGCTATGCCCGGGGCCTGAAAAAGGGCAAGAAGGTGAAGCAGGGCGAGGTCATCGGCTATGTCGGCTCCACCGGCCGGTCCACGGGGCCGCATCTGCATTACGAAGTGCTTGTCAACGGCAAGCAGGTCAATCCACTGAAGCTCAAATTGCCGAGCAGCGAGAACCTGGAGGGCGAGGCGCTGGCCCGCTTCCAGACGCGCCGCGAGGAAATCGACCGGATGCTGCAGGAACTGACGGTGGCCATGCTGGTCGATACCGGGCCGGTCGCTGTGCCCTGACGCGCCGGTCTGCACGGGAAACCGCGAATCGGGAGGACCGGAACCAATGCGCCAGACCGCCGGCCGCACGGCCGAAACCCTGCATGTCACCCATGAGCTTGCCCGCTTTGCCGCCGGCATCCGCTACGAGGCGCTGGCGCCGCGGGTGCGCTTCATGGCCCGGCAATGCCTGCTGGACTGGCTGGGCGTGACGCTGGCGGGCGCGGGAGAACCGCTCGCCGTCATGCTGAAAGCCGAAGCGGCGGAGGAAGGCGGCGCGCCGCGCGCAACCCTGTTCGGCGGCGGCGGCAAGACCTCGATGGGGCAGGCGGCGCTGGTGAACGGCGCCGCCGGCCACGCGCTCGATTTCGACGATGTGCTCGGCGCGATGACCGGCCACCCGACCGCGCCGGTCGCGCCTGCCGCGCTGGCGCTTGCGGAGGGCCGGGGCCTGAGCGGCGAACAGGTCATCGCCGGCATCGTCGCCGGCATAGAGGTGGAGGCGCGCATCGGCCGCGTGCTCGGCCACAGCCACTACGCCAGGGGCTGGCACGCAACCGGCACGATCGGCGCCTTCGGCGCGGCCGCAGCGGCCGCCAACATGCTGGGCCTGGACGCCGGGCAGACCGCGCGGGCGTTCGGCATCGCCGGCACCCAGGCCGCCGGCCTCAAGTCCATGTTCGGCACCATGTGCAAGCCGCTTCATGCGGGCAAGGCCGCCCGCAACGGGCTGACGGCCGCAACCCTGGCGGCGCGCGGCTTCACCAGCCGCGACGATGTGTTCGACTGCGTGCAAGGCTTCGCCGATACCCAGACCGAGACCTTCCGCCCCGAGGCCCTGCTCGACGAACCGGACCGGTTTCATATCCTCGACACCATCTTCAAGTATCATCCGGCCTGCTACGGCACCCATGCCACCATCGAGGCCTGTATGCGGATTGCGGACAATCCCGCTTTCGACGCCGGACATGTGGAGCGCGTGGAGGTCAAGGTGCCGCCGAGCGCGCTGCGCATGTGCAACATCCCCGCCCCCGTCACCGGCCTGGAGGCCAAATTCAGCCTTGCCTACAATGCCGGCCTCGGCCTGACGGGCAAGGCGACCGGCGCGCTGGACACCTATTTCGACGAAAATCTGGACCGGCCCGATGTCCACATGATCCGCGAGACGGTGTCGGTCGAGGGCGTGGAAGGGATGCAGCCCTTCGGGGCCGATGTCGTGGTGCATCTCGGCAACGGTCTGGCGCTGCGCGGCGCCGCCGATGTCGGCGTGCCGGAAGCGGACACAGACCGGCAGTGGGAGAAACTGCAGCGCAAGTTCCGCGCCCTCACGGCGCCGCTGCTCGGCGCAGAGGCTGCAGAGGCGCTGATCCGGGCCGTCGGGGCCCTGGACGACGCTGCGGATGTCGGCGCGGCGCTGGCGCCCGCCGGGTCGGAAATCGGTTAGGGGAGGCTGCGGCTGTGGACGGTGTACAGACAGACGGGTTCTATCCCGCGCTCGACGACCTGGATGACGAACGGCGTGTCCGCACGGAGCTGGCCTGCGCTTACCGCCTGGTGGACCATTTCGGCTGGACCGAGCTGATCTACGGCCATCTCACCGCGCGCCTGCCGGGGCCGGACCATCACTTCCTCATCAACCCGTTCGGCCTGAATTACGACGAGGTGACGGCCTCGAACCTGATCCGCATTGACCTTGACGGCAATGTCGTCGAAGGCAGCCACGACGCCAACTATGCCGGGTTCGTCATCCACTCCGCCATTCACATGGCCGGCGGCGACAATAACTGCGTCATGCACACCCACACCCGCGCCGGCATGGCCGTTGCCGCCCTGGAGGAAGGCCTGCTGCCGATCTCGATGTCGTCCACCACCTTCTTCGGGGATATCGCCTATCACGACTATGAAGGGGTGAGCGTATATCTGGACGAGCGCGAGCGGCTGCTGGCGGCGCTTGGCGACTGCAAGGCGATGATCCTGCGCAATCACGGCCTGTTGACCGTGGGCCGCACGGTGCCGGAAGCATTTGCCCGCCTCTACCGGCTGGAAAGGGCCTGCCAGATCCAGATCGACGCCGGCGCCGCCGGCACGCTGCGCATCCTTTCCGACGACGTCGCCGCCCGGTCCGGAAGGGACACCAACGCCTTCGCCGGGCGCGAGACCAACTCGGCCATGGGCAAGCTGGAATTCGGCGCCCTGATGCGCAAGATGGACCGCATCGACCCGAGCTACCGGGATTGATGCGCGCCGTCGTCTGCCGGGCCTTCGGCCCGCCGGAAATGCTGGAATTCGCCGAGCTTCCGGCGCCCGATCCCGGGCCGGGCGAGGTGGCCATTCAGGTCGAGGCGGCGGGCGTGAGCTTCGCGGACACCTTGATGATCCGCGACCTGCACCAGAACAAGCACACGCTGCCTTTCGCGGCCGGCATGGAGGTGGCAGGCCGGGTGGCGGAGACCGGGGCGGGCGCTGAAGGCCTGGCGCCCGGAGACCGGGTCATGGCGCTGGTCTATGACGGCGGCCATGCCGAGCGCGCCGTAGCGCCGGCGGCGGAGACATTCCCCCTGCCGGACACTGTGTCGATGGCGACAGCGGCGGCGCTGGGCGCGGCATATCTCACCGCCCATGCCGGGCTGTTCTGGGAGGCCCGCCTGCAAGCCGGTGAAACGCTGCTGGTGCTGGGCGCGGCCGGCGGCACCGGGCTGGCGGCGGTGGAAGTCGGCAAGGCCCTCGGCGCCCGGGTCGTCGCAGCCGCCTCCACGGCGGAAAAATGCGCACTGGCCGCCCGGCGCGGCGCCGATGCCGTTTTGGCCTATCCAGGCGAGTCGATACGCGAGCGCGTCATGGCCGAAACCGGCGGCGAGGGCTGCGATGTCGTGTTCGATCCTGTGGGCGGCGCGCTCTTCGAGGAGACATTCCGTTCGCTCGGCTGGGGCGGGCGCCATGTCGTGGTCGGGTTCGCCGGCGGCGCCATCCCGGCGTTCAAGGCCAATCACCTGCTGGTGAAGAACCGCGCCGCGCTTGGCCTGGCGTTGTTCAACTACCGCAAGCGCCGACCGGACCGGCTGCGCGCTTCGGCCGAGACGCTGCTGGACTGGGCTTCTGCCGGGCGCATCACCCCTCATGTCGCCGCCGAGCTGCCGCTCGCGGAGGCGCCCGCGGCGCTGCGGGCGATCATGGACCGCAAGGCCGCCGGCCGGCTGATCCTCCGGCCCTGACCCCGCCTATCCCCGCTGGCCCTCCCGGCGCCAGAGCCAGGCCAGGAGCAGCGCCGCAAGCGCGAGCACCAGCCAGCCCGGCAGCAGGGGCGTGCGCTCGATGACGGTCACACGGTAGGCGCGATTCTCGCGCAGGCCCAGCCAGCCGCGCCCGGCCATATGCCCTCCGGCGCGCACGGCGCGCAACTCCGGGACTTCCTCCCGCCCAAGCCAGACCATGCCCCCGCCCGCCGCCTCGACGACCGGCGCCAGAATGTCGGCCGTCGGGCGCAAATCCTCGAATTCCAGGGGATTGCCCACACCAACGCCGGCAATAGCCGTCTTCGACCCCGCCTGCACCCGCCAGACGCCTGCCATTCCGGCAGGCGCGCCGCCCCGCCAGAGGCCGGCGCCGACCGGCTCCAGTTCGACGGCTATTGTGGTGCCGTCCGGCGCGAGCGCCGTCACCGGCTCCGGTTCGGCCTCTATCAGCCGCCGCTCCACTTGCAGCCGGCCGTCGGCGATCCTGGCGGTCAGGGCGTCTTCCTCCAGGTCCGGCTCTTTCATCAGCCAGTGGGCCAGCCGGCGCAGCAATTCGGCATGAGGCCCGCCGCCCTGATAGCCGCGCGCCCAGAGCCATACCTGGTCGCTGGCCAGCAGGCCCACCCGCCCGTCGCCGATGCGGTCCACCAGCAGCAGCGGGCGGCCGTCTGCACCGGACAGAAGCGCCTGGCCCCGCGCCTGCTGCACATCCACATGGCGGAGCCAGCGCCCCCAGCGCGGTTCCGCCGAACCCGCGACCAACGGCCCGATAACGGGGTGGCGGCGGCCGAGCGCCGTCGGGACCGGGCGAAACGGGACGGCATGGACCCGGCCTGTCGGCGCCGCCGGATAGATCTCGCTCAACGGCGACTCGTAAAGCGTCGTGGCGGGGGAGGCGAAGGCCGGCCCGGTCGCGTCAAGCAGCGCGCCGCCGCCGCGCACATAATCCGCAACATTGGCGAGGTAAAGCTGCGAGATCACGCCCCGGCGCGCATAGCGGTCGAAGACGACGAGGTCGAATTCCGCAAGCCGTTCCTCGAACAATTCACGCACCGGAAAGGAAATCAGCGCAAGCTCGCGGATGGGCGTGGCGTCCAGCTTGTCCGGCGGGCGCAGGATGGTGAAGTGAATGAGATCGACCGCGGGGTCGGATTTCAGCAGATTGCGCCAGACCCGCTCGCCGGTATGCGGCTGGCCGGAGATCAGGAGCACCTTCAGCCGGTCGCGCACGCCGTTGACGCTCGCCACCGCCCGATTATTGGCAAGGCTGAGCTCGTGCGGCCCCGGCTCCACCCCGAATTCGAACACCGTGCCGCCGGCGCGATCGACAGGCAGGACGACCCGTTTCACCCGGCCGAGTTCGACGGCAACGGCCTTCAACGGGCGGCCGTCCACCGCGATCGAGACCAGCGCGCCGCCCCGGCCCGACCCCTCCGGCCCGAGGTCCTCCACCAGGACTTCGGCGGCAATATCTCTGCCGACAATGCCGTAAGCCGGTATCGCCTCCACCGACAGCCGCCGGTCCCCGTCCCGGTCCGGATCGCCGGTCAGCAGCATATGGACCGGCCCCATCCCGCCGGCTTCCGCCGGGGCGCCTTCGGCGTCATGCACCCGGCCGTCGGTAATCAGCAGGGCCCCGGCATATTGGCGGCTCGGTATCGCCGCCCGGGCCTCCCGGAGCGCGCCGAACAGGGGCGTGCCGCGGGCCGGGCCGTCCGCGCCCTCCAAGCCGGTATCCACAATCAGCACATCCAGATTCGGCAGCGCGTCAAATCGGTCCCTGAGTGTCTCGAGCGCCTCGTCTGCCGCCCGGTCCCGCCCGCCCACATGCTGGCTGCCGGACCGGTCCACCAGAACCGCGGCAATGTCCCGCTGCTGAACGCGCAGTTCCGACACCAGCGTCGGCTGCGCCAGCGCGGCGAGCAGCAGCGCCGAGAGCAGCAGCCGAAACACGCCGCCGGAAGCCCGGCGCGTGATCGCCAGCAGCGCCGCCGCCAGCGCCGCCGCGCCCGCCGCGCCCAGCAGCCACCAGGGCAGCAGCGGGGCGAAGGCGATATCGACGGCGCTCGCCGTCATCCGTCCAGCCGCCGCAGAATCGCGGGCACGTGGACCTGGTCGGCCTTGTAGTTTCCGGTCAGGGCGTGCATGACGAGGTTGACGCCGAAACGCCGCGCCGCCTCCCGCTGCTGTTCGCCGCCGGGGGTCACGGCGAACAGCGGGCGTCCGAATTCATCCTCGGCCCAGGCGGCCGCCCAGTCGTTCGAGCCGATCAGATAGCCGGTGACATTGTCGTTGCGCGCCGATGCGCGGCGTTCGATCCACACCGTTCCGCCGGCATGGCGGCCGGCAAAGCTGCGCAGCAGATAGAACGCCCGGGTCAGCACGTGGTCCGGCGGCACGGCGGTCAGCGGCGGCACGCGCATATTAGCGAGCAGACGGCGCAGCCGGTCGCCCTCCGGCGTCGCCGCGCCGCCGTACACGTTCAGGCGGCCGGACACCGCGCCGCGGTCGCGGGTGTCGAACACCACCATGCCGCCTGCCGCCACATAGGCGGCAAGCCGCGTGCGTCCGGTGTCGGACAGCGCCGGCTGGCCGGCCGCCACCGGCCAGAACAGCAATGGATAGAAGGCCAGTTCGTCCCGCTCGACATCCACCGCCTGCGGCTCCCCCGGCTCGACCATGGTCCGCTGCCGGAGAACCCGGCTGAGGCCGGCAAGGCCGGCGCGGGTGATCTCGTCCAGCTCCGCATCGCCGGTCAGGACATAGGCGAGATGCACCTCCCCTGCGATCTCGGCGGCCTCCTCTGCCTGCCCATCTGCGCTGCCGCCGAGACCGGCGAGGAGCACGCCCGCCAGCGCCGCGGCCGAGGCCGGCAGCAGATAGCCGCGATAGGCGAGCGAGGCCAGGCCGTCCAGCAGCAGCAGGGCCAGGCACGCAAGCAGCAGCCAGGGACGCAGCGGATATTCCCGCCCGGGCCCCAGGCCCCGTTCGACAACGCCCTGCGGCAGGCCGGCGAGCACGGTCGGAGCAGGCAGGCCGCCGCCGAGATTGACCGCCTGGAACCCCCCGGCGCGGCCATAGAGGCCGGGCGGCATGGCCGGGCCGGGGCGGTCCGTCTCCGCCCAGCCGGCGGGCAGCGGCAGCACGGCCGGGCCCGGCTCCGCCCAACGCGCAAAGCCGTCCAGCACCCTCGCCGGCGCCAGCGGCCCGTCGAGTCCGCCCGTGCCCCGGCCGAGCGCCGCAAGACGGGCCAGCATCTGCGGATAGAGGCCGGAGAGAGCGAGGCTCGACCAGTCCGCATTGGCGGAAGTGTGGACCAGAACCGTCCATCCCCCGCCCAGGCGCGCGCCGGTCACCACCGGCGTGCCGTCGGCGAGCGCCGCCCAGCTCCGCTCGGAGAGTTCCGGGCCGGGTTCGGCCAGCACCTGCCGGCTCACGGATATGTCGGCGGCCGGCGCCAGCCCGGCAAAGGGGCCGGTGGCGGAAAAGGCGCCCAGCCGCTGCGGCCTCGCCCAGGTCAGCGCGCCGCCAAGCTCGCGCCGGCCCCGGCGCAGCGACACCGGCAGCAGTTCCCCGCCCGCTTCGGCCAGACGCGGCCCGGAGAAGCGCAACAGCACGCCGCCGCTCCGGACCCACGCGTCCAGCGCATCCATCTCCGCCTGCTCAAGCGCGGCCGCATCGGTGAGCACAAGCGCCCCGACGCCGGCCTCGATGAGCTCCGCCGCCGGCGCCTCGACAACGGTCGCGAACGGCAGCAGGGCGGAACGCAGATAGTGCAGGTCGTCCAGCAAGGGATGGCCTGCAATGCCGGATGCCGCGAGGCCCACCTTGCGCCGCTGCCAATTGCTTCCGGCCAGCATGACCGACCCCGCCCCGGCCTCCTCCCGCAGGCGAAACCGCGCAATGCGGTTCAACAACTCGTCGGGGCGCTCGATCGAACCGGTTGCCGAGGTCTCGCCTTCGCCGAACGCCAGCTCCGCCGCAGCCACCCGCAGCCCTTCCTCGTCCACCGCCTCCACCGACACGCGGCGGGGCGGCCCGCCGGCCCGTTCGAGACGCATTGTCACCCGCCCCGCCTCCCGCTCCGGCAAGCGCAGCAGCATGGCGCGGGCCTCGATCTCCGGCTGCAGCATGTCCAGCCCGCCGAGGCGTTGCAGGGCGCCGGCAAAATCGGCGGCGCCCTCGCTGTCCAGCCCGTCGCTCACCCAAACCGCCGTGGCCGGCTCTGAAAGGTCGATCTCCTGCAACGCCGCCCTTGCGGCGGTGCGGTCCGCCGGCCAGGGCTTCGGCTGCAGCGCCGTCAGGATGGCGGCCGCATCGGCGGCCTCGAGCGGGCCGGAAGCCGGCGGCGGATTGCCGTCGGCATCGGGCGCCGTGGTCAGCAGGCGGATCGTCCGGCCTTCCCGCCGCGCTTCGTCCACAATGCCGAGCGCGGCGGCGCGCATCGCGGTCCAGCGGGGCGCCGAGGCCCACCCGTCGTCGAGTGCGAGCAGCACGCCGCCGCTTCCCTCCAGCAGGCTGCCGGGGGCCAGAATCGGCCGGGCGGCCGCCAGCACCAGCAGCGCCCCGATCAGAAGCCGCAGCAGCAGCATCCAGGGCGGCGTGCGCTCGCTGGTGTCGTCGTCCTGCTGCAGCCCGAACAGAAACCGGATTGCCGGGAAGCGCGTTGCGACCGGCTGCGGCGGCGTGATCCGGAGCAGCAGCCAGACCAGCGGCAGCGCGAGTAGCCCGAGCAGAAACCAGGGTGCGGCGAAGCCGATGGCGCCCAGCGTCAGCATGGCCGGTCCGGCCGCTCCGAAAGCTGCCCCGCCAGGGCGAGCAGGGCCGAGGCCGGCGGCGCGTCGGTCCGGTGCCGCAGCACGGTCCAGCCAAGCTGCGCCGCCCTGCGCCGGAGATCCTCGTTATGCGCCTCGAGGCGTTCGCGATAGGCGGCGCGCAGGCCGCCCACCCGCCGCACCAGCAGGTCGCCTTCGTCTTCCATGCCGATAAAGCGCCGCCGCCCGCGCATTGGCAGGTCGATCTCGGCGGGGTCCAGCACCTGCACGATATGGCCGCGCACGCCGGCTTCCGCCAGCCGGCGGAACAAGGGCTCAATGGTGCCGGCGGCGTCGAGGAAATCGCCCGCCAGCACGGCCTGGGCGTATTTTCCGAAGGCGAGATTGCGCGGCAGGCCGGCGGCGGGCAGCGTGCGGTCGAGCGCCAGGGACAGTTCGCCGAGGCGCCGCTCATGGCGGTAACGCCCCGGAGCCGGCCCGACAGGCGCAACCTGATGGCCGGCCCGCATCAGCAGCACGGCCGCCGCCAGAAGGAGCAGCCGGGCGCGGGCGGCCTTGGTTTCCCGCATCCTGGCGCCCCGCCAGTCCATGGAGGCCGAGCGGTCTTCCCAAAGCCAGAAGGTCTGCGCAGCGTCGCGCTCGCGCTCGCTGACGAGCACGCGCCCCTCCCGGGCCGAGCGCCGCCAATCCACGGCGCGGACGGGGTCGCCCGGCCGATAGAGGCGGAACTGCCAGAAATCGTAACCCGGCCCCGGCCGGCGCAGCCCGTGAGAGCCGGCGCTTACCGTGTCGGCGACCCGGAGCGCCGCCACTCTCGGCGCGGGCAAGCCGGCGGCAAGTCTTTCTGCATCGGCGACAGACACCGGCGGCCGCCCGACTCAGCCGAGCGGTGCGGTCAGGCAGGCGATGACGTGGTCAACGTCTATCCCTTCCGCGCGCGCCGCGTAGGAAAGCACCATTCTGTGGCGCAGCACCGGGCCGGCCAGCGCATGGACATCCTCGACCGAGGGCGAAAGCCGCCCCTGCAGCAGGGCGCGCGCCCGCGCGCAGCGCATCAGCGCCTGCCCGGCCCGCGGCCCCGGCCCCCAGCCGACCCATTCCGGAATCCGCTTGTCCTCCGCGCTTTCCGGCCGCCCGCGCCGCACCAGATCGAGAATCGCCGCCAACACCTTTTCGCCGACCGGCATGAGCCGCGCCAGCGCCTGCAATTCCAGCAGCTCCTCGGCTGTCACGACGGCCCGCGCTTCCTGCGCATCGCTGCCCGTGGTTTCGAGCAGGATGGTCCGTTCGGTTGCGGAATCGGGATAGCCGACATCGATCTGGAGCAGAAAGCGGTCCAGCTGCGCCTCGGGCAGCGGATAGGTGCCCTCCTGCTCGATCGGGTTTTGCGTCGCCAGCACATGGAACGGCCGGGGCAAGGGGCGCGGCCGCCCGGCAACGGACACCTGGCGCTCCTGCATGGCCTGCAGCAGGGCCGACTGCGTGCGCGGGCTGGCGCGGTTGATCTCGTCCGCCATCAGCAATTGGGTGAAGACCGGCCCCTCGACATAGCGGAACTGCTTGCCGTTTTCGCTTTCGTCGAGGATCTCCGAACCCAGAATGTCGGTCGGCATGAGGTCGGGGGTGAACTGGACGCGGCGCCGGTCCAGGCTGAACACCCGCGCCAGCGTCTCGACGAGCAATGTCTTGCCGAGCCCCGGCACGCCGACCAGCAGGCCGTGGCCGTCCGCGATCAGGGTGACAATCGCCTGTTCGACCACGGACGGCTGGCCGAAAATGACCTGCGACACGGCGTCTGCGGCTTCTTCCAGGCGCGACGCGGCGGCGTCAATCCGCCAGGCCGCAGCGTCTCCCGAGGCGTTGTCCGGACCGGTCTGGACTCGCTGCATGAAACAGGACCTCCATCCGGCGCAGCGCCGGCGAGCGAAAAGGCGCGGGCCTTCCGGCTCGGCCATACTGCCCTATTATGGCACCGCCATGGCCAAGCGTGTCGAGATTGCAAAACATTTGCGGGAAGAAACGCCGCCCGGCGCCGGCCTGCGCATCGACCGTCACGGCGTCTGGTTTCATAACGGCCTGCCCTTTCGGCGCCCGGCGCTGGTCAAGTTGTTCAGCACGGTGCTCAAGCGCTGTCCGGACGGCGGCTATCTGCTGGAAACCCCGGTGGAGCGGGTGGCCATCGAGGTCGAGGACGCGCCTTTCGTTGCGGTCGAATTGCAGTCGGACGGCGAGGGTCGGCAGCAGCGGGTCCGCTTCCGCACCAATATCGACGAATGGGTGACGCTCGGCCCGGCCCATCCGCTGCGGATCGCCGTGCGGCCTTATCTCCTGGTCCGCCCCGGTATCGAGGCGGCGGTGCTGCGCGCGCCGTGGTATGACCTGGCTGAACTGGCCGAGGAGGCCGGGAGCGGCTATGGCGTCTGGAGCGACGGGCATTTTTTCGACCTTGGGGAGCTCGGCCATGACGCGTGACGAGGTGATCGCGCGCCTCAAGGCGGCGGGGTTTGTGTCCGGACCGGACGGGCTGACCCCGCCGCAGCGCAGCGATTTCGACCTGCTGCCGGACGGCCGCCCGGCCTTCGCCGACGGCCGGGCGCTCCGGCAGGCGGGCGTGCTGGTGGCCCTGGTGGCGCGGCCCCGGGGCCCGACCGTGCTGCTGACGCAGCGGACCGCCCATCTCAAGCACCATGCCGGCCAGATCGCGTTTCCCGGCGGCGGCAGGGAAGCCGGCGACGCCGATATCCGGGAGACGGCGCTGCGCGAGACGGAGGAGGAAGTCGGTCTTTGCCGGCGCCATGTGGAGGTGATCGGCCAGTTGGATGTTTACGAGACCGTCAGCGCCTATGCGGTCACGCCGGTGATCGGCTGGGTCGAGCCGCCCTTCGAACTCGCCGTCGATCCCTTCGAAGTGGACGACATCTTCGAGGTGCCGCTGGCCTTCATCCTGGACCCGGCCAATCACAAGCGCGAAACCATGGTCCGCGACGGGCTCGAGCGGCATTATTATGTCCTGCCGTATCGGGGCCGCCATATCTGGGGCGCCACCGCCGGCATGCTGGTCAATCTTCACGATATGCTGGCGGGGAAGCCATGCTGAAGCCCCTCATCCAGATCCTGCTTGCGCTGTCGATCCCGCTGCTGCTCTATATGGCATGGATCGTTATCCGGGACGGACGGCCCGCGCCCGGGTGGTTGCGCGATGCGCCCTGGAACAAGATTCTGCTGTCGGGCCTCTGCCTCGTCGCCCTGCTGCTCGGCTATTGGGCGCTCGCCGGCACCTCCGATCCGGAAGGAACCTACAGCCCGCCCAGGGTGGTGGACGGCGAGGTGGTGCCCGGCAAGGTGGCGGATTGAGCGCATTCGCCCCTGCGGCGGAATGGATGCGCGATCCCGACATCGCGCGTATTGCAGCGGCGCTCGGCGAATGCCGGTTCGTCGGCGGCGCGGTCCGCGACGCCCTCGCCGGCCGGCCGGTGGCCGATATCGACCTCGCCGCCCCGGAGGCGCCGCCGGAGATCGTCCGGCGGCTGGAGGCGGCCGGCATCGGCGTGCGGCCCCTCGGCATGGAGCACGGCGTCGTGCTGGCGCTTGCCGGCAAGCGCCGATGCGAGGTGGCGTCTCTGCGCCGCGATGTCGAAACCGACGGACGCCGCGCCGTCGTCGCCTATACGCGCGACTGGCGCGAGGACGCCGCCCGGCGCGACTTCACCGTAAACGCCATGTCCGCAAGCCCGGAAGGCCGCCTGTTCGACTATTTCGGCGGCAGGGCGGACCTGGCGGCCGGGCTGGTGCGTTTTGTCGGCGACCCGGAGCGGCGCATCCGGGAGGATGTGCTGCGCGTGCTGCGGTTCTTCCGCTTCACCGCCGGTTTCGGCCGCCTGCCGGGCGACCCGGCCAGCCTGGAAGCGGCGGTCCGGCTGGCGCCGCTGACGGCGGGCCTCTCCGGCGAGCGGCTGCGGGCGGAACTGCTGGGCCTTCTGGCCGTGCCCGACCCGGTTGCAGTCGTGTCGCTGATGGCGGGCCGCGGCGTGCTGGAGCCGGTATTGCCGGCGGCGCGAGATCTCGACCGGCTGGCGCGGACCGTCGCGGCCGAAGCCCGCCTCGGCTGCCGCCCGGACCCGCTGCGCCGCCTCGCCGCGCTGCTTGAGCGGCCGGACCCCGGCCGGCTGCGGCTCAGCGCGGCGGAGACGGCGCGCATCCAGGCGCTCGCGGAGCCAAAGGCGCTGGACCGCGAGACGCTCTACCGCGACGGCCGGGCGCTGTTCCGCGACCGCCTGCTGCTCGCCGGCGGCGGCCCGGCGGGCGAGGCGCTGCTGGCAGAGCCGCCGCCGCCGCGCTTTCCGCTGTCGGGCTGCGATGTGCTCGCCCGGGGCGTCCCCGCCGGCCCGGAAATCGGCCGGCGCCTCCATGCAATCGAGACCTGGTGGATCGCCCGCGCCTTCCACCCCGACCGCAACGCCTGCCTGGCCGAACTGGAACGGCGGTTTGGGTGACGGTGCGGCTCCCGGCGCCGGAAGCCTCCAGCCGACGCGCAGCAGACTTGACGCCAGGCAGGTTGGCGGGATAGGTTTTTCAGCATGGCAGGCGCGTTCGACACTCTGACTGCAGCCGAAGCCTTGCAGGATGCAGGCATCGATCCGAAGCACGCAAGGGCTATCGTTGCAACCGCTCGCGACGCCGCTGGCGCAGGCCGCAGCGAACTGGCAACCAAGACGGACCTCGCGGCGCTTGAAAGCCGGCTGATTTGGCGCATGGTCGGGATCGTCGCGGTGCTTCTGGCAGCGCAGGGCGCCTTGATCGTGGCGCTGCTCAAGCCGTCTATTTCATAGGCCTGGCGCCCGGTCGAAGACGATATTGAGATGGTCGGGGGATGTCTTGGGCCGGGGAACGAAGCCCAGACCGGCCATGAGGTCTGCAATCCTCCGGTTGCGCGCCGAGTCCAGGTCCCGCAGTTCAATGATCATCGATCGCACGGAAGGCGCCGAGAATATCGCCCGGCCGCCGCGTAGAATGCCGTCTTCGAGGCCGTCCACATCCATCTTCACATGGGTCGGGAGCGGCGGCGAAAACTGTTCCGCAAAGTCGTCCACCGAGAATCCGACCGCGCCCTGACGGAATTTCGTGTCGATTCTATTTCCGAATTCATCAGTCTCCGTTCCGAAGCCGTGGGCCCAACTGCCGGCGCTGGTGGTCGCCATGTTGAGCGTGTCAAGCTTCGTCCGCTCCGCCAGAGCGATGCAATAGGCGGATATCCTGTGCGCCATGGCATTCGCCTCAATGTTACGGTTCAGCAGTGCATAACTGCCCGCCGCTGGTTCAAAGGCGACGACCTTTCCGTTCCGGAGGCGCAGCGCCGCATAGAGGCTGAAGACGCCGATATTGGCCCCGATATCCCAGAAGCAGGCATCTTCCGGCATGGCGTCTATCCACGCCCGCGTATCCGGCTCGTGAGTGTCCTTATACACGGACTTGAGCATATTCGCGCTTGTTGAAGAATTTTCCCGAAAGACAAGTCCGCCATGCGGGGTTTTGACCGGGAGGTTCTCAATCAGACCGTCCCTAACCAATATCCGGACGAACATTCTTCGCCGCAGACTGAAAGGAAAGGTAACGATATTCGCAAATGCAATGATAATTTCAGCAATAAAGTTTCGCAAGGTGATGCCTCCCGGCTTTATCCTGTTCCCCGGGCAACCGAAACACAGCCGCGCAGTCCGGAAGGAGTATGCTTCACCGGTTTCTTCCTTCTTCCCGCATGTCCCGGTAAGCAACTTCGCACCGACGAACCTTTCCCAGGCACAGGAGCGCGTATAGCCGCGTCTTGTAGGGCAAACTTCCGAGGTTGCGTTTCAAACGATACTTGCGCCGCGTCCAGCCAGTTAGCTCCCCTTCTTCTCTCCACCAAACAAGATCCGATGCTTCGGCTCCCTCGGTCTGCCGCGCAGCAGCGGGAAGTATCTGTAAAGCCCGAAGCGCGCGCGCCGAGGCGCAATAGCGATGATCGTAAAGAAGATGGTCCATCGGGTGCTGCGGGTCCTCGAGATACGGCAATAGCAGCGCCGCCCCGGCCCGGTTTATGAGATAGGCGGCAGAACCCGGAGCCCACCTCTCCAGCTTGTGAAGACGCCGGCCGGTCGGAGTTGGATGCGACGCAGTCGACAGCGGGATCGGCCAGTGGGGGCCAGCACCAGCTTCGAGACGGATCAGGCAGGCGTTCCGCGGCCACCAGTCCACCGACAGTAACGCCGACACATCCGGGGCCATTTGCGCATCATCTTCCAGAACGAGTGCGGCCGGATATTCAGTATCAAGAAAGGCGCCAAGGACCTGCGCATGACTGAAGGCGCAGGCAACGGCGCCGAGGTCGATCTTCCATGCCGGCGGATTGCCGTTCGCGCGCTGCTCCCACCCCTCCTGATGCGCCAGCAGCGTCGCATCCACCGCCGGGATGCGCTGCGCCGGCAGGCCGAGGCAGTCGAGATGCTCGGAGATCCTTCGCCAGCGGTCCGGCCGCCGGTCGAGATTGATGACATAGACCGGCAATTGCGCCGACGGGTCGCAGCCAATGGCGGCGCGCCGAGAAGGCCGGTCTCCTGCCGGATCGGCCAGCGCCACGGGCCCCTCCGCTTCATCGAAGAGGCCCCGTGAAGAGGCCCCGTGAAGAGGCCCCGTGAAGAGGCCCCGTGAAGAGGCCCCGTGAATGGGCGCGAATTATACGTGATCTGCCGTCAACTGCAATGCGGGACAATGTCTCGGCTTGCAATGACGGCAAGCTGCGCCGGTCTTCGGAGCATGAGCGCGGATTGCAAACCGGGACGCCGCCGGAAGACGCAGCACCCGGTTTATATCGAACTTACCGCAGATTACCGTAATTCGATAAACCGGGGTAAGATCGCTATAAATGGATCCGAGACAGAACCCCTACGCGCCCGGCGCCGGCACGCCGCCGCCCGAACTGGCGGGGCGGGATGCGTTGATCGAACGCGCCGCCGTGGCGCTGGACCGCGTCCGCGCCGGAAGATCCGCTCGAAGCTTTGTCTTCTACGGGTTGCGCGGGGTCGGCAAGACCGTCCTGCTCAACCGCATCCGCCGGGACGCCGAGGCCCGCGGCATCGCCTGCGTCAGAGCGGAGGCTTCCGAGGAGCGGTCGCTGCCGGCATTGCTGCTTCCGGCCTTGCGGGCAGCACTCCTGCGTCTCAGCCGCGGCGAGGCGCTCAGGGACAATGTGCTGAGAGGGATGAGGGCGCTTGCTGCCGGACCTCACGCGCCGGCTTGGCGCGGCCGCCGTCAGCCCTGCCCCTTCTCCACCGTGCGCCGTTCGATGTCGAGCAGCGTTTCCAGGTCGATGTCGTCATGCAACTGGTTTTGCAGCGCGAGCCAGCCTTTGGGCGGGTGGGCCGCGGAGGCGAAGGCCGAGGCCATTTCGGCATAGAGGCGCCTGGAGGTCTCGTAGAGGGCGAGAAGCTGCGTCTGCGGGTCGGCGATCAGCTTCCAGCCCATATCCGCCATTTCCTGCGCGCCGATGCCGATATCGGCCATGCCGCCTGGGCTTGCGAGATACATGAGCGGCCCGCCCAGCCGCTCGGCGATGAAGCGCGCCTCGTCGGCATTGCGCGGCGAGAGCAGCAGCATGTCCGCGCCGGCCTCGCGATAGGCCTCGGCGCGGGACAGTGCATCATCCATGTTGGAGGCGCGCACGGCATTGGTGCGCGCAACGATGAGCAGATCGGTGCCGCGCCGCGCCCGCACCGCCTCGGCCACCTTCGCCGCCATGATCTCCTTCTCCACCATATGCTCCAGCCCGATATGGTGGTGGGCGCGCTTCGGCAGCCACTGGTCCTCGATCTCGATGGCCTGGAAGCCGGCCGCCTCGCTCATCGCGATGGTGCGGCGCATATGCATCGGATCGCCGAAGCCGGCGGCGGCGTCAAAGATGAGCGGTAGCGGCGTCACCGCGCCGATCTCGATGGCCGTCTGGCACATTTCGGTGAGCGTGAGATTGGCCTCCAGACACACCTTCATGTAGCCGGTGGCGCCGCCCCCCAGATAGAGCGCGCGAAACCCCGCATTCTCCGCCAGCCTCGCCATGAGAGGGTTGAGCACGAGCGGCGCCAGCACCGGCTCCGGACCCGCAATCATTTCGCGCAGCGTCGTCATGCCTCGGCTTCTCCTCTACCCGCGACTCGTGCGAGTCTGCCGCTCCCGCCGCCGCCGGACAAGCATGACCGGAACAGACATAGCCATTGTCGGCCTCGGGCCCACGGGCGCAACGCTGGCCAATCTGCTCGGCTGCCTGGGCCTCCGGGTGGATGTCTTCGAGCGCGACCGGACCGCCTATGCGCTGCCGCGCGCGGTGCATTTCGACGACGAGGTCATGCGCGTCTTCCAGTCCGTCGGCCTGGCCGGGGAAATAGCAGCCGGGACGCATGTCTCGCCGGGCACGCTGTTCGTCGATAACCGGGGCCGGACCATGCTCGACTGGTCGCGCCGGATGGAGCCGGGGCCGCAGGGCTGGCATGAGAGCTACCGCTTCCACCAGCCGACGCTGGAAGGCGCGCTGCGGGCCGGGCTGGCGCGGTTCCCGCATGTCCGGGTCTGTCAGGGGTGCGAAATCGACGACCCCGAGGCGCTGGATGCGCGCTATGTCGTCGGCTGCGACGGGGCGCGGTCCGGCGTGCGCGCGGCAATCGGCAGCCCGAGCGAGGATCTGGGCTTTCACGAACGCTGGCTGGTGATCGACCTGCTGCTGAAACGCCCGCGCCCCGACCTCGGCGACTACACCCGCCAGTTCTGCGACCCGGACCGGCCCGCGACCTATGTGCGCACCACCGGCCGGCGGCGGCGCTGGGAGATTCGCGTCGCGGACGGTGAGGACGCCGACCCCGAAACGGTATGGCGTCTGCTCGCGCCCTGGATCGGCCCCGAAGACGCGGAGATGGAGCGCGCGGCGGTCTATACCTTCCATGCCGTGATCGCGCGGCGCTGGCGGCGCGGGCGGCTGCTGATCGCCGGCGACGCGGCGCACCAGACCCCGCCCTTTCTCGGGCAGGGCATGTGCGCCGGCATCCGCGACGCCGCCAATCTCTCCTGGAAGCTGGCGGCGGTGCTCGCAAAGGGCGCGCCGGAGGCCCTGCTCGACAGCTACGCCAGTGAGCGCATTCCCCATGTGCGCGACTATATCGAGCTCGCCGTGCGCATGGGGCGGCTGCTGAACGCGACCGCCACCGAGGCAGCGGTGAGCCAGGCCGCGGCGCGGGGCGAGCGCACGGACCGGATGCAATCGATCCGCCCGCGCCTCGGCCCGGGGCTGCATCGGGGCGCCGGCCCCGCGGTCGGTCGGCCGGGCCCGCAACCGCTGCTCCCGGACGGGCGGCGCCTCGACGATGCGGTCGGCCTCCGCCCCGTGCTGCTGCTGCGCGAGCCTGCGGCCGTCGAGAGTTGCGGCATCGCGGCCATTGCGGCGGGAGAAGGCTGGCTCCGCGAACAGGGCCTCGCCGCCGCACTGCTGCGGCCGGACCGCTATGTGTTCGGCGCCGCCGAGACACTCGACGAAGCGGCTGCGCTCTGCGAAACCTATGCGGCGGAGACCGGAGAAGCGACCCCATGAAGATCACGCAAGTCCGCGCGGACTGGCTGCATGTGCCGATCCCGGAGGAGCACCAGCATGTGAGCGATTTCGGCCGCACGCGCGCCTTCGACTCGACCCTGGTGCGCGTTGAAACCGACGCCGGCATCACCGGCTTCGGGGAGGCCAAGGCGGCGGTCGGGTCCGCCGGCAACAACCGCACGCTCGCGGCCTGCGTCGAGCAGGAACTCGGCCCGCTGCTGGTCGGCGAGGACCCGCGCGACATCTCCCGCCTCTGGGATGTCATGTATAACGGCAGCCGCGCCCATTTCGCGATCGCGCGCGGCCATGTCTTCCCCGTGCTGGGCCGGCGCGGCCTCACGGTCTCGGCGCTTTCCGGCATCGACATGGCGCTTTGGGACATTCTCGGCAAGGAGCTCGGCCGCCCCGTCTGGCAGCTGATCGGCGGGCGCCGCCACACCGCCATGCCGGCCTACGCCTCCGGCGGCTGGGCCCCGGCGTCGGGCATCGTGGCCGAATTGCAGAGCTTCCTCGACCGGGGCGGTTTCAGGGCGGTGAAGATGCGGGTCGGCTCGGGCGACGGCACGCTGCGCCACTCCATCGAGCGCGTGCAGGCGGCGCGCGACGGCCTCGGGCCCGGCATTGACATCCTCTGCGACGCCCATGGCACCTTCACCGTGGCGGAGGCCAAGCGCTTCTGCCGGGCGGTCGCCGACTGCCATATCGGCTGGCTGGAGGAGCCGGTGACGGCAGACGACAAGGCGGGCCAGGCGGAAGTCAGGGCCGCCACGGACATCCCCATCGCCAGCGGCGAAAGCGAGTTCACGCGCTTTGCCTTTCGCGACCTGGCGCTGCTGCGCGCGGCGGATATCTTCCAGCCGGACCTTTCCATCGCCGGCGGCATCACGGAAGCCATGCGCATCGAGGCCCTGGCGGCCGCCCATCAGATCCGCTTCGCCCCGCATCTCTGGGGCGGGGCCTGCACCTTCGCGGCCGGCCTTCAGGTTCTGGCCGCGGCGGCGAGCGGCTTCATCGTCGAATATTCGGTCGGCGCCAATCCGATGCTGCATGAACTCGCCAGGGAAGACTTCAGGGTCGAGGACGGAATGCTGGAGATTCCGGACCGGCCCGGCCTCGGCGTCACCATCGACGAGGCCTTTGCGGCGAGATACCGCGCGGAATGACGACCGTCGCGGTCATCGGCGCCGGCGTTGCAGGGCTGACCGCCGCCACGGTGCTGGCCGAGCGCGGCGCCGAGGTCTCGGTCATCGACCGCGGCTCCGGCCCCGGCCCGCATCAATGCTCCTGGTATGCCGGCGGTATGCTGGCCCCCTGGTGCGAGCGGGAAAGCGCGGAGCCGGAAGTGGTTGCGCTCGGCCGGGATGCGGCGGATTTCTGGGCCGCGCGGGTGCCGGGCGTGGTCCGGCGCGGCAGCCTGGTGATCGCCCCGGCCCGGGATAGCGGCGAATTGCTGCGCTTTGCGCGGCGCACGGAAAACCATGTCTGGCTCGACAAGGCCGAACTCGACGAATTGGAGCCCGGCCTGGAGGGGCGCTTCGCGCGGGCGCTGTTCTTCCGCGAGGAAGCGCATCTCGACCCGCGCCGGGCGCTGGCGGCGCTGGCCGAGCGGCTGGAGGAGGTGGGCATTGGCGTCAGCTACGGCGTGGACACTGCGCCGGACGCCGAGTGGACCGTCGATTGCCGGGGTCTGGCGGCGGCGGCCTGCCTGCCGGAGCTGCGCGGCGTGAAGGGCGAGATGCTCTATATCCTGAGCCCGGAGGTGACGCTGACCCGGACGGTGCGCCTCATCCATCCGCGCATTCCGATCTATCTGGTGCCGCGCGGCGGCGGCCTTTACATGCTGGGCGCGACGACCATCGAGAATGACGACCGGCAGCGCATCACGGCGCGGTCCATGGTGGAGCTGCTGAGCGCCGCCTATGCCCTGCATCCGGCCTTTGGCGAAGCGGAGATTGTCGAGATCGGCACCGATGCCCGCCCGGCCTTTCCCGACAATCTGCCCCGGGTTGTCCGGAACGGCCGGCGCATCCATGTCAACGGCCTCTACCGCCACGGCTTCCTGCTGGCCCCGGCCATGGCCGCGCAGGCGGCGGATATCGTCTTTGGAACGGGAGCGGCGCGATGACGGTCCGGATTGAACTCAATGGCGAGCCGGTCTGCACGGCGGCCGCGACGCTGGCCGACCTTCTCGACGAAAAGGGCTATAACGGGGCCGTGGTGGCGACGGCGCTCAACGGCACCTTTCTGCCGAAGGGCCTGAGAGCGTCCGCACCGCTTTCCGACGGCGACGCGGTCGAGGTCGTGGCGCCCATGCAGGGAGGCTGAACGGTCTTGGCATTTTACGGGTTCCAGCCCTCGTCGCGCCTGTTTCTCGGCACGGCGCAATATCCGTCTCCGGCGGTGCTGGGCGCGGCGATCCGCGCCGCGGGCGTGGAGATTGTCACGGTGTCGCTGCGGCGCGAGTCCGGGGCGGCGCGTGCAGGGCAGGGTTTCTGGGAGCTGATCCGCTCGCTCGGCGTGCGCGTGCTGCCGAACACCGCCGGCTGCCACAGCGTGCGCGAGGCGGTAACGACTGCGGAAATGGCGCGCGAGGTGTTCGAGACCGACTGGATCAAGCTGGAGGTGATCGGCGAGGACGACACGCTGCAGCCGGATGTCTTCGGCCTGGTCGAGGCGGCGCGCATTCTCACCGATTCCGGCTTCAAGGTGTTCCCCTACACCACGGAGGACCTGGTGGTCGCGGAGCGGCTGCTGCAGGCGGGCTGCGAGGTGTTGATGCCCTGGGGCGCGCCGATCGGCAGCGGCCGGGGCCTCAACAATGTCTTTGCCCTGCGCGCCATGCGGGCGCATTTCCCCGATGTGCCGCTGGTGGTGGACGCCGGCATCGGCCTGCCGAGCCATGCGGCGGCGGCGATGGAACTCGGCTATGACGCCGTGCTGCTGAACACCGCCGTCGCGCGGGCGGGCGACCCGGCGAAGATGGCGGCGGCCTTCGCCCAGGCGGTCGCGGCGGGCCGGGCGGCCCGGGAGGCGGACCCGATGGAGCCGCGCGACATGGCCCGGCCCTCGACGCCGGTGATCGGCCGGGCCGTGCTCGGCGATGCTTGACCGGTTCTATCCGATCCTCGACAGCGCGGCATGGCTGGAGCGGCTGGTGCCGCTCGGCATCCGCCTGGTGCAATTGCGCATCAAGGACCGGCCGGAGGCGGCGCTCAGGGCGGAAATCCGCGCGGCGAAGGCGGTTTGCGCGGCGCATGACTGCCAGTTGATCGTCAATGATTACTGGCGGCTCGCCATCGAGGAAGGCTGCGATTTTGTCCATCTGGGCCAGGAGGACATGGACGAGGCGGACCTGCCGGCCATTCGCACGGCCGGGCTGAAGCTCGGCCTGAGCACGCATGACGATGCGGAGCTGGGCCGCGCGCTGGTGGCCCGGCCCGACTATGTCGCGCTCGGCCCGGTCTGGCCGACGATCCTGAAGAAGATGCGTTTCGGGCCGCAGGGTCTGGAGCGGGTCGGGGAGTGGAAGCGGCGCGTGGGCGCGCTGCCGCTGGTGGCGATCGGCGGGCTTACCGTGGAACGCGCGCCGGATGCGCTCCGGGCCGGGGCGGACAGCCTTTCCGTCGTCACCGACATCACGCTCAATCCGGACCCCGAAGCGCGCGTGCGCCAGTGGCTGGCGGTGACGCGCGGGCCGGCGGGTCAGGCGGGCGCGGTCCGGTAGAGATGCCAGTGCAGCAGCGCGGCGGCGCTGCGGTGGGGCGACCAGATTTCGACCAGGCGGGCCGCTTCCCGCGGCAGCGGCCGCGCCGGCAGGTTGAGCGTGCGCTGCAGCGCGGCGTTGAGCGCCAGATCGGCCGAGGGCCAGATATCGGGGCGGCCGAGGCCGAACAGCAGCCAGACTTCCGCCGTCCAGCGCCCGACGCCCTTCAGCGCCGTCAAGGCGGCAATCGCGTCGTCGTCCGGCATGGCGGCGATCCGCTCCAGAGACACGCGCCCGGAAGCAAGCTCGTCCGCAATGGCGAGCGCATAGCGCATCTTGGGCCGGCTGAACCCCGCGGCGCGCAAGCCCTCCTCCCCCAGCGCCAGCACCGCTGCGGGCGTGACCCCGCCATCGGCGGCGGCCTCCAGGCGCCCCCAGATCGCCCGCGCGGAGGCGGCGGAGACCTGCTGCGCCGCAATCGCCCGCAGCAGCGCCGCAAAGCCCGCCCCCCGCAACGCCATGGGCGGCGCCCCGACTTTGGCCAGCGCCGCCCGGATACGCGCATCCCGCGCCGCAAGAACCGCAAGCCCCGCCCGCCACCGCTGCACGGCATCCTGCTGCAGCGAAAACGCCCCCATCCTGTCCGCCACGTCCCTTGCCTCCCCGAATCGCCTTCTGCCACG
The DNA here is from genome assembly GCA_965200785.1 of Alphaproteobacteria bacterium. Lineage (GTDB taxonomy): Bacteria > Pseudomonadota > Alphaproteobacteria > Bin95 > Bin95 > Bin95. Next base: position 260,091 of record CBDAVA010000002.1, on the reverse strand, counting down.
ATAATGGCAAGGAAAAACGGGGGGCAATCCAATGGCGGCTTCGGCATGGGGCACCAACACCGGCGAACTGCATAGCTACATTTTGAACGAGTCGCGCCGGACACTGGAATCCTACCGCGCCCAGCCAAATCTCGTTGCGGAACACGCAAATCAGGAAGCAGACACCGCGCGCGGCGGTTACGCGAGACGGCAATTGTTCGAATTGGTCCAGAACGCCGCCGATGCCCTCTCCAGGTCTACACAGGGCCTTGGCCTATACTAGCGCTTACTCTCGATCGAAGACTTGAAAGATAAAGAGAGAGATCAATGGACGCACTTGACCTCACAGTATATCAATGGATCAACTCCATTCTGACTGTTATTATCATGATTGCCGTGGTCGCACAAGCGTTGTTTACCCACGCACAAGCTCGGTTGCTCAGAGAATCTGAGCAACGCGCACGAGATAAAGACAGGCCCTCTATAAGGATGACTTGTATGAATTTCGATACATTCAACAAAGGATCATCCGACAATTCGATGATCACTTCATTCGAAGGTTTCACAGTCACTAATGTTGGTTTCATTAAGGTAGAAATTGTCTCGTTTGTATTTGAAATCGGTAGATCACACAACAACGAAAAGAATGATTCTCCAACGGCTGAAATTACATTTCCACCAGTTATGCAACATCATCAGAAAACCGTTTCAACAATATATCTACCGCATCGTCTTCGACACGGCGAGTCTTTCAGAGTTCTTTACAATCGGGAAATGTTGGTCGAAGAATCGATCAGGATCGGCGGCGAAAACGGCATACATATGCGTCCGTATTGTCGGGATTCTCTGGGTAACAAACATATGCTAGATTACTGGATTAGCTATCGGGAATGTAACGAAACATCCTTTGTTGATGGCCCAAGTCCGGGGCGCGTAAGCGAGGAAGATTTGAACCAATTAACGCGAACAAAGCTACAGCGCTATTCTCGTTGGAGCTTAAGACGTATTGGAGCCCGATATTTCGATTCAGATCACGCGTCGTAACGTCATTAAATCGATCACGCCCGGTATCCTTCGCTGCAATCCAGGGAGTAACAAGAAGGCGACCTATGACTTGGAAATGGCAGAGTCAAAGAGTCTCCGGATTGTAAGCGCCAGTCCAATCGATAACGTCATGCCCTGTGATTTTCTGCCGACGAACAGGCTGCCAAATTGTTCGTGCTTAGCAAGAATACCCTATTCCCGCCGCCGCGCTACTTCAACAGCGAGCCAGCGACGCAGTGGCCGACGGCCTTACCGCCCGCTGTCGGAACATTCCGCGGTCGGCTGCTCCAGCGCTCCCGGCCAAGCGTGAGGTTCAGTTATTGCAGAAAGAAAACCTGCAATTCCTCACATCCTCGAGACGCGCGCAGCCGAAGTGAGCGTCTGCAATGACGTCGTCCCAATTGGATCCTCGAAAATCTGCGCCGCGGAAGTCGCCGACCAGAAGCGCGCCGGAAAGATCGGCCCCTCTGAAGTCCGCTCCCCAGGTGCGCGGGGTGTGAAGGTTCGCATTGCGGAGGTTCGCCCCGCTCAGGTTCGCATATTCGAGGTTCGACTTATCAAGCTGCGCCCCTTCCAGATTAGCACCCCGGAAGTCTGCATGCTCCATGTTCCTGCGGGACAGATTCTGTCCGGACAGGTCAGCGCCCCGGCAATCGGCGCCCGGACCCGGATCGCAGGCGAAGGCGGCTGTTGGCAGGGCGATCAGCGCCGCCAGCGCCAGAAAGGCGATTTTCTTCATGCCTGTTCCTTTCCCGATTTCGCTGTGTAGCAGCAGTGCAGCATAAAAATGCGTCGATTTTGCGGCAGGGGCGTCCGTTATTCTTCGCAGGACTTCCGGAGCTGGTCCGGCCAACTAAACGCGCCGCGGAAATTGGAGCCGTCACCGCCGCCGGCGATATGCACGCCTTCGAGATTCGCGCCCGCAAAATTGGCGTTTATCAGAAAGCCGTGAATAACCGCGCCGGACAGATCGGCGTCCTGGAAATTCGTCTCCCGAAGCTCTTCTGAATAGGAATGCCCCGTGATCGACGCGCCCCGAAGATTAGCCCTCTTCAGGTTCGCGCCCTGCAGATTGACATACCGGAACCGCGCCCGCTCGAAATTTGCGCCCTCAAGATTGGCTCCTTCCAGATCCACGTCGTTGAGAACAATGCCCGGAAAATCGGCGTTCCGGAGATCCGCGCCGCGGCAGTCCACATCCCGCTGCAGGTCGCAGGCAGCGGCGAGGCCGGAGGCCATGCCAAGCAGTCCCGATAACGCCGTGACGACGAGCCGGTTCATGGCTTTGCTCCCTGTCTGCCGCCGATACCCGAATACAGGACCGTTGTGGCGGAACCTTGGCATGGACGGGAGGCCGGCTGCCGCCGCCGCATATCAAAGAGCGGCCGGCATGGCTGGAACGGGCCATGCCGGCCTTCAAGCACAGGGAGGAACAAGCGGCGCCGAAACCGGGGAAGCCCCGGCGCCGGACGCCATCATGGCAGCCAATTGCGGCCTGAATACGGCGCGGAACCGCGGCGCCGGCGGCCTCAGGCGTAGTAGTGAATCTCGAACAGCAGGCACCCGCCGTCGGACCGGAACGGCCCGTGGGGCGCGCCGGGCGGACGGCAGGCATAGGTATTGGGCGAGAAGGATTCGGCCTCTTCCCCGACGCCGACGGCCAGGTCGCCCGAAAGCAGATAGACCTCCTCCCAATAGCTGTGCACGAAGGGCTCGGTGGTGAAGGCGCCCGGCGCGAAGCGCAGCAGACGCGACCGGCTGCCCCGTCCCGCCGGCTCGTCCAGCCCTCCCGCCAGCACTTTCTGTTCGATACCCGGCGGATAGCCCTCCGGCACCTCCCAGCCGGCGTTCATATCGACGCTGTGGAATTCCAGATGACCCTTGTCGAACATCGCCCTGGCCTCCTTCTGCGGCTCGCCCCGCACCCGCCTTGCCGGCTCCGCAGCCGACCACCGAGCGATACCGCGCCCGCTTCCGGGCTGCAAGTCATGGATGGCGCCGGACGTGCCCCGGTCCGAACCGGCGGCAGGCCTGCCGGCCTTTCGGCGCACGCCCTGCGCTGCGGCCCGGATGGACCCTATCGGCAAACCGGGGCGGGGCCTGCGCCCGGCTGCCCTTCAACCGATATGGCGCAAACCCCGCCCCGGACCGGCACCAGGGGGACTGATGCCACAGTCTCCCGGCCGGGCCGGAAGACAGAATGCGGGCCGCCCGAAGGCGGCCCGCGGAGAGTAACGAGCGGTCAGAAACCGATCTTGATGCCGGTCACAAAACCGGATCCTTCGGCCTCGGTGCTGTCGTCCTCGCCCTGGAAGATCGAGGTTCTCGACTCAACACCCGGCGCCAGCGTGTAGGAAAACGAGAGCATGGTCGCGTTGGAGTCCATGCCGCTGTCGCGGTCGGTTATCAGATAACCAAGGCTCGCAGACATCGGGCCGTCCGAATATTTCAGGCCGACTGTGGTCACGGTGTAGTCGGTGTTGTCATTCTCCATGATCTTCATCGGCTGGATCGTTTCCGCCTTGCCGTCGACCATCACCATGTCGCCGTTCGGGTGCATCCGGCCGGTCGCAACCGGGTCGCCGTTGGCAACGAGGCTGTATGAGGACGGCATGTCATACATGGCATGGGCGACATTGAACCCGAACGCGCCGAAGCCCGCCTGCAGGCCGATATTGGTCAAGGTCTGCTTCTCGCCGGCGATCTTCTTGTTCATGTCCTCCAGGACCTGGTAGGTGTAGCCGTTGGCCTGGAGCATGGCTAGGCCGGGCGTGAACTCGCCGGGCATATATGTGTCCGTTCCCTCGGTGAACTCGCCGGGCATGTATGTGTCCGTTCCCTCGGTGAACTCGCCGGGCATGTATGTGTCCGTTCCCTCGGTGAACTCGCCAGGCATATGCGTGTCCGTTCCCTCGGTGAACATGCCCTGCTCGGTTGGGACGTAAGTGAAGTCCAGGGCCTCTGCAGTCTTAGCCGTCTTGTATTCTATTGCTCCCTCAACATTGCTCTTTTCATCCCCCGTGTCGCCCTTCCAGGTGTGGTCGAGAACATTCAACCAGATCTTGAAATCCTGAAAACTTCCAACACTTCCGGCAACGGCGTCCTTGTCATAGGCGGGGTTTGAGATTGGCGCTGGGAGTAGTTTATCGAACAGGGGTGCATAATCTGGCCTGCCCCTCAGTTCAGATCTCTTCGAGCCTTCCGCGAGCGCCGCCAGATAGCTCGCATATGCTCCCCGCACATCCGGGGGGGCCATGTCTCCCATTTCCTGTATGGCGGTCAGATTGTCTATTTTCATCGTGAGTGTTCTCAGCATGTTCAGGTCGATGCTGTTCACCATGAACATGCCCGGCATCTCGTTCCCGAGCATATCCATGCCCTGCATGAATGACCCCTGCATGTAGCTGTCCATGCCTTGCGTGAACGACCCCTGCATGTAGCTGTCCATGCCCTGCGTGAACGACCCCTGCATGTAGCTGTCCATGCCTTGCGTGAACGACCCCTGCATGTAGCTTCCCGGCTGAACGGTGTAATATATCCCGTCCATATCCGCCGCGTGGCTGTATGCCATCATCATGCCGCTGCTGTTCTTCACAGAATGACCGACGGAAAGTTTGACGCTGGCGTCGCCGACATTCTGCTCAAGGTTCGCAGCAATCGCCCATCCGTCATCGTCATTGCCGACCGGCGCGGCATTGCTGTCTTCGTTGCCCTTGCTCATGTCCGGCGTATAGGACACGCCGACTTGCAGGCCGCTGATACGCGGCGTGAAGTAGGAAATCCTCTCCTCGTCGCTGAAGCCGCCATGCGTGTGGCCGAGGCTGACGCCCTTGAGCCATGTTCCGACATCACCGGCATTCAGCCCGATACCGACATCCTGGTGCCCATGGTGCATCAGCATGGTAACTTGGTCTTCGGAGCCAAGCATGACCTGCCCGAAGCTGCCGCTGACCGTCGCCTGCGACTCGTCGATCTGGTCGCCGCTGGTATTGCCCTCGACCTCGATCTTGACGCTGAACTTGAGGCCGTTATCCGCCTCCAGCGATCCCCGGACATTGAATTCGCTGTCGGAGACGATGCCGGTCCCGCCATTGTCGCCATTGCCGGCGCTCATGCCGATCCACTGTTCCATATAGCCGCTGAGACCGACGCTCATCTTGTCGGCGGCGCTGGCGGAGCCCACTGCGAATGCGCCTGCGAAGGCAAGCGCGCTGGTTGTAAGGAGGGTTTTCTTCATTGTCCCTGCATTCCCGTTGTTGGTTTCGTGCGCCGGTGCGGCGAATCCGCGTTAGCGCACAAGGCGACCATATACGGGGGGGGGGGGGGTCAATGAAAAACAGGGCTTTGGGTGTAGAAAACCGGTTCCTGTTGCATTCCTGCAACAGGCAACAGGGCGGGGCCGGCTGGCATGGGTGTTGCCGGTGGAGAGAGACCCCTCACCCCGGCCGGCGTGCAGCGGAGAGCTCGGAAAACGGCCCCCGGACCAAGTCCGGGGCAACCAGGAGGGGGCAGGCGGCCCTATTCCGCCGCGTCCTGCCACTGGCGGGCATTGCGGGCTTCATAGGCTTCGAGATTGTCATCCGGGCGGTCCATGGAGAAGACGCTTTCGACCAGCGCGTAGTCCATATAGCCGCAGCGGGCGATCGGGCGGTAGCGGGCCATATCGACCATGCCGTCCACGATGATCTCGTCCGCGATATGAATGCCGACCACCTTGCCGAAACAGGCATTGTTCTCGATCTTCGGATGCGCGCCCGGCAGCCGCACGCGGAACAGGAACTCGCATTCGAGCGAAACCGGCGCCTCGGCGACGCGCGGCGCCTTGACGACTTCCGAAGGGGCGGCGGTGAGGCCGGCCAGCGCGATTTCGTCCACCTCCGGCGGCACATGCGCCGAGCTTGCATTCATCGCCTCGCGCAGGTCCCAATTGCAGAGATTGACCACGAAATCGCCGGTCTCCTCGATATTGGTCAGCGTGTCCTTGCGCCCGCCGCCGAGGCGCGGATTGTTCGGCGCAAAGACCACAATCGGCGGCGAGTCCGCCATGGCGTTGAAGAAGCTGTAGGGCGCGAGATTGACCACGCCGTCGGCGCTCTTCGAGGAAACCCAGGCGATGGGGCGCGGCGCCACCAGCGCCTTGAAGGGGTTGTGCCGAAGGCCGTGCTTGCGGGGGTTGGTGTAGAACATGGGTTGCAGGCGCCTTTCCGTCAGATGCGCCGCCCGGCCCCTTGCCAATAGGGCTCGCGCAGCTTGCGTTTGAAAATCTTGCCGGTGTCCTCGCGGGGCAGCGAGTCGTGGAAGACAACCAGCCTCGGATGCTTGTAGCCCGCTATGCGGCCGGTCAGGAAGCGCCGCACGGCCTCTTCGCTGCATCCGCCGCCGGGCTCGGGTTCGATAGCGGCCGCCACGCGCTCGCCATATTCCTCGTCGGGCACGCCGAACACGGCGCAGTCGCGCACGCCGGGGCATTCGATCAGCGCAGCCTCGATCTCGGCCGGGTAGATATTGACGCCGCCGGAGATGATCATGTCGCGGCGGCGGTCGTTCAGGAACAGATATCCGGCATCGTCCAGATAGCCCATATCGCCATTGGTCACGAGGCCGTCATGCTCGACCCCGGCCCGCTTGGCCGGATCATTGTGATAGGTGAACGGCGTCAAGTCCCTGTGCACGCAGTAGATGTCGCCCGTTTCTCCCGGTCCGAGGCGCTGTTTGTCACCGCCCAGCACAACGATCTCGGCATTGCGCATCGCGCGGCCCACCGTGCCGGGCCGGGCCAGCCACTCCCCGGAATCGCACCAGCACACCATGCCGGTCTCGGTCGATCCGTAATACTCCACCAGCACCGGCCCCCACCAGTCGATCATCGCCCGCTTGACATCGGGGGCGCAGGGCGCGCCGGCATGGACGACGCGGCGCAGCGAGGAGGTGTCATAACGGGCGCGCACTTCCTCCGGCAGCTTGAGCAGGCGCACGAACATGATGGGCGCCATGAAGGCGTCGGTAATCCGCTGTTCCTCGACCAGGGCCAGAAAGCGCTCCGCATCGAAGCGGTCCATCAACACCAGATTGCCGCCCGCAAGCCGGGTCATCATCGCATGGTTGTTGGGCGCGGCGTGGTAGAGCGGCGCGGTGACGGCCGAGACCATGCCCGCCTGCAAGCCGTAGATCCCGGCGATGAAGGCCGTGATCGTTTCGCGCTGCTGCGGCGTCGCCGGCTGGCGCCGCACGCCCTTGGGCCGGCCGGTGGTGCCGGAGGTGTACATCATCGAGCCGGGCGGATCGAGCGGCGGCGCCGGGCGCGGCGCATGGGCGGCGAGCCAGTCCGGCCACTCGGCAAGGGAGATCGCGGGGATCCCCGGGTCCCCGAGCGGCGCCAGCAGATGCGGATGGCCGACCAGGGCCCTGGCGCCGCTGTCGGCGAGGATGTAGCGGACCTCGTCGGGCGCCAGATGCCAATTGACCGGCACGGCATAGGCGCCGAGCATTCCGGCCCCGTCGGTGACGGTGAATGCCGCGGCGTCGTTGCGGAGCAGCCAGGCGACCGCATCGCCGGGGCCGACGCCCAGCTCGGAGAATCCGGTTGCGGCGCGCGCGGCCCTGTCCTCCATCTCCGCGCCGCCGACAAAGCTGTCGTCCAGTCTCACCCAGCCGGTCGTCATCGTCGTCGGTGCTCCCCTGTCAATCCCGCCAGCGCCTGTGGAACCACAGCCAGTCTTCCGGCGCCCGGCGAATATCGGCTTCCAGCCGGGCGGCGTAACGGCGGACAATGCCGGCATCCTGCCCGCCATAGGGCGGTTCCGCGAGTTTTTCGACCCGGCAGAGATAGCGGCCCCGCCCCGTGCGCCGGCAGGACAGATAATAGACCGGCCATTCGAGCGCGCGGGCGATGCGGTCCGGCCCGGCGAAGAAGGCTGTCGGCCGCCCGCAAAACGCGACCTCGCATTGCTCGGCGGCGCCCGGCGCCTGGTCGGCGACCAGAACGAGCACGCCGCCCTGCTGCCGGCAGCGAAGCACCTGGCGGCGCGTTTCCCTGACCGGCACAAGCGTCGCCCCCCGGAAGCGCCGGCCGATCGCAGCCAGCATATGGCGCAGGGCGGCCCCATGCGGCGGCTTGTAAACCACGAAGAGCGGCGCGCGCGCAACATTCGCCAGGGCGGCGACCGCCCAGGGCATATTGCCGTAATGCGCCGTCAGAACCAGCGCGCGGCCTCCATCCAGCAGCTCCGCGCCCTCCAGGCGGACACGGGCGCCGAGTTGCTTCTTCGGCATCGACAGCAGGCGGATCGACTCCATCGCGACCTCGCCGCTGACGGCATAGAAGCGCCGCGTCAACGCCTGCAGGTCCGGGCCGGGAAAGACCGCGCCGAGATTCTGCTCCGCGACACGCCGCCGGCCCGGCGCAGCCGCGCGGGCGAGCGGCACCAGCAGGCGCCCGAACGGATAGAGGCAGGCGAGCGGCAGGCGGCTGGCGATGCGCAAGGCGGCGAACAAAGCGGCGATACTCCGTCCCTTCCGGCCGTCCGGGCGCCGGACGGGCAGGATAGGAGCCGCCGCCTGCCTGGCAAGAGGCGGGCGCCGGCCTGTCTCCCGGATGCGGCCCCGGCCTATCTGCCGGAGAAGACCGGACGGCGCTTCTCCATGAACGCGGTGCGGCCCTCGCGGTAGTCGGCGCTGTCAAAGCAGGCTTTCGCCAGCGCCTCGATCAGGCCGGCCTCGCGGTGCTGCCGGTCCGCGAGCACCTCGCGGATCGTGAGTTTGGAAGCGCGGATCGAGAGCGGCGCGTTGACGGCGAGCTGCGCGGCATAGTCGCGGACATGGCCCTCCAGCTCCGCCGCCGGCAGCACGCGGTCCACCAGCCCGACGGCATAGGCCTCCTCCGCCGCCAGCCGCCGGCCCGAGAACAGGATGTCCTTTGCGCGCGCAGGCCCGACCAGCGCCACAAGGCTCCGCACATTCTCGAAATTATAGGCAATGCCGAGCCTGGCGGCGGGAATCCCGAACTGGGAGCCTTCAGCCGCGAAACGCAAGTCGCAGGTCATGGCGATGCCGAGGCCGCCGCCCAGGCAGAAGCCGCGGATCATCGCAATCACCGGCTTCTCGCACCCCGCCAGCCGCCGGCGCCCGGCGTCGGTCGCGGCGCCGTAGCGCGCGGCCGCTGCGGCATCGGCGCGGTTCTTCTCGAATTGCGAAATATCCGCCCCGGAAACGAAAGCGCGGTCGCCGGCGCCCTTCAGCACGATGACGCGCACTTCGGGGTCAGCCTCGAAATCGGCGAGAATGGCGTCCGCGCCCTGCCACATTTCCATCGACATGGCATTGCGCCGGGCCGGATTGTTGAAGGTCATCCAGCCGATCCCGGCCTCCTTGTCGGCCAGCATTCTGCCGTCGGCAAATTCCATCAGGGCGTTCCTCGCTTCCGGGCCTGTTCCTGCGCTCCCCCGGTATAGCCCGGTCAGGCGCCGGCCGCATCCTCTTCGCGCCGGGTCTTCGCCACTTCCTTGATGCGGTCGAACTCGGCCCGGCGCCGCGCAATCTCCTCCGCGGACACAAGGTCGATATTGGAGAAGTCGCGTTTCCAGGAAGGGTCGGCGGACCAGTGCAAGGGGTTGCGCATGGTCGTGTTCGGCCCGGGCGCGCATTCCAGAAGCCGGAGCGCCAGAGCGAGCGTCGCGCGCTGCGATTCAGGATCGTGCGGGCGCCCGGCCGGATTGCCGAGCGGGAAATCGCTGAACAGGAAGCGCGGCGCGCCGACATGTTCGACAATATCCTTGGCGCAGCCCATGACGACCGTGGGCAGGCCGGCGGCTTCCAGTGTGCGTGCAGCCAGACTCACGGTCTGGTGGCACACCGGTCAATTGGCGGCGAGAACGACCGCGTCGGCCCCGTCGGCGCGGCAGCGCGCCAGCAATTCCGGCGCATCCACCTCGATCGTCGCCGCATGGCTGCGATTGGTGGGCGCGCCGTGGAAGCGCGGCGCAACCTCGCCGATTGCACCTTCCTTTGCGGCGGCGCGAAGCGCGCGGAGCGGGAACCAGCTGCCGATATCCTCGGCCGTGGTGTGGTCGCGGTCTATGCCGATATGGGAGATGCGCAGGTCCGGGTCCGACATGCTGTCGCCGGAATAGACGCTGTAGAACTTGGCCGCCGCATTATAGGGCGCGCCCGGCCCCTGGTCGCCCTTTCCCGGCTGATAGGGGGCCGCCGTGGTAATCAGCGCAACACGCGCCTCGGCCAGCGGCTTTTGCAGCGCCGCAAAGGGCGTTTCCACATAATGCGCCCATTCATAGGGCTTGCCGTATCCGAGCGTCTGGTAGTAGCGGCGGATACGGTCCAGATAGGGGATCGGCCGGTCCTCCGCCGGCGCGAAACCGAAACGCCCGTTCATCAGCTGCTCTTGTCTTCGCGCCATGGTCTCCCTCATTTACAGGCCAGCGACACCGCCGCACGCGGCTCAAGGAAAGAAGGGGAATTACATACGCGGCCAGAGATAGCCGGAATCAGCCCTTCAACCGGACCTGCTGCGTTTCAAGGGCAGCGATCCGGCCTTCCACATACCCCGGACTCTCGCACACGCCCGCATTGCCTGCAATGCGTTGTTCCTTGTGATCCACTGCGCTGTTTCACAATAACCTGCATCACGCCCTCGACCCTGTTGCGGGCTTCCGCGGGTGCCGTCAGCCGCTGGGAGCCATGCCCTTGGCGGCGAGTTCCTGCAACGCTTCCGGGGTCTTTTCGAGGTGGCCCAGGCCCATGCCGCGGAGCACATGGTCGGCCTTGGTGTACTGGATTTTCGTGTAGGTCGTGATCTCGACCCGGTTGCCCCAGGGGTCGAGGAAGTCGGTGAACGGCCCGTCCAGCAGCGCCACGCCCATCTCCTCCAGCCGGCGGATGGCGAGCGCCTTGTCGTCCACGGCGATGCCGAAATGGCGGCCCTCATCCGGCCCCTGCCGGCGGCCCGCCATGAAATTGATGAACTGGTCGCCGAAATAGACGAAGGCCGCCCGCTCGTTCTGCCGGACGATTTCAAGCTCCAGGAAGCCGCCGTAAAATTCCATGGCCTCGCCGATATCGCCTACCTCGAGCGCAATATGATTGATGCCGACCGGTATTGCCTTGCCTGTCATCGCTCCGTCCCCGTTTCGCGCGCCGCGTGGACCGGCCCGAACATCGGCTGGCCCGGCTCCGGCATGTCAGCCGCCAGCACATTTTCGCTCAAGGAGTTGGTGATGAACAGGGTGCGGCCGTCTGCGCCGCCATAGGCGACATTGGTGGTGAACGTGCCGCCGTCGCAGGCCGGCGCGCGGTGGGTCGGCAGGCCGTTGGCCGACCAGAGCCAGACCTGCCCGCCGCCGGCATGGGCGACAGCGACATTGCCCGCCCGGTCCACGGCCATGCCGTCCGGCCCCGTGCCGCCGATGAGGCGGCAGAACAGCCCGGCGCGATGCACGGAGCCGTCTTCCCGGAGCGGCAGCCGCCACACCGCATTGTCGCGCGTCACCGCCACATAGAGTTCGGTCTCGCCCGGCTCCATGACGAGGCCGTTCGGGCTCGGCGCATTCGCGACCAGACAGTCGAGCGCGCCGGACACCGAAAGGCGGAAGACGCGGCCGGTCGGATCGTGGAGGCCGGTGCCGCCCTGGTCTGTGAAGTAGAGGTCGCCGTTGGAAGCGAAGAAGAGGTCGTTCAGCCCCTTGTAGCCGGGCAGCCGGTCGGCGCCGTAAAATGTTTCGACGCGCCCGTTCACGGGATCGACGACCATGAGGCCGTTCTGCCGGTCAGCCACGAACAGGCGCCCGTCGCGGTGCAGCTTCATGCCGTTGGGGTGGCCGTCATATTGCGCCGTCACCGACCAGCCGCCGTCCGGCGCCAGCTTCAGGATGCGCCCATGGGCGATATCGACCATGTGGAGATTGCCGGCGCCGTCAAAGGCCGGCCCCTCCAGGAAGGAACCGGCCTTCCGGCCGCGGAACAGCTCGCGCGTGAAGGCGCTCTCGCGGTCTGCGAGGCGAAGCTCTTCGGGCAGCACGGCGTGGATGCGGGTTTCGATGATCTTCGGCTCGGGGACCATCGACCGCTCAGATCTTTTCGAGTTTCTGGAGAGTGCGCAGATAGCCGGGCCGCGGCAGATCGCCGAAGCTCGCCTCCCAATTGGTGTAGGCGACCTCGCCGATATAGATGTCGCCCCGGCTGTCCACGGCCAGGCCGTGCGGCGCGAGGAACTTGCCGGGCTCCTGCCCCGGCCCGTCCTCGCCGCCGAGCCGGGCGACCATCTCGCCTTCATGCGTGACAATCGACAGGCGCGGGCCGAGATTGGGATGATGGCGGTTGACGGCCATGCCCGGCCCGAGCTCGCCGATGAAGCAATGCTGGCAGGAGCCTCTCGGCATATACAGGCCGCAGGGCCGGTGGAGATTGTTCCACTGGGCCTCGTAACGCCCTTCCGTGTCGAAGACCTGGACGCGGTGGTTCTCGCGGTCGGCGACATAGATCCAGCCGTCGTCGTCGGCGACGATATTGTGGACGATGTTGAACTGTCCGGGGTCCGAACCGCTCTCGCCCCAGGTCTTCACCAGTTTCCCGTCAGGCGTGTATTTGTGCACGCAGGCATTGCCGTAGCCGTCGGAGACGAACAGATGCCCGTCCGGCGAGAGCGCCGTGTGGGTGCAGCGGTGGAACGGCTCATTGCTCATGAAGGGCGCCGGCGTGCCGGGCACGCCGAGGGTCATCAGCACCTTGCCTTCCGGCGTGCAGCGGGTGACGGTGTGGCTGCCGTCATCGGTGAGGTAGAGGGTCTCGTCCGGGCCGATATGAATGCCGTGCGCGCGCGGAAACCGGCCCTCGCCCCAGGAGCGCAGGAAATTGCCTTCGCGGTCGAAGACGATCATCGGATGCGCGCCGCGATTGAAGACATAGACCTGGTCCTTGCCGTCCACCGCCACGGCGGCGACATCGCGAAACTCCCAGCCGTCGGGCAGTTTCGCCCAGTCCTCGACGACGCGGTAGCGGTGCTCCCCGCTGCCCAGCACGACCGACATGGCGTTGTCTCCTTCCTCCGGCATGACAGGTGATTGTCCGACGCCCGGCCCGGCGCGGCAAGCGGGAAGAACGCGATTGCGCCCCGGAACGGATACAGGGCGGAGGAAGCAGGCGGCGGCCGGACTCAGGGCCAGAGCGCGCCGAGGGAGAAAGTCACCGCCTCGAAGGGCGGGAAGGAAACCGGCTCATTGTCCTTCGCCGCGGCCACAGGCGCCCAAGCGCCGTCCCGCAGGGCAAACGCCTCCAGCATCCGCGCCAGAGGATCGACGAACCAGAGATGCGCGATGCCTTCCCGCGCATAGACCGGGCGCTTCTCCTCCAGATCGAACCGGCGCGTCGAAGGAGACAGCACCTCGCACACCCAGTCCGGCGCCAGCGTGAAAAAAGCCTCGTCCGGGGGCTCCGCCAGCCGCTCCCGGCGCCAGCCCGCAAGATCGGGCACCAGAATGTCCTCGCCGAAATGAAGCTCCGGCCCGTCGAGTATCCACCAGCCGCCCGGTCCGCCCCGGCCCTTCTGGAAAGGGCCGACAAGCTCACCGCCGAGCGACGACCCCGCTACAGCGTGCCGAATGGCGGGTCTCGGCTGCAGGTGAAGCGCGCCGTCCACGATTTCCGCAACCTTGTGCGGCGGCGCATCGAGCACGTCCTGATAGGTCGCCCTGCGTGCGGGGTGCGGCTGACGCAGGGAAGCGCCCGCACTCATGCCGTTCTCTTCGCTTGCCAACGCCCGGCCATGTTACCCCCGGGCGGTTCCTGTGTCACGGTCCCGCCCCGGCCGCCGCGCGCGGAAGAATGCCGTGAGAAGCGCGGCGGCCTCGGCTTCCATCAGCCCGCCCACGACCTCGGGGCGGTGCCGGCAGGTCTCGCGGTCGAAGATGCGCGCGCCGTGGTCCACGCCGCCGCCCTTGGGGTCCCAGGCGCCGAACACGAGCCGGGCAATCCGCGCGAGGGAGGCCGCCTGCGCGCACATCGCGCAGGGCTCCAGCGTGACAACCAGGGTGCAGCCGTCGAGGCGCGGGCGTCCGAGCCGGCGCGCGGCGCGGCGCAGCGCCAGCACTTCCGCATGGGCGGTCGGGTCCGCGTCCGCCTCGACCTCGTTATGCGCCTCTGCGAGCGCCCGGCCGGCGGGGTCCAGCACCACCGCGCCCACCGGCGTATCGGCGGGCTCGCGCGCGGCCGCGGCCGCCGCCAGCACAAGCGCCCGTTGCATTGCTCCGCGAAGCGTGTAGATGGGCGCCATGACGCGCCTTCCAGTCATCGGCCTCACCGTCGATCAGGAACCCGCCGGCGGCTATTCCAGCCTGCCGTGGTATGCGCTGCGCTGCAACTATGCGGGCGCGGTGAGCGCAGCCGGCGGCCTGCCGCTGCTGCTGCCGCATGAGGCGGCCCATGCCGAGGCCTATCTCGACCGCCTGGACGGGCTGCTGGTGACCGGCGGGGCCTTTGATGTCGATCCCGCCCTGTTCGGCGCCGCGGAGCGCCATGCCGCCGTGTCGCTGAAGCCCGGCCGCACAGATTTCGAACTCGCCATGGTCCGGGGCGCGCTCGCCCGCGACATGCCTGTGCTCGGCATTTGCGGGGGCCAGCAATTGCTGCATGTGGCGCTGGGCGGGCGGCTGATCCAGCATATTCCGGACGAGGTGCCGGATGCGCTCGCGCATGAGCAGCCCAACCCGCGCACCGAACCCGGCCATGCGGTCTCCGTCGTGCCCGGCACAAGGCTGGCGGAAATCGTCCGGGCGGCGGTGCTGCATGTCAACAGCGCCCACCACCAGGCAGCCGCCGATGAACCGCCCGGCGTCGCTGTCAACGCCCGCGCGCCGGACGGCGTGATCGAGGGCATCGAGGCGCCGGGTTACCGCTTCTGCCTCGGCGTGCAATGGCACCCGGAGTTCCATATCGACCCGAACGATGCGCGCATTATCGAGGCGTTCACAGCGGCGGCGGCAGGCGCGCCGTCGTGAACAGCGGTCCGCAAGGCGCGCCCGGCGGCGAGCGCATCGCCAGGCGTATCGCCCGAGCCGGCCTCTGCTCGCGCCGCGAGGCCGAACGGCGCATCCTGGAAGGGCGCGTGCGCCTCAACGGGCGGGTGCTGCCGGACCCGGCGGTGACCGTCGGAGCGGGAGACCTGGTCGAGGTGGACGGCGCGCCGCTGCCGGCGCCCGAACCGGCCCGGCTCTGGCGCTACCACAAGCCTCCGGGCCTGGTGACGACCGACCGGGACCCGGAAGGGCGGCCGACCGTGTTCGACAGCCTGCCGGCGCATCTGCCCCGCGTCATCAGCGTCGGACGGCTCGACCTCACCTCCGAGGGGCTGCTGCTGTTGACCAATGACGGCGCGCTCGCCCGCGAGCTCGAACTGCCGGCGCGCGGCTGGGTGCGGCGCTACCGGGCGCGGGTGCGCGGCCGGGTGGACGAGGCCCGTCTGGCGCGGCTGTCGCGGGGCGTCGAGATCGCCGGCCTGCGCTACGGCCCGATCGCCGCCGGCCTCGACGAGCAGCGCGGCGGCAATGCCTGGCTCACCATCGGCCTCGCCGAGGGGCGCAACCGCGAGGTCCGCCGCGTGCTGGAGCATCTCGGCCATCCGGTGAACCGCCTGATCCGCATCGCCTACGGCCCGTTCCAGCTCGGCAACCTTCCCCGCGGCGGCGTCGCGGAAATCAGACGCAAGACGCTCCGCGAACAACTCGGGCGGAATGTGCTGCGGGAACGGTCGGAGTAAACGGCGGCGGCAGTCGTGTCTCGGTTTGCAATGAAGGCCCGTGCTGACGGGTTTTTCGGAAGGCACCCCCGTGCCGCGCCGCTTCTATCGCCTCCCTTGTCGTCACCCCGGCCGGAGCAGAGCGGAGAGCCGGGGTCCATCCTCCGCCGTTTCGGCCCTGCGGAGGGATCGGAGGCTGGGCCCCGGCTCAAGGCCGGGGCGACAGTAGGGGCGTCCGGGGCGACAGTAAGGGGGCCGGGGAGTTCGGAGCGGCGCCGGGCGGCGGGCTGGGCCTCTCAAGGCCCTGGCTCAATCTGCCAGAGGAACGCGACTGTCAAACCGAGGCGCGACCAGCGGTTCGGGCGGCTCGCCAAGGGCGGGGCTGCGGTGTAGGGTGGCGGCGAGTGACGACGCCGTCCGGGGAGGAGCCGCGCCATGCCGCAATTCGACCGCGCCCGCGAGGATGTCGGCAATATCGTCGCGCTGGAGCATGTCAATGTGCGGGTGCCCGACCAGATCCGGGCGACGGATTTCTATGTCACCGCGCTCGGGCTGACGCGCGATCCGTATCTCGTGACCGGCACCAACAATATGTGGATCAATGTCGGGCAGAGCCAGTTCCACCTGCCGGTCGGCGAGCCGCAGCGCGTTCGCGGCCGGACGGGCCTCGTCATGCCCGATCTCGACGCGCTGGAAGCCCGGCTGGACGCCGCCGGATTGCCCTGCGCGCGTGAAGACGGCCATATCGACACCGCCTGCCCCTGGGGCAACCGCATCCGTGCGCACGCCCCCTCCGACGGGCGGACGCTCGCCATGCCCTATGTGGCCTTCGATGTTCCTGAAGGCGCGGCGGAAGCGGCGGCCGCCTTTTACCGCGAGGTCTGGAAGACGCCGGCCTGGGTGGACGCCGCAGGCGTGGCCCATGCCTCGGTCGGGCGCGGCCAGGAGCTGCGTTTCGTCGAGACGTCCGAACCGCAGCCGGATTATGACGGGCATCATATTGCGGTTTACGTCGCCGATTTTTCCGGCCCGCACCGCTGGCTGGACGAGCGCGGCCTCGTGTCGGAGGAAAGCAATCAGTGGCAATACCGCTTCCTCGACATCGTCGATCCGGGCACGGCCGAGCCGGTGTTCCGCATCGAGCACGAGGTGCGCTCGATGACGCATCCGATCTACGGGCGCGAACTGGTCAACCGCAATCCCGTCATCACCAACAATGCTTTCGTGCCGGGCCATGAGGCCGCTGCCTGGACGGCGCCGCCGGAATAGACACTTGCCCGGCCCCGCTGTCGGGGAAATGTCGGGGCCGTGTCGTGGCGCCCGGCCCCGGAACAGGCCATAGCGGCCTGCAGGAACGGCGGGAGAAGCAACCCATGATCGTCCGGAAACTGCGCATCGAACGAGGGCTCTCGCAAGAGCAACTGGCGTCGATGGCGGGTATCAGCGTGCGCACCCTGCAGCGTATCGAGCGCGGCGCGAACGCAAGCGCCGAGACGCTCAAATGCCTCGCCGCCGCTCTGGACACCGACTTTCCGGCACTCAGAAACGGGCAAGACATGACAACCGCACCCAACATCCCCCTCCCGAACCTCTCCGAGCAGGACCAGGAAGCCATGGAATATGTCCGGGATATCCGGTCCTTTTACATCCACGCGCTCCAATATGCCGTCGTCATCGCCGGCCTTGCGCTCGTCAATCTCTTCACCAGCCCGGACTATCTCTGGTTCCTCTGGGCCGCGTTCGGCTGGGGCGTCGGGCTCGCCTTTCACGGGCTGAGCGTGTTCGAGATCGTCAAACCGTTCGGAGACCGTTGGGAGAAGCGGCAGATCGCGAAGCGGCTCGGCCGAACCCGCCGGCCCCGGAACGACGGGGCGTAGCCGGGCGGCGCTATGCCTCCTCCAGGGTCGGCCCGGCGCCGGCGACGCGGGTCTGGCGCATATGGCGGCGGTGGCGGTCGGCGTCGTATCCCGCACCCCGGTGCAGCAGGCAGCGATTGTCCCAGATCACCAGGTCGCCCGGCTGCCAGCTGTGGCTTAGCACATGCTCGTCCGCCGTCATTTCCTCCACCAGGCCGTCCAGCAGCGCCCGGCTGTCGTCGAACGCCCACCCCTCGATCTCGCGGGCGTGGGAGCCGGCATAGAGATTGCGCGCGCCGGTCGCCGGGTTGCGGCGCACGAGCCGCTGGCGCACCGGCGGCAGTGACGCGGCATGTGCGGGCGTCACGGCGTCCGGGGCGACCTTCGAGCGCGAAAAGACATAATCGTGAATGCAGACCAGAGGGGCGAGCCGTTCCTGTTCGTCCGCGCCGATGCGGCCCCATGCGGCGCGCTGGCTGACGAACAGGGTCTCGCCGCCTTCATCGGGCGTTTCGTAGGCGCACATGATGGACACGAAGGACGGAACCCTGCGGAAGGAGGAGTCCGAATGCCACATATTGTTGCCGGTCTGGAGCACGGTGCGCTTGTGAGCGCTGCCGAGCACGCTGCCGTCGGGCAGCACATTGCCGATGGTGCCGAAATACGCGATCCGGCCCTCCTGGCCGAGCGCGACATGGTTCGGCTCCGGCTCGCCGAGCCGGCGGGTGAAGGCCAGATGCGCCTCGTCGCCGTCGGCGGCGCCCGGCACATGCACGAAGGAATAGCGGTCTATGGCTTCCCGCACCGCGTCGATGTCGAGCGCGCCAATGGGCCGGCTGTCGAGCCGGACGCCGAATTCCGGATGAAGCGGGGTCATCGGGTTCCCTTAAGGGTCGGTTGACACCCGACTATACCAGCGGTTGGCGGCGGAAGCCTGTTCCATTGCCGCCCCGCCGCCTTGCCGGCAATGAAAAGGCGCCTAGAGTCATCGCCTCCCGCAGCGCATCCCGGAAATCGTGACCGCATTGTTCCTGCCCGTGCTG
The DNA here is from genome assembly GCA_965200785.1 of Alphaproteobacteria bacterium. Classification (GTDB taxonomy): domain Bacteria; phylum Pseudomonadota; class Alphaproteobacteria; order Bin95; family Bin95; genus Bin95. The sequence continues at coordinate 241,429 of CBDAVA010000002.1, read as the reverse complement.
GCCATGCTGGCGGCGTTCGGGCCGCTTTCGATCGACATGTATCTGCCGAGTCTGCCGGCGATCGGGCGGGAGTTTGATGCGTCGGCGGGCGATGTCCAGTTGACGCTTTCGGCTTTCTTCGTCGGCTTCGGCATCGGCCAGCTTCTTTACGGGCCGCTTTCGGACCGCTACGGGCGGCGTCCGATGCTGCTGTTCGGCGTCTCGGTCTATCTGGCGGCGGGTATTGCGGCGGCTCTTGCGCCCGGCATCGAGGCGTTGATTGCGGCCCGCTTCTTCCAGGCGCTCGGCGGCGGGGCGGCGACGGTCATCGCGCGCGCCTCGGTGCGCGACCGCCATAGCGGGCCCGAGGCCGCCCGGATGCTGTCCACGCTCATGCTCATCATGGGCGCCGCCCCGCTGCTGGCGCCTTCCCTCGGCGCGCAAGTGCTGCAATTCGCAGACTGGCGGGCGATCTTCCATCTGCTGGCCGGCTGGGGCGCGCTCGCGCTGCTGGCGGTCGTCTTCCTGCTGCCCGAGACCCGCCCCCCGGAAATGCGCCTGCGCGCGGGCCTGGGGCCGATCTTCCTGAATTACGGCCGGCTGGTCTGCGAGCGGCGCATACTCGGCTGCGCGCTTGCGAGCGGCGGGGCCTTCGCCGGCATGTTCGCCTATATCTCCGGCACGCCCTTCGTGTTCATGGAGGTGCACGGGATTTCGCCGGAAGCCTACGGGCTGCTGTTCGCCGTGCATATCGCGGCGATCATGGGCGGCGCCGTCTGCAACCGCAGGCTGGTTGGCCGTTTCGGCCCGGCGGCGATGATGGGCCGGGGCGCCCGCCTGCTGGCGGCGGCGGGCCTTGCGCTGGTCGTCCTCGCGCTGGTACTGCCGGGCAGCCTCGCCGCCATCGTGGCGGCGCTGTTCTGCTACATGTTTGCGCTCAACCTCATCGCCGCCAACGCCATCGTGATCGCGACGGCCGACAAGCCTGATGTCGCCGGCACTGTCATCGCGCTGATCGGGGCCGGTCATTTCGCGCTCGGCACGGTATCGGGCCTTGCGGTCGGCCAATTGCATGACGGTTCCGCCCTGCCGCTGGCGTTGACCGTGGCGGCATGCGGCCTTGTTTCGCTGTCGGCCGAACGCTGTCTGGTCCGGAGGCCGGAGGCCGATTGACTTCGCACGCCGCACCCCGGAAGATTCCACCATATGCCGGGCGCCGGCGCAGCTAATGAGAGGATACGCCCCGATGGAAATTGGCTTCTTCACCATGCCATCCCATCCCCCCGAGCGCGACCTGCGCGAGGGCCATGACTGGGACCTCCAGCACATCCGCTGGGCCGACGAACTCGGCTTCAGCGAGGGCTGGATCGGCGAACACCACACCGCGCCCTGGGAGCCGCATCCCGCGCCCGATCTTCTGGTCGTCGAAGGCCTCCGGCAGACCGAGAACATCCGGCTCGGCCCCGGCGGGTTCCTGCTCCCCTACCACCACCCCGCCGAGCTCGCCAACCGCGTGGCGATGATGGACCATCTGAGCCAGGGGCGGCTCAATTTCGGCGTCGCCGCCAGCGGGCTGCCGAGCGACTGGCAGATGTTCAACATCGACGGCATGTCCGGCGAGAACCGCGACATGACACGCGAAGCGCTCGACATGATTCTCCGCCTCTGGTCGGACGAGCCGGAGTTCGACTACAAGGGCAAGTATTGGCATATCACGAAGGGCGCGGAGATGTTCGGCTTCCTGCGCCCGCATCTCGCGCCGCTGCAGAAGCCGCATCCGCCGATCGGCGTGGCCGGCCTCTCCAAGAATTCCGATACGCTCAAGCTCGCCGGCGAGCGCGGTTTCCTGCCGATGAGCCTGAACCTGAATCCGGCCTATGTCGGCAGCCACTGGGACTCCGTCGAGATCGGGGCGCGCAAAGCCGGGCGCACCGCCAGCCGCAATGAATGGCGCATGGTGCGCGAGGTCTTCATCGCCGAGACGGACGAGGAGGCCTGGCGGCTTTCGGTCGGCGGCATGATGGGCCGCATGATGCAGGAGTATTTCCTGCCATTGCTCGGAAACTTCGGCTTCCTGGAGTTCCTGAAGCACGACCCGGAAGTCCCGGACAGCGATGTGACGCCGGAATATTGCGCAAAGCACAATTGGCTGATCGGTTCGCCGGCCACCGTCGCCGAGAAGCTGGAAGCCGTTTATGACGATGTCGGCGGCTTCGGCCAATTGCTCGTCTTCTGCTTCGATTATGCCGACAAGGCGGAGGCCTGGCACACTTCGCTCGGCCTGCTGGCGAACGAGGTGCTGCCGAAGGTGAGCCACCTTACGCCGGAGGCCGCCGAGGCGGCATGAGGCGCGGGCCTGCCGGTTTCGGCGGGCCTGTCGATTTGCACGGCATCCTGCGCGGCGCCGGCATCGCCGCCCTGGCCGGAGCGAGGCCAACTGCCTCGGAGCCGGCCGGGCCCGTTGCCCGGCGCCGCCGCCAGGGCGCGACCCCGCCGGACAGAGTCCCCGGCCGCCATGGTCTTCCGCGCTAATTTGTCTCGATAATGAGAAGCATTCGCACCTTGCGCGCCGCTGCAGCCGCCGCATACTTGCGAATGACTATCAGTCGCGCAACAATGGAAGGTGGACCCCATGCGTAACTGGACGTTTGCAATCGCAGCCGCAGCCGGGCTCGCGATTCTTCCGGCTGTGCCGGCGCAGGCGGCGGATGTGAATGTCTATTCCCACCGCCAACCCTTCCTGGTCGAGCCGCTCTTCAAGGCGTTCACGGACAAGACCGGCATCGCGGTCAATGTCGTCTTTGCCAAGAAGGGTCTGATCGAGAGACTGAAAAACGAGGGAGCGGCAAGCCCGGCGGACTTGGTCTTCACCGTGGATATCGGCCGGCTGCATGACGCGATGAAGGCCGGCGTTGTCGAACCCGTCAAGACGGACACGCTCGCCGCCAACATCCCCGCCTCGCTCAGGGATCCGGACGGCAACTGGTATGGGCTGACGACTCGCACGCGCCTGTTTTTCGTCTCGAAGGACCGGGTTCCGGAGGGCGGCATCGAGACCTATGAGCAGCTCGTCGAGCCGGAATGGAAGGGCCGGGTCTGCACGCGCAGCGGCAAGCATGTTTACAGCATTGCGCTGCTCGCCTCGATGATCGCGCATCACGGCCAGGAAAAGGCCGAGGCGTGGCTGGCCGGGTTGAAGGCGAACCTCGCCCGCCGGCCGCAGGGCAACGACCGTGCGCAAGTCAAGGCGATCCATGCCGGTGAATGCGATATTTCCATCGGCAATCACTACTACTACCGGAAGATGCTGGACGACCCGAAGCAGAAGCCCTGGGCCGAGTCCGTGCGCGTCGTCTTTCCGAACCAGGCGGGGCGCGGGGCGCATGTCAACATCTCCGGCGCGGCGCTGGTGAAGGGCGCCCCCAACCGGGACAATGCCATTGCCCTGCTGGAGTTCCTGTCCAGCAAGGAAGGCCAGGGCATCTATGCCCGCGTGAACGGCGAATATCCGGTCAGCGCCAACATCGAGGGGCCCGAGAAACTCGCCGCCTTCAAGGCCGATACCCTGCCGCTCTCGCATGTGGCGGAGCTGCGTGAGGAAGCCGGCCGCATGGCGGACCGGGTCGATTACGACGGCTGAGGCTGACAGCCCGGCAGGGCCGTATCGCAGAACGGCAGCAGGGGTCTTCCTCCTTCGTCCTTGTCTGCCTCTGCATGGGCGGCGCCCCGCGCAGCGCCGCCCATGCAGGCCGATTCCGGATACACTCCCGCCCATGGAACCATTCGAGACCGGGGCGCGGGGAGCGCGGGCTTGCCGGGAATCAGCCGCCAAGCCGGTAGAAGCGGGCGGCGGTGTCGTGGAAGAGCGCGCGCCGGTCCGGGGCGGGAAGGTCCTGGACCATGCGCTTGTAGGCGCGCATCATGGCGCCGTAGCCGATCCGGAGCCCGTCCACCGGGAAATTGCTGGCGAACATGCAGCGTTCGGCGCCGAATAGCGCAATCGTCTCGCGCACGAGCGGGCGGTTCTGCTCCTCGCGCCAGGGGCCGTTGGGCAGGCAAAGGCAGGAAAGTTTGACGGCGACATTCGGGCGCTCGGCCAGGGCCGCCATGCCGCGCCGCCAGAGGTCGAGCCCGGCGGGAGAGCGGTCCCAGGGGAAGCCCGTATGATTCAGCACGATGGGAACTTTCGGGAAGCAGCGGGCGACTTCCGCCGCCTCCTCCAGATGCCAGGCCGGCACGCGAAGGTCCCAGGAAAGGCCGTAGCGCTCCAGCAGGGCGAAGCCGGCAAGCCAGTTGTCGTCCTGCATCGAACCCGGCCGGCCGCGCACCGAAAGGCCGGGTGCGGCCGCCGTCACCGGCTTCGACCGCACGCCCCGGAAGCGTCGGGACGCCGCCATGTGGCGTTCGAGAATCTCGGCGCAATCCTCCTTGTGGAACCAGGCATGGCCGACAATGGCGGCCGGCATACCGTGCCGGTCGGCGATGCGGTCCACCCAGACGGTCTCCTCGACCTGGCGGCTCCGGTCGCACTCGGCCTCGACATGAACGGTTGCGACAACATTGTGGCCGGCGGCGTCGCGGCGGTAGTCGGCGGGCAGATAGTTCCGCCTGAGCGCGGCATAGTCGCCGAGGAAGAAGTCGTGCGGCTCCGGGTCGTGGAGCAGCGGGTAGCGCAGCGCGCCCAAGTCCCAGAGATGGTGGTGGGCATCGACGATGGGCAGGTCGTCGCCGGCGGTATCGGCAGACATCGCGGTTTCCCGGTTGCGGAGGACACGGCCCATCCTGCAGCGGGAACAGGCGGTCCGGAAGGCGGTCTCCGGCAATGACCCGGCTCGACTCCGGAGACCCGCCGCCTTTCCGTATCCGCGCAGGCCAGGCGGCATCGCCCGTCATCTTCGTCTGCGATCATGCGAGTTGCGCGCTGCCGGCCCGCCTCGGAGACCTTGGCCTGTCACCCGCCCGGCTTCGCGACCATATCGGCTGGGATCCGGGTGCCGCGGATGTCGCCGAAATGCTGGCGGCGCGCTTCGACGCTCCGGCAGTGTGGTCCGGCTATTCGCGCCTTGCCATCGACTGCAACCGCGACCCTGAAGACCCGGGCTCGATGCTCGCGGAGAGCGACGGCGTGGCCGTGCCGGGCAATCGGACCCTCGACGCGGCCGCCCGCGCCTGGAGGCGGGAAGCCCTGTTCGACCCGTATCACGCTGCGGTCGAGGACATGCTGGCCGCCTGCCGGGCGCTGCGGGCCTTCGTGGCGGTGCACAGCTTCACGCCGGAAATGGCGGGCGAGCGGCGGCCCTGGCATGTGGGCGTGCTCTGGAACAGGGATGACGCGCTCGCCCGGCCGCTGATGGCGGCGCTGGCGGATGATCCCGGCGTCACCGTCGGCGACAACCTGCCCTATTCGGGCCGGTCCGGGCGCGGCTATACGACGAGACGCCATGCCGAGCCGCGCGGCATCCCGCATGTCGGCCTGGAAATCCGCAACGACCTCATCCGCAGCCGGGCCGGCGCGGCGCTCTGGGCGCGGCGGATCGGCGATGCGCTGGAGACGGCGCTGGGGCTTTGACGGCCTCGGCGCCAGCCGCCCTACACCGCCATGCCGAGCGCGATGGCCGCGAGCACCAGCAGGCCGGCCAGACGGTTGGACTTGAAAAGCGCGAGGCAAAGGTCCGGGTCGTCGATGTCGAGGCGCCGGACCTGCCAGGCGAATTGCGCCGCTACGGCGGCCAGGCCGGCATAGAACGGCCAGGCCAGCCCCGCCCGCCAGCCGGCCAGGGCCAGCAGCGCCGCCGCCGCGGCGTAGAACCCTGCAACCCAGCGGCGGGTCTGGCCGCCAAACAGCAATGCGGTCGATTTCACCCCCGCCAGCGCGTCGTCTTCCTTGTCCTGATGCGCATAGATGGTGTCATAGCCGAGCGTCCACGCGATACCGGCCGCGTAGAGCGCATAGGCCGGCCCCTCGACCTCGCCGGCGATAGCGGCCCAGCCGACAAGGGCGCCCCAGTTGAAGGTGAGGCCGAGCCAGGCCTGCGGCCAATGGCTGAAGCGCTTCATGAAGGGATAGGCGGCGACGAGCGGGATCGCGCCGAGGCCGACCCATACCGCACCCCGGTCCAGCGCCAGCAGAACGGCGAGTCCGGCGGCGCATTGCAGGATGACGAAAACCCAGGCGCCGCCAATGCCGACATGGCCGGCCGGCAGCGGGCGGATTGCGGTGCGCGAGACGCGGGCGTCGAAATCGCGGTCCACAATGTCGTTATAGGTGCAGCCTGCGCCCCGCATGGCGATTGCGCCGACGGCGAACAGGCCGAACAGCACTGCGATTTCGACCGCGGAGACGCCGGGCGCGCCGGCTGCAGCCAGCGCCGCCCCCCACCAGCAGGGCAGCAGCAGCAGCCAGGAGCCGATGGGCCGGTCCCAGCGCGCCAGGCGCGAATAAGGCACCAGCCGCAGCGGAATCGCCCGTTCCCAGGCGCCCCGGATGCGAATATCGGTCGCGGCGAGAGGGTCGCGTGCCGTCATGCGCGCTACTCTCGCCGCCGCTGTTCAGGGATGCAAGGAATAGAGCGGGGGCGGGGCTACAGCCTGCCGCGGCCTGCCGGGAGACCTCGACCTTGCGGGCCGGGCTTGCTAGAAGGGCGGCCGGTTTCCCGGCACGAGGCCCCGATGCGAATCCAGGCGAACACCATCCGTCCCGGCAATGTGATCGAGTATGACGGCAAGCAATGCGTCGTCATCAAGATCGACCTGATCCTGCCCGGCAAGGGAAATGCGTTCATCGCCGTCGAGATGCGCGACCTCAGAACCGGCGTGAAGACCCAGGAGCGCTGGCGCACGGCCGACAGCGTGGAACGGCTGACCACCGAAGAGCGTCCGTGCCAGTTCCTCTACGCTGAGGCCGACGGCTTCACCTTCATGGACAACGAGACCTACGACCAGTTTTCGCTGGACAGCGGGACGATCGGGGACGGCGCGCCCTTCCTGCAGGACGGCCTGGAGGTGAAGGTGATGACGGTGGACGGCAGCCCGGTCGGCATCGAACTGCCGACACGGATCGCCCTCGAGGTCGTCGAAGCCGAGCCGGTGGTGAAGGGGCAGACTGCCTCGTCTTCCTACAAGCCGGCGGTGCTCGAGAACGGGGTCAAGGTCATGGTTCCGCCGCATATCAAGGTCGGCACCCGCATCGTCGTCAATCCTAACGATCTCAGCTATGTCGAGCGGGCGAAGGGTTGACCGGCGATGCGCCGCCCGGCCGAGATCAACGTCATGCTGCGGGCGGTTCACGCCGCCGGGCGCGGGCTGGCGCGCGATTTCGGCGAGGTCGAGAACCTGCAGGTATCCGAGAAGGGGCCCGGCGACTTCGTTTCCGTAGCAGACCGGCAGGCGGAGCGCCGGATCGTCGAGGAGCTGGAGCGGGCGCGGCCGCGCTACGGCTTTCTGCTGGAGGAAGGCGGCGCCGTCGCGGGCGCTGACACCAGCAACCGATGGGTCGTCGATCCCCTCGACGGCACCGGGAATTTTCTGCACGGCATTCCGCATTTCTGCGTCTCGATCGCCCTGGAGCGGGACGGTGAACCGGTGGCTGCCGTCGTGTACAACCCGCTAAACGACGACACCTATTGGGCGGCCCGGGGGGCCGGCGCCTATGCAAACAACCGGCGGCTCCGGGTTTCGTCGCGCATGAGGCTGGCGCATTGCGTCCTGGCGACCGGCGAGGCGGTCGGGGCCGGGTTCGATGCCAGGGTCCGCTATCTTCGCCAGCACGCGGTGCTCAAGAAAGCCGGCGCCAGCTTGCGCCGGTTTGGCGCCGCGGCGCTCGATCTCGCCTGGGTGGCAAGCGGAAAGCTGGACGGTTTCTGGCATTCGGGCCTGCGCCGATGGGATATCGCCGCCGGGGCCCTGCTGGTCCGGGAGGCCGGCGGGGCGGTTTCCGATATCGACGGGTCCGCAAGCATGATGGAAACCGGCAATATCCTTGCCGGCAATGAGCGTCTGCACGGCCATCTCCGCCGGATACTGGCAGAGGCCGACCGGCCGGCTCCGGTTGCGCCGTCGGGGCGGGCGGCATAGAGTCCGCCTCTTGCTGTCCATGCCGCGGCGGAAGGGGAGATGGCGCGTTACCGAAGCATGACAGCGGCAGCGGCGCTGCTTCTTCTCCTCCCGGCCTCCCAGCGCGCCGATGCGCAGGATACGCTCATCATCGACAGCGGCGGCGCACGCTGGCAGAGCGACAAGAGCAGGGGTCCGGCCGTGACCATCGATCTCAGCGTTCTCGATGCGCTTGAGAACGACCGCCGCCAGAGCAGGGCTGCACGCCGGCAGCTATTGCGTCCGCGGCGGTATGTGACGCTGAATATCCCGCAACGCATCGCGCCGGGCAAACCGCCGGCGCCGCAGCGCACCGCATCGGCGGCAGCGCCCGCCGGCAAAGCGCCGGCGGTTCGGCGCAGAATTCCCGAACCGCCGGCCGCGTGGTCCGCCCCCGTTGCACCGGCCTTGCCGGCGCCCCCCGCCGCGACACCGGCCCCGGCTGCGCCCGTTACTGCGCCGACCGTCCGCTGGGCGCAGGCGCAGCAAGAGCGCGCAACACCCAAAGCTGCGAGCCCTGGGAGCGCTGCGGCGCCGGACACGCGCGCGATGCGCAGGAAGGTTCCCGCCCCGCCCGCAGCGGCAGACGCCCGACCGGCGCGCAAAGAAGCGCCCGCCCCGCCAACGAAGGCGGAAGCCCAACCGGCGCGTGAGGAGGCCCCGGCCCGGCCCGCAGCGGCAGACGCCCGACCGGAACGCGGACAGACACCCGCCCCGCCAACGGCAGCGGATACCCCCCCGCCGCGTGAGAAGGCCCCGGCCCGGCCCGCAGCGGCAGACGCCCGTCCGGAACGCGGACAGACACCCGCCCCGCCAACGGCAGCGGATATCCCCCCGGCGCGTGAGGAGGCCCCGGCCCGGCCCGCAGCGGCAGACGCCCGACCGGAACGCGAACAGACACCCGCCCCACCAACGGCAGCGGATACCCCCCCGGCGCGCGAGGAGGCGCCCGCTTCGCCTGTCATGCAGGCCTTTCTGGACCGGACAAGGATGGCCCGGCAGTCGGAGACCGAAACGCCTTCCGGGACAGCGGCGCCGGACCGCCCGCGGATGGCAGAAACCGAGGCCGGCGCGCCCGGGGCCCGACCGGGCGCCGGTGAGCCTCCGGCCGCAGCGGCGCTCTCCGATCAGGCGGCGCTGCCGCCGCCCCGCCCGATCGAGTCCCGATTGGGCAAACCGGGCGCGCCGGCGGATACCCTTCCTTCCAGGCCCGACCTGTCGGCCCGTTTTCGCCTGCCGCCGCCGGCCCCGTCCACGGATATGCTTGCCGATGCCCGCGGCGCGGGCGTGCTGCCCCCGCCCTCTTCGGCGCCGCAAGCCGGGCCGCCCATGACTCCCCGCCGCCGTCTGGCGCTGGACGCGGCGGCGCGGCCGCCTGCGGAGGCGCCTGTCCCGGCGCAGCTCCATACGGAGCGGTTCCTCTACGCGCCCGGCGCAGCGGGGCTCGCGGGCGCCGAGCAGCAGCGGCTCCACAGCCTGGCCTCCATGGCGACCAAGGCAGACGGCGTTGGCGTCGAAATCCGCGCCTTTTCCGGCCCTGCCGACGGCGATGCCGTGGAGGCCCGGCGGGTGGCGCTGTCGCGGGCGATGGAGGTGCGCGGAATGTTGATCGAGGCAGGCGTTCCGGGCGCGCGCATTCTGGCGCGCGCCATCGGCCTCGACGGCGAGCCGCTGGACCGCGTCGATGTATTTCTGGTCAAACGCAGATGAGCGCTTCGCCTGAAACCGCTGGCGGCGCGGCGTGGATCGACCGGGAACGATGACGCGACCGAACCAGTATCTCCTTCGCATGGCGGCATTCGTGGCGGTGGTCGCCGTCGCCGCGGCGGCGCTGTTCCGCCCGGTAGCGGACGCCTTCATGGCCAATCCGGCGCTGAACGGGCTGATACTGGGCGTGCTGGCGATCGGCATTGCCTATAATTTCCGGCAGGTCCTGCGCCTGTTTCGCGAGATCGCCTGGATCGACTCGCTCCGCAGCCCGTCGCAAAGCGCCCCGGCGCCCGCGAGGCCGCGGCTGCTGGCGACCCTTGCGACGGCCTTTTCCGCCGAGACGCCGGTCCGGTTTTCCGCCGTCTCGATGCGCTCGATTCTGGACGGGGTCGCCTCGCGCGTGGAGGAAGCCGGCGAAACGGCGCGCTATCTGGCCGGGCTGCTGATCTTTCTCGGGCTGATCGGCACCTTCTGGGGCCTGATCCAGACGGTCTCCGCCATTGGCGATGTCATCGGCGGCATGCAGATTGCCGCCGGCAATCTCACCGGCGTCTTCGAGGAACTGAAATCGGGCCTCGACGCTCCGCTCGCGGGCATGGGCACGGCGTTCAGTTCCTCGCTGTTCGGCCTTTCCGGCGCGCTGGTGCTGGGGTTCCTGGATCTTCAGGCGTCCCAGGCGTCGAGCCGTTTCCTGAATGAATTGGAGGAATGGCTGTCCTCGCTTACCCGCCTCGGCAGCAGCGGCGCCGGCCTCGCCGACGGCGACCAGTCCGTCCCGGCCTATATCCAGGCGCTGCTGGAGACGACCGCCGAGAACCTCGAGGATCTGCGGCGCATTGTCGGCCGGGCCGAGGAGGACCGTCATTCGGTGAACCGCAATCTGGAGATGCTGTCGGAATCCCTGGGCGGTCTCGCCGACCAGCTCCGCAGCGGACATGCCGCCAATGCGCGCTTCGTCGATGAGCAGATCGAGACCCAGGCCTTGTTGCGCCGGCTGATCGAAAGCAGCCAGCGGGGGAACGGGGACGACGCCGCGCGCCGGCATCTCGCCAATATCGAACTGACGCTCGCCCAGATGCGCGACGACGCGCAGGCGGGCCGCAGCGAGCTGGCGCAGGATCTGCGCAACGAGATCAAACTGCTGGCCCGCACGATTTCCACGCGGATGGAGGACTGGCGGTGACCGAGCGGGTCCTGATTGTCGATTTCGGCAGTCAGGTCACGCAACTCATCGCCCGCCGGGTTCGGGAGGCCGGCGTCTATTCCGAGGTCCACCCCTGCAACAAGGTGGATGCAGCCTTCCTTGCGGAATTCGCGCCGGTTGCGGTGGTGCTTTCCGGCGGGCCGGCCTCCGTCCTGTCATCATCGGCCCCGGCGGCGCACCCGGCGCTGTTCGCGGCCGGCGTGCCCGTGCTCGGCATTTGTTACGGCCAACAGCTCATGGCGGCGCAGATGGGCGCGCAAGTTCTGCCGGCCGAGCGCCGGGAATTCGGCCGCGCGACGGTCGAGGCCGTGTCGCCATGTGCGCTGTTCGAGGGCTTGTGGGAGCCGGGCGGCCGCTATCCGGTCTGGATGAGCCACGGCGACCGGGTCGAGAGCCTGCCCGAAGGCTTCGAGGCCGTCGCGCGCAGCGAGGGCGCGCCCTACGCCGCCATCGCCGACGAGAGCCGCAGATTCTACGGCGTGCAGTTCCATCCGGAGGTCGTGCACACGCCGGACGGCGCCGGGCTGATTCGCAATTTCGTGCGCCGCATCGCCGGCGCGGCGGGGCATTGGTCAATGGCGGCATTCCGGGAGACGGCCGTTGCCCGGATACGCAGCGAAACCGGCGGCGGGCGGGTCGTCTGCGGGCTTTCCGGCGGCGTGGACAGCACGGTCGCCGCGCTGCTGCTGCATGAGGCGGTCGGCGACCGGCTCACCTGCATTTTCGTGGATACGGGCCTGATGCGCGCCGGCGAGGCGGATGAGGTGGCGGGCCTGTTCCGCAGCCATTTCAACATTCCGCTCGCGCATGTGGACGCCGGCCGGCTGTTCCTCGAGCGGCTGGCCGGAGTCGAAGACCCGGAACGCAAGCGCAAGATCATCGGCGCCGCTTTTGTCGAGGCGTTCGAGGCGGAGGCCGCGCGGTTTGGCGGGGCGGACTTCCTCGCCCAGGGGACGCTCTACCCGGATGTCATCGAGTCGGTGGCCTTTGACGGCGGCCCCTCCGTGACGATCAAGTCGCACCACAATGTCGGCGGCCTGCCCGAGCGCATGAACATGCGGCTGGTCGAGCCGCTGCGGATGCTGTTCAAGGACGAAGTCCGGGCGCTTGGGCGGGAGCTCGGTCTGCCGGACCGCCTCATCGGCCGCCATCCCTTTCCGGGGCCGGGGCTGGCCATACGAATGCCGGGCGCCGTGGACGCCGGAAAGCTGAACACGCTGCGCCGGGCGGATGCGATTTTCCTGGAGGAGATCCGTCATGCAGGCCTGTATGACGCGATCTGGCAGGCCTTTGCCGTGTTGCTGCCCGTGCGCACTGTGGGTGTCATGGGCGACGACCGCACCTATGAGCAGGTCTGTGCGCTCCGCGCCGTGACATCCGTCGACGGCATGACGGCGGATTTCTACCCGTTCGATGCGGCTTTTCTCGGCCGGGCCGCGGCCCGGATCGTCAACGAGGTTCCGGGCATCAACCGCGTCGTTTACGACGTGACCTCCAAGCCGCCCGGCACCATCGAGTGGGAATAGCCGGGCGGGTCGGAACAGCCCGGCGTCAGTCCACCGCGACGCCGTATTTTGCGCCGAGCGCCCTGAACTTGCCCCAGGTGGCGTCCTCGATGTCGATACCGTCCGCCCGGCGCGCTTCCGCAGTGCGCCGTTCGATCTCTCCCGGAGCCAGCACTTCCTCGAACCCGGCGGCCGCGCGCGTGTCCTTCAGGTAGTCCACGAACGCGTCCACCTCGCGCCCGAACGCGTCCGGGTCGCGGAATGCGGCGGCCTTGAACAGCGCCAGGAAACAGCCGTCATTATGCCGGCCTGTCGGCTCGATGCCGAAACCGAGCCCGGTGAGCAGGCCCGACAGGATTTCAACCATCGCCGAGAGGCCGTAGCCCTTGTGGCCCTCGCTGCCGCCGAGCGGCAGCAGCACTGCGCCATTGCCGAAATCATTGGGATCGGTCGAAGCCTGGCCGTCCGAGCGCACGATCCAGCCTTCCGGGATCGCCTTGCCGCGGGCCTGGGCGAGCTTGATCTTGCCGGCGGCGACGGAAGAGGTCGCCATGTCGATCAGCACCGGTTCGTTGCGCGCCGAAGGCACCGCCATGGCGATCGGATTGGTGCCGAGCCGCGGCTCGGCGCCGCCGAACGGCGCCACCATCTTGGGAGACCGCCCGGAATCGGCCGTCATCATGGCGATGAAACCGGCTTTCGCCGCTATGGCCGGATAGGCCCCGAGACGCCCGACATGGCTCTGGCGGAAGATCGTGCAGGCGGCGACATTCTGCGTTTCCGCCTTTTCCATGGTGAGCTTGAGCGCGCGTTCGGCGACCGCGTAGCCGAAGCCCCAATGGCCGTCCACCACCGTGGTCGTCGGGCTTTCCCGGACAATCTCGAACGGCGCGCCGGGGATGATGTGCCCCTTCTCGATCCGCTCGATATAGGTCGGGATCTGGATTGCGCCGTGGCTGTCATGGCCGCAGAGATTGGCGTCCACGACATGGCGGGCGACGACCTCCGCCTCGTCGGCGGGCGTGCCGCAGGCCGCGAGCAGGCGGCGAATGGTGTCTTCCAGCTTCCCGGCGGCAATCCTCGGCATCGGCGTGTTTCCTCCCTGTCAGAGCGCGGCTGCCGAGCATGGGCCGGCCGCGGTTCCGGGTCTATAACAATTCATCCGGCAATGGCATGACTGACAGCCCCCGTTTCGGGAGCCGATGGACGGAAGGTGACAGGGATGACTGAGGCATATCGCGATCTGGAGCGCCGTTTCGCGCGTATAGCAGACCTCAACGCCGCCGGCGCGACGGTGGAATGGTTCGCATTGACCTACGGGCCGCCGGGCGGCGAAGCGGCGCGCGGCAGCCAGTTGGCCACGCTGGGCGGTATGGCGCATGAGTTGCTGGTGGCTCCGGAATGCGCCGACGCGTTGGCCGCCGCTTCGGCGGACGATCCGTGGCAAGCCGCCAATCTTCGCGAAATGCGGCGCCTTCACGGGTCCGCCGCCGCCGTTCCGGCCGATTTGGTGGAAGCGAAGGCGCGCGCTGTCTCCAGGGCGCAGGCGGTATGGCAGCAGGCGAGGCTTGAAGGCGATTTCGCCGCCTTTCTGCCGGCCCTCCGCCAGGTCGTGGCGCATGTCCGCGAGGAAGCGGCGATCAAGGGCGAGACGCTCGGCCTCTCACCCTATGACGCGCTGTTGAACGACTACGATCCGGGCCGGCGCAATGCGGATGTCGCCGCCATGTTCGCCGAATTGGAGGCATTCCTGCCCGGCGTCATCGACTCGGTGCGGGGCGGGCCGAAGCCTGCGGGGCCGACCGGCCCGCGGGACGGGCTGGAACGGCTCGCCCGGCGGCTGATGGCCATGCTGGGCCTCGAAGAGGACCATGTGCGCCTCGACGAATCGGCGCATCCGTTCACGACCGGCGAACCGGACGATGTGCGGATCACAACACGCTATTCGGGGCCGCCGGGAGAGGCGTTGATGGCCGTGCTGCATGAAAGCGGGCACGGGCTGTATGTGCGCGGCCTGCCCGCGGACTGGCGCCGGCAGCCGGTCGGCGCGGACCGGGGCATGACCGCCCATGAAAGCCAGTCGCTCTCCATCGAGATGCTGGCCTGCCGCTCCCGCGCCTTCGCCGCTTGCTACGCCCGGCTGCTGCAGGAGGAGTTCGGCGGGGACGGCGCGTGGAACCCGGACCGGCTCTACGCCGTGTTGACCCATGTGGAGCCGGGCCTGATCCGCGTCGAGGCGGACGAAGCGGTTTATCCGCTGCATGTCGCCGTCCGCCATCGCTGCGAGAGCGCGCTGATTGCCGGGACGCTCGACCCGGCCGACCTGCCGGACGCCTTCGATAGCGCCATGGCGGCGCTGGTCGGCATTCGCCCGCCGGGGCCGCGGGAAGGGTGTATGCAGGATATTCACTGGGCAATCGGGGCTTTCGGCTATTTCCCGACCTATACGCTGGGCGCGCTCATGGCCGCGCAGCTGGCCGAGGCCATGCGCACGGCATTGCCCGACCTCGACCGCGGCCTGGCTCAAGGTAATTTCGGGCCGCTTGTCGGCTGGCTCCGGGAGAATGTGCATGCCAGGGGCGCCTTCGACCCGTCTTCGGACGCCCTTCTGCAACAGGCCACAGGCCGCCCGCTCGACACCGGCGCCTTCCTGCGTCACATCGAGCAGCGCTACGCGCGCTGACCGCCATTGGCGGAACGGACGCCGACGCCTTGCTGCGCCGCTTATATCGCCTCCCTTTCGTCACCCCGGCCGGAGCAGAGCGGCGCGCCGGGGTCCATCCTCCGCCGTTTCGGCCCTGCGGAAGGATCGGAGGCTGGGCCCCGGCTCAGGGCCGGGGCGACAGTAGGGGGGCCGGAGCGGCGCCGGGGCGTTCGGAGCGGGGGCCGGGCCTCTCAAGCCCCTGGCTCAATCTGCCAGAGGAACGCGAATGTCAAACGGAGACACGACCGGGCGCGGCCAGTTGTTGCCGTTCGGTGCGGCGGCAGGTAAGATGCTGGCGCATTCCGTGTTCGGCAGTTCAACCTGGCCTAGGAGAGGGGGGCGCGGTAGAACCCTGCGCGGTTGCGCGAAACACTCGAACAGGAGAACGAAACCGATGAGAATCAAGACGACACTGGTCGCTGCTGCAGCGGCCGTGGCGGTTTCCGCCACGGCGCACGGCGCGATGCTGGATGATGTCAAGGCCAAGGGCTTCATCCAGTGCGGTGTTTCCACCGGCCTGGCCGGGTTCGCGTTTACGGACGCCGACGGCAATTGGGACGGGTTTGACGTCGCCTTCTGCCGTGCAACCGCGGCAGCCGTGTTCGGCGACCCGAACGCAATCAAGTTCACGCCGACGACCGGCAAGACCCGTTTCACGGCGCTGGCCTCCGGCGAAATCGACATTCTGTATCGGAGCACCACCTGGACGCTCAGCCGGGACGTCGATCTGAAATTCACCTTCCTTGGCGTCAACTACTATGACGGCCAGGGTTTCATGGTGCGCAAGGATCTGGGCGTCACCTCGGCGACGGAACTCGACGGCGCGACCGTCTGCATTCAGACCGGCACCACGACCGAGCTGAACCTCGCGGATTATTTCCGCGCCAACAATATGAGCTACGAGCCGGTGCCGATCGAAACCAACGCCGAAGCTCAGCAGAAATACCTCTCGAATGCGTGCGACGTTTACACGACGGACGCCTCCGGCCTGGCCGCCACCCGCGGGACTTTCGAGAACCCGGACGACCACATGGTCCTGCCGGAGATTATCTCGAAGGAGCCGCTCGGCCCGCTGGTCCGCCATGGCGACGACGCCTGGGGTGACATCGCCCGCTGGGTTCTGAATGCGCTCATCATCGCCGAGGAAAAAGGCCTCACGGCGGCGAATGTGGACAGTATGATGGCCGAGAGCAATGATCCGGAAGTCAAGCGTCTGCTGGGAGCCGAAGGCAATTACGGCGAGATGCTGGGCCTCTCCGCGGATTGGGCCGTCAACGCCATCAAGACCGCCGGCAACTATGGCGAGATCTTCGAGAAGTATATCGGCGAGAACACGCCGATCGGCCTGGGCCGGGGGTTGAACCAGCTCTACAGCAAGGGCGGCATCCTCTACGCTCCGCCGTTCCGTTAAGCACTGCATATCGAAGGGCGCTTCCGCCAGGAGGCGCCCTTTTCTCTTCCGGCCGGCTTGCCGGCCGCGTTCGACGGGGAACTGTGACGCATGTCCCGAACAGAACAGCCGCCCGCAGAGCCGTTTCGCGTCAGCCAGCTCCTTTACGACACCAGATACCGTTCCTACACGATTCAGATCTTCGCGCTGATCGCCATCATGCTGGCATTCGCATGGGCGATCGACAACGCGGTCCAGAATCTTCAGGCGCTGGGAAAGGACATCCGCTTCGGCTTCCTTTTCGAGACCTCGGCATACGACATCAACCAGCATCTCCTCGACTACGACTCGACGTCCACGCATGGACGCGCCGCCCTGGTCGGGATTCTGAACACGATTCTGGTCGCCCTGCTGGGCTGCATCACCGCCACCGTGATCGGCATCCTCGCCGGCGTGCTCCGGCTTTCCCGGAACTGGATCATCGCGCGGCTGATGACGGTCTATATCGAAGCGTTCCGCAATATCCCGGTCCTGATCTGGATCCTGCTGACGGTCGCTGTGGTCAATGAGGTCCTGCCGGGCATAAGGTCCTTCCGGGGCGAGGACGCGATGACCGGGCTGCTGTTCGACACCGTGTTCTTCACCAATCGGGGCTTCTACATTCCGGCGCCGATCTTCGAGGCCGGTTCCGCCGTCGTGGTGGCGGTGCTGGCCGTGGCGGCCGCCGCCGCCTGGTATTTCGGCCGCTGGGCAAGGGCGCGGCAGGCGGCGACCGGGCAGATCCTGCCGGTGTTCTGGATCCGGCTCGCTATCCTCGCCGTGCCGGTCCTGCTCGCCTTCTTCGTCATGGGCATGCCGATCTCGCTCGAACTGCCCGCACTCAAGGGCTTCAACTTCAAGGGCGGGATCTATATGCGGGACAGCCTGATCGGGTTGTGGCTCGCCTTGTCGGTCTATACGGGCGCGTTCATCGCCGAGATCGTGCGCGCCGGCATTCTGGCGATCAGCAAGGGCCAGACGGAGGCGGCCTACGCCCTGGGTATCCGGCCCGGCCGGACCATGAGCCTCGTGGTGCTGCCGCAGGCGCTCCGCGTCATCGTGCCCCCGCTGATCAGCCAGTATCTGAACCTGACCAAGAACTCGTCGCTCGCCATTGCCGTCGGCTACATGGATGTCACCGGGACGCTGGGCGGCATCACGCTCAATCAGACGGGCCGCGAGATGGAATGCATCCTGCTCCTGATGGCCTTCTATCTCGCGGCGTCGCTGACGATCTCGAGTGTCATGAACGCCTATAACAGGCGCGTGCGGCTGAAGGAGCGATGAGATGACCGACAGACCGCCTGTCGCCTTCGTTGCCGAGCAGCAGATCCCGCCGTCCCCGCCGCCGGCGCGCACCGGCGGCGCAATCGGCTGGCTCCGGGAAAACCTGTTTTCCGGCGTTTTCAATACTGTCGCGACCCTGCTTTCGCTGGCGTTCGTCGCTTATGTTCTGGTCTCGATCGTTCCCTGGCTCTTCCTCGACTCCGTCTGGAACGCCTCCTCGCTGCAGGAATGCCGCCAGCTCGGCGACGGGGCCTGTCTCGCCGTCATCAATGAGCGCTTCATGCAGTTTGTCTTCGGGTTTTACCCGGAGGAGCTGCGGTGGCGCCCGGTCGTGGCCTTTGTGCTGCTGTTCGTGGCGGTCTGGCCGGCGCTGTTCAGCTCCGCGCCGCGCAAATTGCTTGCCTTCAGCGCGGTCTATCCGCTCGTCGCCTATTGGCTGATCTGGGGCGGGTCGCTCTGGGGGCCGGTCGGCGTGCTGGTCGGGCCGGCGGCCGGGTGGGCCTGCATTCGTTTCCTGCCGCCTCTGGCGCGGGGCAGAATGGATGAGGGCCTGGCCTTTCTGGCCGCAGTCAGCGCCGGCGTGCTGGCGGCCGTGCTCTGGTGGCTGTTCGGCGTAACGGTCTTCGACGAAGCCCTGAGCGCTGTTGTTGCGATCGGTCTGGAGCCGGTCGAGTCGGCAAAGCTCGGCGGCTTCCTGCTGTCCACGATCATCGGCGTCGCCGGCATCGCCGGCTCCCTGCCGATCGGCATCCTGCTCGCCCTCGGGCGGCGGTCCAACCTCATCCTTATCAAGGCGTGCTGCGTCGGCTTTATCGAGTTCATTCGCGGCGTGCCGCTGATCACGCTGCTTTTCGTCGCCTGGCTCCTGCTCGCCTATTTCCTGCCGCCGGGGACGGAATTCGACCTGATCCTGCGCGTGGTCATCATGGTCACCGCCTTCGCGTCGGCCTATATGGCCGAGGTCATCCGCGGCGGCCTTGCGGCCCTTCCGAGAGGCCAATATGAAGCCGCCGACTCCATGGGCCTCGACTACTGGAAGTCGATGCGGCTGATTATCCTGCCGCAGGCGCTCAAGATATCCATTCCGGGAATCGTCAACACCTTCATCGGATTGTTCAAGGACACGACCCTGGTGATCGTGATCGGACTGCTCGATCCGGTGGGGCTGCTGCAGCCCATCCGCGCCGACCAGAACTGGAACGGCATCGTCTGGGAACTGTATGGCTTCATCGCCCTGTTCTTCTTCATCTTCTGTTTCGCGATGTCGCGTTACTCCATGTATCTGGAGCGCAATCTCGAAGTCGGACACCGGTAGGGAAAGGCTGGACTCATGACCGCTTCCACAATCGAGCGCCGGAACGGCCAGACGGGGCAAACGGCGTCTGCCGAAATCGCGATCCAGATCGACGGCATGAACAAGTGGTACGGGGATTTCCATGTCCTCCGAGACATCAACCTGACCGTCTATCGCGGCGAACGGATCGTCATTTGCGGGCCTTCCGGTTCGGGAAAGTCCACACTCATCCGCTGCATCAATGCGCTCGAAACCCACCAGAAGGGCAGTATCGTGGTCGAGCAAACCCAGCTTTCCTCCGACCTCAAGAATATCGACCGCATCCGGTCCGAGGTCGGTATGTGTTTCCAGCACTTCAACCTCTTTCCCCATCTTTCGGTCATGGAGAATTGCACGCTCGCGCCGATCTGGGTCCGCAGGGAGCCGCGAAAGGAGGCTGAAGACCGGGCGCGCTATTTCCTGGAGCGGGTGAAGATCGGCGACCAGGCGTTGAAATATCCGGGCCAGCTTTCCGGCGGCCAGCAGCAGCGCGTCGCCATTGCGCGCTCCCTGTGTATGCAGCCGCGCATCATGCTGTTCGACGAACCGACCTCGGCGCTCGACCCGGAAATGATCAAGGAGGTCCTGGATGTCATGGTCGATCTGGCCGAAAGCGGCATGACCATGCTGGTCGTGTCCCACGAAATGGGCTTTGCGCGCCAGGTCGCCCACCGCATCATTTTCATGGATGAAGGCCAGATCGTGGAGCAGAACGAGCCGGAAGAGTTCTTCCACAACCCGAAATCGGACCGCACCAAGCTGTTCCTGAGCCAGATCCTGTCCCATTGATCCGGCGCGAGGGAGAGGCAGGGAGCGTGACGCGCCCCTATGTCCTCTACGGCGTGGAGGCGTCTCCCTATACCGTCAAGCTCCGGGCGGCGCTGCGCTACCGCCGGCTCCCCTATCGCTGGGTTTGCCGTTTTGTGCAGATGTATGAGCCTCTGGCCCATCTGCGCCCGCAGCTGATGCCGGTGCTCGAATTCCCCGACGGGGAACTCAGGACTGACAGCACCCCTCTGCTGGAGGAACTGGAGCGCCGGCACGGCGCGGACCGCTCCCTGTTGCCGGCGCGTCCGCGCGACCGTTTCCTCGCCTGGCTGATCGAGGACATGGCCGACGAATGGCTCACCAAATGCCTCTACCACTACCGTTTCGGGGCGCCGGAAGACGCCGCCTTTGCGGCCCTCTGGGTGATGGACGACGCACGGGGCGGCCTCGACGCCGAGGCGCTTGCCGCCGCCGTTCCGGCCTTCCGGGAGCGGCAGGTCGGGCGCATGGGCCTTGTCGGCTGCACGCCGGATGCGGCGCCGCTTCTGGAGGCGAGCTATCTGCGCGTTCTCGATGCGCTGGAAACCACCGCCGCCAATGGGCGCTTCCTGTTCGGCACGCGCCCGTCGGTCGCCGATCTCGGCCTGTTCGGGCAGTTGAAGACCCTGGGCATCGACCCGACGCCGATGGCCGTGATGCGCGCCCGTGCGCCGCGCACCGACGCCTGGGTGCGGCGCGCGGACGATCTCTCCGGCGTCGAGGGCGAATGGGGCGAGCCGGGCCCGGCGGTCGCTGCGCTGCTGGAGATGGCGCGCGAGATTTATTGGCCGTTTCTCAAGGCCAATGCTGCGGGCGATGTCGATATCGTGCTGGCCGGGTGTCGTTTCCGGCAGCCGCATTTCCGCTATCAGGCCAAATGCCATGACCGGCTGACGAAGCTGTATGCGGCGCTGGAGCCGGCGGACAGGGAGGAGATCGGACTGGAATGACTGCAAACGCCGTCGAAACGCGCATGACCGCCATTGACGATGACTGGCTCGCCACGACGCAGGAAGAGATCCTGGAGCCGGACCTGCCGATCGTCGATCCGCATCACCATCTCTGGGACTTTCCCTTCCACCGCTATCTGCTGCATGAGCTTCTGGAAGACACCGGCAGCGGCCACAATGTCCGTGCGACCGTGTTCGTCGAATGCGCCTCGATGTATCGGGCCGACGGGCCGGCGGCGGAGGCTCCGGTGGGGGAGGTCGAGTTCGTCAACGGCGCGTCCGCCATGAGCGCGTCCGGGCGTTACGGCGACATGCGGGCCTGCGCCGGCATTGTCGGCTTTGCGGACCTGACGCTCGGCGCCGCGGTCGAGGATGTGCTGCGCGCCGAGATCGCCGCCGGCAACGGCCGCTTTCGCGGCATCCGCCACGCCGCCGGATACGACCCCAGCCCGGATGTGCGCAACAGCCATACCGACCCGCCGCCCGGCCTGTTCGCGGATGGCGGGTTCCGCGAGGGCTTCGCCAGGCTCGGCGCCCTCGACCTGTCCTTCGAGGCGTGGCTCTACCATTCGCAGCTCCGGGATGCAGCCGGTCTGGCCGCGGCGTTTCCGGATACGCGGATTGTGCTGAACCATGTGGGCGGGCCGCTCGGCATCGGCCCCTATGCCGGACGCCGCGACGAGATATTCCCCGGCTGGCGGGAGGATATCCAGGCGGTCGCCAAATGTGAAAACGTGCATGTCAAGCTCGGCGGCCTTGGCATGAAGATTTACGGCTTCGACTTTCACAAGCAGGACCGCGCGCCGAGTTCGGACCGGCTTGCGGCCGCCTGGAAGCCCTATATCGAGACCTGCATCGAGGCCTTCGGCCCGGCGCGCTGCATGTTTGAAAGCAACTTTCCGGTTGACAAGGCGTCGTGCAGCTATGCCGTGATGTGGAACGCCTTCAAGAAGCTCGCCGCCGGCGCTTCGGACACGGAGAAAGCCGACCTGTTCGCCGGCACGGCGCAGCGCTTCTACAAGCTCGACGGAGTATGACCGATATGCCCGACGCCCCGCTCAGCAATTCCGGCATCCTCGCCGCCTATCGCGACCGGACCCCGAACAGCGCCCGGCTGTTCGAGGAAGCCCGCCGCACATTCCCCTCCGGCATCACACATGACAGCCGGCGGCTGGAGCCCTACGGCATGTATGTCGAGCGCGCCGCCGGACCGCGTAAATGGGATGTCGATGGCAATGAATATATCGACTATTTCGGCGGCCACGGGGCGCTGCTGCTGGGCCACAACGACCCCGATGTTGCCGCGGCCATTGCCGAGGCCCTTGCCCGCGGCACGCATTTCGGCGCGAGTCATGCGGGCGAACTGCGCTGGGCGCAGAAGATACAGGCCATGGTGCCCTCGGCGGAGAAGGTGCGCTTCACCTCCTCCGGCACCGAGGCGACGCTGCTGTCGCTGCGTCTTGCCCGGGCCGCCACGGGGCGCCGCAAGATCCTGCGCGTCCGCACCCATTTCCACGGCTGGCACGACCATATGGCGTCCGGCCAGACCTCGCATTTCGACGGCTCGGCGGCGGTAGGCCTGGTGCCCGGCATTGCCGAGAGCACGGTTCTGGTCGATCCCGAAGACCTGGAGGGCGCGCGGGCGGCGCTGGCGGGCGGCGAGATCGCCGGCGCCATATTGGAGCCGACAGGCGCCAGCACGGGCATGGTGCCGGCGTCGGCGGCCTTCCTGGAAGGGCTGCGCGAAGCGACGTCGGAAGCCGGCACGGCGCTGATCTTCGACGAGGTTGTGACCGGGTTTCGCGTGTCGCCCGGCGGCGCGCAGGGTCATTACGGCATCCGGCCGGACCTCACCGCCTTCGCCAAGATCGTTGCCGGCGGCCTGCCGGGCGGGGCAGTCGCGGGCCGCGCCGATTTCTTCGAGCGGCTCGATTTCGATGTCTCCCGCGAGCGGAATATCGAGAAGATCGGCCATCAGGGCACCTATAACGCCAATCCTGTCGCCGCCGCCGCCGGCCTTGCGGCGCTCTCGAAGATCGAGGCGACGGATGCCTGCGCGCACGCCAATGCAATGGGGGTGCGGCTGCGCGCCGGCCTCAATGACGCCATCCGCGCCGCCGGCGTCCCCTGGGCGGCCTACGGGAATTTCTCGATCTTCCATCTGTTCACCAATCCCGCCGGCCGCACCGATGTGTCGCCGGACAGTTTCGACCCGTTCGCCTGCAGCTATGACGAGCTCAGGGGCAATGCGCCGGGCGCCGCGCAGAAGCTCCGCCTGGCGCTGAATGTGCACGGCGTCGATGTCACCGGCTGGCCCGGCGGCACCATCTCCGCCACCCACGGCGAGGCCGAGATAGACGCCACCATCGAAGCCTTCGCCGGCGCATTGGACATGATGAAAGCGGACGGCGAGCTATAGCGGGCGCGGGTCGCATTGGAGGATGACGGGATGAAGACGCGGAACTTCGAAACTGGCGCGGCCGATATGCGCACCGTTCCCGTCTATCAGGCATTGGCCGAGGATATCAAGGCGATGGGCGTCGACTCGGTCTTCGGGCTGATGAGCGACGATACGGCGGCTTTCGCCGTGACCCTGGATGCAATGGGGATCGGCCTGATCGGCGCCCGGCACGAGAATGTCGCCATCGGCATGGCAGACGGCTATGCGGCCGCGACGGGGCGTCTCGGCGTGGCCTGTGTCGGACGGGGGCCTGCGCTCGCCAACGGGCTGCAGGCCGCGTCCTTCGCCGCGCGAACCGGCAATCCCGTCCTGATTCTCTACGGCGAGGCGGCGCTGCCGGCAGGGCCGGCGAATGCTCTGGGCCCCGACTACAAGGCGCTGGACGGCGCCGGCGTCCTGAAAGCAGCCGGAGTGCGCGTGTTTGCCCCGACCGGCGCCTCGACGGCCCGCGCCGCGCTGGCGGATGCGGCTGCCCTTGCACGGACCGGACAGGCCGTTGCCCTGCTCCTGCCCGTCGATGTGCAACATGCGGAGATCACGGTCGGTCCGGACGAGGCGGTTCCGGAGGCGCTGGACGCCGCGCCGGTTCCTGCGCGTCCGGCGCTGCCGGCGCGCGCGCATGCCGTCGCGGCGGCCGCCTCCCTGCTGGACCGGTCGAAGAGGCCGCTCATTCTGGCGGGCCACGGCGCCTGGAAATCGGGTGCGCGCGAGGCGCTGGTCCGGCTGGCCGAAAAGACCGGCGCGATGCTGTCCACGACCGCCAGAGGCAAGGACATGTTCCGGGGCCATCCCCTGAACCTCGGCATCATCGGCTCATTTTCCCATTCCGCGGCGCGGCGCATGGCGGCCGGGGCCGATTGCGTGCTGGCGGTCGGCGCAGGCCTGAACATCCTCACCATGAGCTTCGGCGAATCCTTGCCGGATGCGCCGCTGATTCACATCGACGCCTCGCGGGCCAGCATCGGCCGCTGGACCACAGCCGACATCGCCGTGGCGGGAGACGCCAAGCTGGCCGTCGAACAGCTTCTCGAGGCCACAGCGGAGAAGGCCGCCGCCGACAAGCCGCAGCACAGCGCCGGGAACATGGCCGTCCTCGACGGCTTCTCCATTGCAGAGGATTTCCAGCCGGCCAATACGGCGCGCACGATCGATCCGCGTTCGCTCGCTGCAATGCTCGACCGGATGCTGCCGGAAACCCGGAATGTCGTTTACGACGCAGGGAATTTCCTCGGCGTCGTGCCCTATCTGTCCGTTCCGGACCCCGGGCATTTCAAGATGACCAATGATTTCGCCTCTATCGGACTGGGATTCGGCGCGGCGCTCGGCTTCGCCCGGGCGCGCCCGCAGATTCCGACGGTGTTCGTGGTGGGCGACGGCGGCTTCCTGATGACCATGGGCGAACTGGAGACTGTCGTGCGCGAGGACCTGCCGCTGGTGATCGTCCTGATGAACGACTGCGCCTACGGGGCGGAACTGCATCATCTGAGACTGCGCCAGCTCCCGGTCGCCAAGTCGGTCTTTCCCGATGTGGATTTCGCGCCCGTGGCCGAGGCATTCGGTTACGACGCCCACACAGTGCGCACGCCCGACGACCTGAACGCGCTTGTCCCCGTGCTGGCGGCGCCCGATGGCCCGGTCTTTCTCGATTGCAAGATCAATGCCGATGTCGCGGCGCCCTTTATGAGCGAAGTCGCAGCGTTCGAGGCAAAACAACATGCGTAGCGCCCGGACGCCCAGGCGCCGGGCTCATGCCATGACATCCCGGACAGGCCCTCTCCCCGCCCCCGGGGCGCGCTGCCGCCCTAAAGCGTAATGCCGCCGTCGGCGATGAAGACGGCGCCGGTGGTGTAGGCGCTTTCATCGGCGGCCAAGTGAACTGCGAGCGCGGCGATTTCCTCCGGTGTGCCGAGGCGGCCGAGCGGCTGGCGGGCGATGAAATCCTTGCGCGCCTGCACCGGGTCGTCGAAAGCGGCGATGCGCTCGTCCAGGGAAGGCGACTGCACCGTGCCCGGCGCGATGGCGTTGCAGCGCACGCCGGTTGAGATCACATCCGCCGCGACCGCGCGCGTCAACCCGATGACCGCCGCCTTGGTGGTGGAATAGACCGCGCGGAAGGGCACGCCCTTCAGGTTCGAGGCCACCGACGCCATGTTCACGATCGAGCCGCCGCCGGCCGCCGCCATGCCGGGCAGGAAGGCCCGGATGGTGCGGAACATCGATTTCACATTGAGATCAAAGGCGAAGTCGAGCTCGGCTTCACTCGCCTCCAGTATGGTGCCGTGATGAACGAAGCCGGCCACATTGCAGAGCGCGTCCACCCGTCCGAGTCGTTCGGCGAAGGCCGTCACCGCCGCGCCGTCGGTCACATCGAGAGCATGCGTCTCGATTCCGGCCGCCGCCAGATCCGCCAGCTTCTCCGGGGCAATGTCGGTGGCGACGACCCGCGCGCCTTCCGCCGCCGCCGCCAGCACAATCGCGCGGCCGATGCCTTGCCCCGCCGCCGTTACCAAAACCGTCTTGCCGTTAAGCCGCATGAAGCTCCCTCTCTCTGCGAACCGGCGCTCTTGACCCTCGTCCGGTTTCGTCCCACCTCTTCCGGCAGAATGTCGCCCTTCGGGCGGGAGACGTAAAGGAGCTTCGTTCCGTCATGCCGGACGCCCCTGTGCTGAACTCGATTACCGCCGACCTCACCTTCACCATGCGCCAGGACACCAAGCCCTGGTTCGAGAGCTCGGCGATCACGGGCGGCGCGCCCAGGGTCCATTTCCGGACCGAGGACCGGCCGGTGTCGATCCACGACATGCGCATGGAGCAGGACCGGCTCTCCCTGGACAGCACGGGGTTCGAGTTGCACCGCCATGAAACCGCGGTGGACGATCTCAACGATGATGAAGCCATCGCCGCCATCTATGACGCGGAAACCGCAGACCTGCTGAAGCGTCTGCTCGGCGCCGACACGGCAGTCGTCTTCGACCGCACACGGCGCTCGGACGCAGGCGCGGGCGCTGCGAACCCGGACGGGCGGCGGCTTCCGGCAAGCCGGGTGCATGTGGACTATACCGACGACTCGGGCCCCAAACGCGCCCGCGATGTGCTGGGCGATGAAACCGTGGACCGGGTTCTCGGCAGCGGCGGGCGGATTGTCCAGATCAATGTCTGGCGGCCGATCGAGGGGCCCGTCCTGCGCTCGCCGCTGGCGCTGGCGGATGCCGGCAGCATTCCGAAAGCAGACCTTCTGGCGACCGACCAGGTGTTTCCCGACCGGGTCGGCGAAATCTACCAGCTTGCCTGGTCGCCGGCGCATCGCTGGTATTGGGCGCCGCGTATGGCGCGCGACGAGGTGCTGCTCATCAAGGGCTGGGACAGCCTGGATGACGGCCGCGCGCGTTATACGCCGCACGGCGCCTTCATGCTGCCGGACCAGGACCCGGCCGCGCCGCCGCGGGAGAGCATCGAGCTGCGCACATTCGTCGCCTTCGAAGGCTGACGCCGCCGCGCCGCTGGAGGCGCGGGCGCCGGGCGCCGGCCTGAAACGGCGCCCGGAATTCGGTGCGCCGCGCTACCCGGCGGCGCTGCGGCCCATGATGACCTCCGTCTGGTCGTCCGGCACATAGAAATAGGAGCCGGGGCGGAAGTCGTAGCCGAGATCGCCCATCAGGCGGCGCTGGCGCGGGGTGGCGCGCTGGGCGAGGCTGTGCGAGCCGTGATAATCGTAAGCGCGCATGAACATCTGCGAATAGTTGTAGAGCAGCGTCTTGCGCGCCCGGCCGGACCGGTTCGGCGCCGGCCCGTGCCAGAGCGCGTGGGAGAAGATGAAGCAATCGCCGGCCTTGCCCTCGAGATGCACCGCGCCCGGCGATTGCGGCGAGAGCGCCGGCTGGCGGTCCCAGGGGAAGGGGCGCATGTGGCTGCCGGGGAAAACGGTGAAATTGCCCGCATCGCGGCCTTCCACATCGGTAAGCAGATAGAGCGCCTTGACGGCGATCGGGCGGCTGGTCTCGGTCACCCGCACCTCGCGCTGGCCCTCGCCGCCGTCGGTGTGGGTGAAGCCCTCGAAGCCGTCGCCGGAGGCCCGCACGATCGCCTGGGACATGCTGAAGGCGAGATTCGGCCCCATGATATCGACAATCAGGTCGAACACCGGCGCATGGTCGATGAGTTCGATGAAGGACTGGTCGTAGGACAGCAGGTCCCGGCGGTCCATGAAGGCTTCCGGATTCTGGTCGGCGCATTGCTCGACCCAGCCGTAATGCCCGCGCGGCAGCATACCCGACAGCGGTTCATAGCCGGGCCGCTTGCGGATCTCGTCTATCTTGTCGGAAAAGACGGCGGCCTGGTCTGCCGACAGGGCTCCCTCGACGAGCAGATAACCGTCGATATTCCAGTTCCGGCGTTGTTCGGGCGTTAATGTTTGCATCGGGCCTCGGCGCCTCTCTCGCGGTTGCTGCCGCGATTATTCCCCCGGCGGCCGCCGGATTCAACGGGGCGGGCGGCCTGTTTGGCTCCCGAGCCGCGCGGGCGAGCGGGCGGTAATGCGGTTGCGCAGGCTTTCCGGCAAGTCCGAATGATCCGGCGCGGCGTCTGCGCCCCGCGCGCAAGCCGCCGCCGCCTCCAGCAGGGCGCCGGCGTCGGCAGCGTCGAGCCGCGAGAATCGCAGCCGCCCGGCGCCGGGCGCATCGATGGCTGCGTTGCAGGGATTGCGGCAGCCCGCAAGGCAGTTGACCGCGCGCACTTCCACTCCGGCGGGCATATGCGGATCGGCCTTGAGCGCGCGGCCGAGCGCAGCCCCCCGCGTCGGCGAGCCGGGCGCCGGCGCCGGCTCATAGCGGGGGCAGGTGCGGCAGACGAGAAGGCGTATCGTCACCGGGCCGCGGCCTATGGCTCCTGCCTCTCGAAGGCGGAGAGGGGTTCGTCGAAAACAAAGGCGGAATCGTCGATCGGCATGTTCAGCGACACATCGAAGAGCGTAATCCGCGTCGGCTGGCCCAGGGCATCGACCGCAACCCACCCCGCAAGCCCGAGCGAGCCGAGCCGGTCCGAGAATGCGACGGCGACATGGCCGTCTTCCGGCGCTTCAGCGCTCACGGCCGTGACGACGAGCGACTCCGGCGCACGCTGGACCTCGACGATCCGGTATGGACTGTCCTGCACCAGCGACACCTTGTCCGCCAGCAGAAACCAGGCGGGCGTCTCCGCCCAGTCCAGGCGGGTCGCCGTCCTGAGATCGCGGTCATAGTGGATCAACTCCCGCCCGGGCGACACGAGCAGCACCGGCGTCGGCGGATCATAGTCGATGCGCAGCCTGCCGGGACGCCTGACCTGCAGCTTTCCGGTGGCCGCCTCACCCGCCGAATCGAGCTGCACGAAGCGCGCTTCCAGCGTGGCCAAACGGTTGAGATAGGCTTCGACGCGGGCAATGTCGGCGCGGTCCCGATCATCGAGCTCCGCCCTTGCGGCCGGTGCAGCAAATATGAGGGCAGCCGACAGCATTGCGGCGGCTGCCGCGCGGAGCCGCCGTGCGTCAATCATCATGGCCGCCCACCAATACTTCGCGCTTGTTGCTATGGTTGGGCCCGCTGACGACACCCTGCGCCTCCATCTCTTCCACGATACGGGCTGCGCGGTTGTAGCCGATGCGCAGATGACGTTGGATCAGACTGACCGACACCTTGCGCTCTCGGGCGACAAAGGCGACCGCGCGATCATAGAGGCCGTCCCCCTCGCCGTCCGCTGTCTTCTCGAAGCCCGGTATTCCGTCGGCGACGCCCTCGTCTTCGGTGATCTCGTCGAGATAGTCGGGCGCTCCCTGGGCCTTGAGATGGGCCACGATCTCCTCGACCTCCTCGTCCGAGACGAACGGGCCGTGGACCCTGGCGATGCGCCCGCCTCCGGCCATGAACAACATGTCGCCCTGGCCAAGCAATTGCTCCGCGCCACCCTCGCCCAAAATGGTGCGGCTGTCGATCTTGGACGTCACCTGAAAGCTGATCCGGGTCGGGAAATTCGCCTTGATCGTGCCGGTGATGACATCGACGGACGGGCGCTGGGTCGCCATCAGCAGGTGGATGCCGGCGGCCCGCGCCATTTGCGCCAGACGCTGGATCGCGGTCTCGATATCGTTCCGGGCAACCAGCATCAGGTCTGCAAGCTCGTCGATTATCACGACGATGAAGGGCAGCGGCTGCATGTCCAGCGGCTGATCCTCGAACTCCGGCGCCCCGGTCTCCGGGTCGTAGCCGGTTTGCACCCGGCGGGTCAGCGTCTCGCCCTGCTTCAGCGCCTCGGCGATGCGCGTGTTGTATCCGCCGATATTGCGGACGCCCAGCGCGGACATCGCCCTGTATCGGTTCTCCATCTCGCGCACGGTCCATTTGAGCGCCACGACCGCCTTTTTCGGGTCGGTGACGACCGGCGTCAGCAGATGGGGGATTCCTTCGTAAACCGACAGCTCCAGCATTTTCGGATCGACCATAATCAGCCGGCAGCGCTCCGGCGGCAGCCGGTAGAGCAGCGACAGGATCATGGTGTTGATCGCGACCGACTTTCCCGAACCCGTTGTGCCGGCGATCAGCAGATGCGGCATCCGCTCCAGTTCGGCGACCTTCGGGGCGCCGCCGATATCCTTGCCGAGGATCAGGGGCAGATCGGCCCGCGATACCTCATAGGCGTCGGTCTCCACCAGTTCGCGCATGAAGACCATCTGCCTGGACTGATTCGGCATCTCGATGCCGATGACCGAGCGGCCGGGCACAAGCGCGACGCGAACCGAAACTGCCGACATGTAGCGCGCGATGTCATCCGCCAGCCCGATGATGCGCGACGATTTGATCCCCGCTTGCGGTTCGAATTCATACAGGGTCACCACCGGGCCGGGCCGCGTCGCGACGACTTCGCCGCCAATGCCGAAATCCTGCAGCACCGACATGAGCAGGGCCGCATTCTGCTCCAGATTCGCATCATCCGGCACGCCGCGTTCGACAGCGCGCGGCGGCAATTGCAGCAGCTCCACCGGCGGCGGAATATAGCCGTCATCGAGCGGCAGGCGGCGCTGCCGCACTGCCGGACCGCGCCTGCGGTTCTGAACGGGCGGCGGCGGCACCGGCGGAACCTCGTCCACCTCGGCCGGCTCGGCCGGAGCCGCTTCTTCTCCCCGGTCCCTGCCGCCGGGGACGCGAAGCGCCGGCGCGGTCCGTCGCCGCACACGGCGGGGGCTTTCCGTCCGCCGGGCAATGCCGGGCGGCTTTTTTCCCGGCAGCGGGAGCAGGCGCACAACCCGGAAGAACCCCCGGCCCGCCGCCAGGATGCCCGCGCCGATCCAGCCCCAGTCTTCCAGATCGAAACCGAACGACCACGCCGCCAGCAGGGCGCCCATACCGACACTGGCGGCATAGGCGATCCAAGCCGCATTGCCGAACAACAGGACAGCCTGATTGTGCAGCACGGTCCCGACCGCGCCGCCCGGCCCTTCATGCCGCGGCCACCCGCCAATATCGATGAACGCGGTCAGCGCCAGGGCCAGACACGGCAGGACGAACACAAGCATCCCCAGGCGCAGGACGGTATGGTGCGTTCGTTTCAGCTTGAGCGCGCGGAAACCCCATGCGACCGGGGCGAGCGCCGCGGCCGCGGCCGCCAGGCCGAAGCCGCGCAGCAACCAGTCCGAAATCCAGGCGCCGGCGCCGCCGAGCACATTGGAAGTCGTTTCTCCGGCGGCGATATTGGCCGAGGGGTCGGAGGCGTCATGGGTGATGAGCGCCAGCGCCAGCGCCAGCCCGACCGCGAGCTGCACGCTGCCAAATGCCCTCAGCCCCAACCGGCGAAGGCCGTGGCGCAAACGCGACGGCAGCAGCTCCGGCCGCTCGGCACGCAGGGTTGCGCTTGTCATCGGAAGTGCTCCGAAATGCCAAAATCTGCGTTATTCTATGATGGTTCGGTGCGTTGTTCAAGTTTTGGAACAGCCTAGTAATGTCTCCGTTTCACATTTGGTCTCTCGTCTGCAGCCGGTCGGCGCAACGGCGGCGGGCCCGGGAGACTATTTCGACCGCGCCAGTCGGCTTTCGCGGTAGGCGATATAGGTGGCGGCGGCGAAAATGACGGCGCCGCCCAGCCAGGACCGGGCGTCGGGAATCTCGGCGAACAGGAAGAACCCGACCGCGCTTGCCCAGATCAGGCGCAGGAAGTCGAGCGGCAGCACGGCCGTCGAATCAGCCAGCTTGACAGCCTGGGCGAACGCGATATGGCCGACGGAGCCGACCATGCCTATGGCCGCCAGCCAGAGATAATGTTCCGGCTCCGGCCACTCCCAGACGAAAAGCGCCGGAACGAATGTGATCGGGGTCAGAAACAGGCCCATATAGACGGTCTGCGTCACGCTCGATTCCGTCCTGGCCATCGCCTTGATGATGGTGATCGCCATGCCCCAGGCGAGCGAGGAGCCGACGATCAGCATGGCGCCGGTGCTCATCTCCTCGAATCCCGGCCGCAGCACCAGCAGCACGCCGGCAAAGCCCGCAACCAGCGCCGTGATACGCCGCGCGCGGATGACCTCGCCCAGCAGAAGCACCGCCAGCAAGCTGCCGAACAGCGGCGCCGAAAAGGACAGCGCGGTGACTTCGGCAAGCGGGATCATCGTGACCCCGGTAAAGAAGGCCAGCATCCCCGCCGCCTGCACGACGCCCCGGACCGCGTGCAGATGCAGCCTGGCCGTTCGCAGCGGGGCGATGCCGTGGCGCAGAAAGATCGGCGTCAACGCCAGAAGGCCGAACAGATTGCGGAAGAACGCGACTTCCAGGGGCGGCAGAACCTCGCCCATCAACCGGACCAGCGTCTGCATGGTCGTAAAGCAGAGCGTGGTGAACACCATCAGGGCCATGCCCTGGGCGGTGGCGGGAAGGGCGTGGAAGCGGGCGAACATTTGTGTGAACCGGCAGCGCGCCGCCGACCGTTGGCTGTCTCTCAGGCCGGGCGGTGCGCGGCCAGGCGCTCCCAATCCAGCGCAATGCCGTGGCCGGGGCGGTCCGGCGCCCGCGCATAGCCCTCCGCAACGGTGAGCGGGTCTTCCATGAACTGGTCGAGGCCGAATGCGTGCCATTCCAGATAGGCCGCATTCGGGGCCGCGGCGAGGAGGTGGATATGCAGGTCATGCGCGCCGTGGCTCATCACCGGCAGGCCGTGCGCCTCCGCCAGATGCGCAACCTTCATGAAGGGCGTGACGCCGCCGCATGTGGTCAGGTCGGGTTCCGGAAAATCGACGCCCCCGGCGCCGATCAGCGCCGCGAACTCCGCGAGCGTGTGATGGTTCTCCCCGGCAGCCAGCGGCACCTTGCCGAGCGAGCGCAGATGCGCATATCCGGCCGTGTTGTCGGGCGCGATAGGCTCCTCGAGCCATACCAGGTCGAAAGGCTGCAGCAGCGTCATGGCGCGCATCGCCTGCTCCACCCGCCAGGCCTCGTTGGCGTCCGCCATCATCTCGATGTCGTCCGGCAGATGGGCGCGCATCGCCTCGACGCGGGCGATGTCCTCGCGCAGCGTCGGTCGGCCAAGCCGCATCTTGACCGAACGGAACCCGGCCTCGACGCTGGCCATGCCGCCGTCGAGCAGCTTTTCGACCGGAAAGTTGAGGTCGATATTGCCGGCATAGGCCCGCACGGACGGGTTGGCGCCGCCAAGCAGGCGCCAGAGCGGCATTCCGAGGCGGTTGCCCTTCAGGTCCCAGAGCGCGACATCGACCGCGGCCATCGCGAAGCCGGTCGCCCCGCCCCGCCCGGCATAGTGGTGGCGCTTGTAGATGTCCCGCCAGATGCTTTCGATCAGGTCCGGGTCGCGGCCCATGACGCTTGGCCGGAAGGAGCCGTCGCACATCGCTGCAATGGGGCCGCCCTGCCCCTCATGCATCACGGTGTAGCCGACGCCGCTCGCGCCGTCGCTGTCGGTAATCCGCGCCGTCACCATGTCGAACGCGGTCATCACCCCGGCGGCAGACGCCTCCATCGCCACCGGCAGCGGCAGGCGGAACAGGTCTATTTCCAGCTTGTCGATTGTCGGCACCGTTACAGCCCCCCAAACACGCCCGGAACGCCGCCCGGCGGTTCTGTTGTAAACGCTTTTCCCCGTGCATTATAGGCAAACAACCGAACAACAGCGGAGCCGGTCCATGCCGCGCGACCCCGAGCGCCTTCACGAGGTCGGAGACGACCTGCTCGCCGCCATCGACTATTGCTATGACCAGGGCTGGACCGACGGCCTTCCGGTCGTGCCGCCAAGCGTCGAGCGGGTCGAGCAGATGCTGGCCTATGAAGGCCGCCCCCCGGAGACGCCGATCGCCGTCCACCCGGCCACCGGCTATGCATGCACCCTCCACGCGGCCGCGGTGAACGCCGTCATGGCCGGCTGCAAGCCGGAATATTTCCCGGTCCTCGTGGCGGCATTCGAGGCCATGAACGAGCCGGGGTTCAACTTCCACGGCTCCACCGCTTCCACCGGCGGTTCCGCGCCGCTGCTGATTGTCAGCGGCCCCGTTGTCGATGACATCGGGATGAATGCCGATGTCAACCTGTTCGGCCCCGGCAACCGCGCCAATGCCACCATCGGCCGCGCCGTCCGGCTGATCCTGCTGAATGTCTTCCGCATGGTCCCCGGCGTCTCCGACAAATCGACCCAGGGCCATCCCGGCAAATACAGCTTCTGCATTGCGGAGCGCAGCCGGGGCAACCCCTGGCCGCTGCTCTGCCGGGAGCTGGACTACCCGGAGGGCGCAAGCAGCGTCACGGTGTTCGCCGGCGGCGGCTTCTGCAATGTCGAGAATCATGGCGGGAACACGCCGGAGCACATATTGGGCGCGGTTGCCGACGCCATGGCGAATTACGGCTGCATCTCGCTCGGCCAGTCCGTCGTGGTGCTCGCGCCGGAGCATATGCGCATCGTCGCCGGGGCGGGCTGGACGCGGCGGCACGCGCAGGAATATCTCTTCGCCCATGCCTGCCGCAGCGTCGAGGGCATGAAGGCCGTCGGCAAATACCGGGACAGCGAATATGAAAAGCAACACCGGGAGGGCGGCGCACACCCGCTGGTCGAAGCCGGAAAGTTTCACCGCGGCGCCGGCCCGGACGATATCCTGATCGTCATGGGCGGCGGCGATGCCGGAGGCCATTCCAGCTTCATCCCGTCCTGGAGCCGGGGCCGCGGCTCCATCATGCAGTCGAAACCCGTCGGCCTGTGCATCGACTGCGAGTGAAACAGGGCACGAACCCACCCAGGAGGAAGGGCATGCAACTCTACGATCCCACCGTTCCGGGGCCGGAACGGAACAACCGGCGGGCGGCGGCGCTCGCCGGGCTGGAGGGCCGCACCATCGGCCTTCTGGAGAACGGCAAGCTCAACGCCGTCTCCATGCTTCGCAGCACCGCCTCCGTCTTCGAGGCGCGGCACGGCTGCACGGTGCTGCCGATCTACTCCAAGGCCAATGCCAGCGCGCCGGCCCCGGAGGCGGTGCTGAAGGCGGCGGCGCAGAAGGTGGATTTCCTGATTACCGGGCTCGGCGATTGAGGCTCCTGTTCGACGTGCAGTTTGCATGACGGCATCAGCTTCGAGCAGCTCGGGAAACGCGCCATCGTCATTTGCACCGAGCCTTTCGAGGTGACGGCGCGCAACATCGCCCGGATGATGGGCATTCCGGATTATCCGTTCGTGATGGTCGAGCACCCGCTCGGCAGCCGCCGACCGGACGAGATCGAGGTGCTGGCGGCCGCCGCCTATGAGCAGGCGCTACCGATCCTGACAGCGGCCGACAGTTCCTGAAACGCGCCTGCCCCGGAGCTGATCCGGGGCGCCGCGTCCGATCAACCCCATTCGACGACCAGCGTTCTCATCCCCCTCAACGAAAACAGCCGGAGGATATCCGGGGCGCCGGGGCGCGCAAGACGCATTCGGGGCAGGCGCCGGGTCAACTCCTCCAGAAGAATCGTCATCTCGAGCCGGGCCAGCGACGCTCCGAGGCAGAAATGCGCGCCATGCCCGAACGAAAGATGCTCCCTGGCGTTCCTGCGGTCGATGTCCAGCGTCTCGCCGTCCGGGAACACAGAATCGTCCCGGTTGCCGGATGCAAGAAGCAGCAGGATCCTGGACCCGGCAGGGAGTTGGCGCCCGCCGATCTCGGTGTCGCGGGTCGCAAGCCGCGGAAACGCAATTTGGGAGACGCCGAAGCGCAGAATCTCCTCGACCGCATTGGGAATCAGCCCGGGGTCTGCGCAAATCCGATGCCAGGGCGCCTCGTCCCGAAGCATCGCCCAGATGCCGTTGGCCAGCGTGAGGCCTATATTCTGCGTTCCGGCGTTCTGCAGCACGAGCACCAGATTTTGCAGATAATTGTCGGTGAACAGGGAAGGGTCCGCACCGCGCGCCCGGATCACATCGCCCAAATAATTGTCGCCAGGCGCCTTTATCGCATTCTCCACCAGCTTTCCGCCAAAGAACCAGAGCCGGGTCATCACCTCTATCATGGAAAGCTGTGCGACTTCCGTCGAGTTTAGCAGCAGGTCGGCGCGGGGCATTCCGGCGGGCCAATTGGCTATGTCGAAGTCTTCATCGGCGCCGCCGAGCATATGGAAAATCACCCTGCTTGCCACCGGCGAGAAGAGCTGCGAGAGGAGATCCGCGCGCCCGTCATCGATGAAACCGTCAATCTCGCGCGACACCATCATGCGAATCAACGGCTCGTATCGCCCGATCTGACGCGCGGAAAACCCCTCGCTGAAAATGCGCCGGCGGCGGCGGTGGGTCTGCGGCTCTTCGTCTGTCAGTGCGGGCTCCAGGCGCATGCCGGACGATTCATAAAGCGCCTTGGCCTTCGGACAAAGCGGCGTCACGGGTTGGCGGACATTGGCGGAGGAGAAGACTTCGAAATTCTGAAAGACCGCGCGGATATCGCGGTACCGGGCAACCGTCCACCAGTCCATCTCCGGTATGTACAAGACCGGCGCTTCGGCCCTGGCCCACGCGAAGAATCGGTATGGGTCAGCGAAATAATTGGCAAGCTGGGAGCGGCGCGCATCTCCCGCATAATCAGCGATTAACTCTTCGAACCGTGTTGCACCCTGTCCCGACATGCGTTTCCCTGTGACTAGGTTTGGCCGCGCAGCTGGTGGCCGGAAACAGCAGGACACCGCCGGAGGCGGCGGCAGTCGCCCGGCAGGCGGCATAAGGACAGCAGCAAATATTCTTTGCGCGCACCCTTGCGATCGCTGCCGACAGGCGTATAGTTTACTTTCCTGTCCCCGTTTGCAAAGAGGAAAAAGAAATGGCCAGATCGGTTGAGACCAGCCGTGGAGCAATGACGGCATCTGAGATCCGCGCTCAACTCGTCGAGCAGGCGGAGGGTGACGAGGACTTCCGGGCGCGCCTGCTGGCGGACCCGAAGGCGATATTGCGGGACGACTATGGCATCGTCATGCCGGAGCACCTGAATCTCTACGTCCATGAGGAGGACGCGACGAGCGCTCATCTGGTGCTGCCGCGCTCGAAGAGGCTCACAGAGGCCGAGCTGGCGACCGTCAGTGGAGGCGCATATTATTGACTGCGTTCCGGCAGTGCAAACGCCGTTTGCGCTTCCGGACAGGATCGGCACTCACGGCGCCTCGCCGTGAGTGCTGCTGCCCAGGCAATACGGAATAATGGCGTGACCCGTGTGCGTCCCGGCTCCTTGGCGCCGGGTCATATCTCAGCTTGAAGCCCGCGTTTTTCTGGCAGGCTTGGCCGGGGGCTCAAGAGGTCTGCTCGTTTTCCTCGAACGCCCCGGTGTCGGCCCGGACCTGATTCGGCGCCCGGTTTTCGACCCTCCCGCAAGGCCGAGACGGCGGAGGATGGAGGGGCGTAACGCATGGCGCACTCCGAAAAACCCGCCAGCACCTGCCGTCATTGCAAAGTGGGACACGACCTGACGCCGGGATGACAGCCTATCCTCGCCCCCCCCGCCCCGTTGGATGGAGCAAATCACCCCAGGCTGCGGATGCGGCCAGTTTCGCCGATATTCTTCACTTTGCCCGCGCCGTGCTGCCCGAGGCGCTGATCGATGATCGCGGCTGGCAAGGATTGGCAGCCCGAGCCGCGCTTTTGCCGCCTTCAGCCGCAGACGCGATGTTCGGGTTCGAGTGCAGTCTGGATGATCCCGAGGCGTCGGCCGATTTACTCGTAACCCTTTTCCCGAAGACAGGCCTTGCCGATGCTCTTGTCCGTGGCGGCGCGTCCGGCAGCCCGGCGACGCTCGCCCGCTTCCTGTCTGAGTGGCAGCAGTCGGACTCGCCGTTTGCGGCCGCCATCGACCTCATGGCGCTGGAATACGACATTGCCGGAATAACCGGTGTTCCGGCGCCGGGCTTCTTTCTCTACAGCGCTGATGGGCATGTCGACCCCGGCCTGTTGACAGCGGCGGTTGCCCGGGCTGCAGGCTGGGATGAAGAGCCGTCGGAGCGGAGCGGGGCTGCCCGCATTCTCGCGGCCCTGCCGGCAGGCGCCGCGCTGCATTGGGCCGGCGCGTTCCCGGACAGGGAAAAGCGGGCCGTCCGGCTTCTTGTCCGCGGCCTGGGCGGCGGCAGTGCCGCATTCCTGTCGCGAATCGGCTGGACCGGAGACATAGCGGCGGTGGACCGGACCCTGTCTGCATATCGCGCTTGTGGATTGGATAATCACGTCCTCGCCCTTGATATTGCGGACGGGCGCGTTTCGCCCGGTCTCGGCCTCGAATTATCCCGGCCCGGGCGTATCGGCGGCTGGAAGCCGGCGCTCGACACGATCGCGCGCCAACATGGGGGCCTGGCTGAAAAGACCGCGGCATTCGGCCGTGCAGCGCGCAGCGAGCGGATTTACGCGCGCACCGGACTCTCGGAATTTCATTGCGGAATTCACCATATCAAACTGTCCCTTTCCGCCTGCGGCGGCCGCGTCACAGGGGTAAAGGGCTATATCGCCTGCGGGCTTGTCGCCCTGTCCTAGCCGGTGAGGCGCCCCGGCGCCGCCGCATCAGCGCGAGGCGAAGTGTGAATGAATCATGTCGAAGGAGAGATAACCATTGCCCGGATAGGCCTTGGCCTCGACCGCGCCGCCTCCCTGCCGTGCCTCGAAGGAAAGTTTGAAATGGGTGATGCTCGTCAATATGCCGACCGTGCCCCGCTCGTAAAAGACGAACTCTGTTTCCGGCCAGGCCGACAGCCCTTCCATCTTCTCCGGCAGGCACAGCCCGTGTTCACAGAGCCGGGCGACGAATGGTTTCCATTTGCCAATGCCGGGGCGGCCGACCTCTCCCGGTTCGGTCTGGAACAGTTCGAGCCCGACGCGCGGCAAAACACCTTCGCCGCTCACGCCGACCGCGAGCCTCAGGGCGCGGAACAATCCGTCGAATGTGGACAGGAGCTCGGCGACCTCTCCGGTCGGCCCCCGCCATCCGAGCCTCTCCAGAACCGACGGCACGCGCGCGGGATCCAACGCGCGGCTATTGACCTTGAACAGCCGGCCCGGCCGGCCCGGCATCACCCCGAGGCAATCGACCAGGGCGCCGGCGGCCTCCATGCCGTCAAAGGCCAGGCTGAGTGACCGGCATTCCTGGTCGGTCAGCTGCCAGCCAACGGCGCCGGCAAGCCATTCCGCCACGGTTTTCGCGGTGGGCGTTTCGACGGCCCCGGTCGCCGCCAAATCGGGCGGTATCCGCACAAACAAACCGGGCGGAGCATCAGGCGCGGCGGATGCGGCGTCATATTCGATGGCAATCAGCCCGGCCCATGGCGCATCCGTATCGACAGCGGCAAGGCTGTTGGCGAATGCAGCCGCCGCCGAACCGGATACCGCCTCCCTGCCGCGCCGGATATAGTGATCGGCGAGGATGCTCCGCCGCGGGATTGCGGCATAGAAATCCGACCTGGCCGCGGCTTCGCCGAGCCTGAGCTCGAAACCGAAGCCAATCCCGGGATCGACCGGCAATCCCTCGGCCACGCTGCGCACGCGCTGCCAGCCCACATCGTCGATCAGCGCCGGGGAGATACTGCGCGACAGCACATCGAGCATGGCGCCGAATGCGGAAGCCGCGTCTTCCGCCGTCCAGTTTTGCCCGGGCTTCGTCTCGTTCACACGCACCTGTGCACTCTTCCGGATGGAGAACTTCTCTGTCAAGCACCTGTCCTGCCTGGTCGTGCCTCAGCTTGGCATTCGCGTTCCTCTGGCAGAGTCAGCCAGGAGCTTGAGAGGCCCAGCCCCCCGCTCCGAACGCCCCGGCAGCCGCCCCGAACTCCCCGGCGCCGCCCCGGACGCCCTGTTATCGCCCCGGACTCCCCTGTTGTCGCCCCGACGCCCTGTTGTCGCCCCGGCCTTGAGCCGGGGCCCAGCCTCCGATCCTTCCGCGGGGCCGAAACGGCAGAGGGTGGACAAGACAGGGCACACGCTCCATCCGGGGTGACAAGAGGACGGGCGCTCTCCGGCTGGGGTGACCACAAGGGCGGCGATAGAAGCGGCGCGGCACGGAGGCGCCTTTCGAAAAACCCGCCGGCACGGGCCTTCATTGCAAACGGACACGCGTCCGCCTGTTCAGTCACCACGGCCGGATGAGATGGCGGCAGGCAAGCTCCATGCAGGCATAACGCGGGCCGGAGCGGGCGATCTGCCCGGGCGGCGATGCGGCGCCGCGCGGTTTTTACCGCCAATTAATGCAGCGGCCGTGTTCCTGAAAAAAAGTGGTAGGTGAATATACCTTGCGACAATGCTTCAGCGAACCAGACAGACGCATCCATGAATTCGCGCATGGGCGGATTCATCTCATTCAAGTTCGGGTTCATGAGTGAATACAACAGGAAAGCCTGGCGAATCCTCTCCGTTGACGGCATCGCCTCGGCAGTAAGATCCTGCTCCTCAACCCGCACAAAACCCGCTTCATTCATGACAGCGACGACAGTACGCCACGAAAGAACGGGCGACAGGCACCAGTTTTGCACTATGCCGGCGGCAAGCGCATCCTGTTCTTCCGATAGCGGCGCATCGCTTGACCGCGCAAGATCAAGCGCCTGCCAACGCCCTCCAGGCTTCAGCACCCGGTAAATTCCCTGAAGATAAGCAAGTTTGTCGTCCGCATAGCTGAAAGCCTCATGGTTCACGGCGACATCGAAACTGGCGTCGGGGAACG
Organism: Alphaproteobacteria bacterium; assembly: GCA_965200785.1. Lineage (GTDB taxonomy): Bacteria > Pseudomonadota > Alphaproteobacteria > Bin95 > Bin95 > Bin95. The sequence goes on along the minus strand of CBDAVA010000002.1, from coordinate 200,811 downwards.
GCAAGTGCATGAAATCCCCATAGCGGAATTCAACCAGATGGCCGACGCCATGCGCTTTTGCGGATTGCGCAGCCGGCGCGATATGCGGCGCGCAATTGGTCAATCCGGTCACCCGCACACCGTATATCCTCGCCAGAGGGATTGCCGTCCCGCCCAGGCCGCAGCCGGCATCCAGAACATGCTGTCCGGGGCCGAGCTTGCACCCCTGCACAAGCGTGCGGCAGGCGCGTTCCGCGGATTCCTCATCCGTCCTTGTATCCGGCCCCCACAGGCCGCGGTGCATCGGCGAACCGTCCAGCTTCCCGCGCAGAGCGAATTCCGTTACCCCTGCGTATAGATCAGCAGCAGAACGTCTGGTTTCCGCGCCATCGGCCACATCGTCCTCCTCTTCGCTGCAACGATGCGAAACCTGCCTCAATGCCGCCGAACACACCGCAGCATGATCGGATTCTGTTCTAGAAGAAGACGTAGGAGCGGACGACGACGTTCTTGCGGCACGGCGCGTCGATGGGGGTTGTCGGGTCGATGCAGGCCGTGTGGAAGGACCAGCGCGAAACGGAGCCGTCGGTGATCGAGTCGTAGCATTTGAGCATCGACACCTCGGTCGGCTTCTGCCGGGGGAACCAGTACCACTCATGGTCGGGGCGGTGGGTAAAGCGGGTGGTCTCGCCCACGCGGTCGTCATAAATGCGGTAATTGGTGATGTAGGGCTGGTCGGCGAAGGACGGCCAGGCGCAGAGCACGAAGGGAAATTGGCGAACAGTCTCCATCGGCTTGGCGAGGTTGATCGACATGAACCGCCGCGACATCTTCGCGTCGGCCTCCGCCTCCGTATAGTGCTGCTCGCGCCCGAAATTGCGCAGGTTTTTCGTCAACAATTCGCGGCAGCGCATACGCCCGCTATTGTCGTTCAGGTCGTTATGCACAAGGTTGGCGTATCTGGCGTTCACGCCAGGGTTCTTCGCGTCCTGGTCTTCGGTCCGGTCGCCCTGATAGTCCTTGTCGAAGACATCGTGATTGTAAACCAGCGCATCCGTTGCATCCGGGAAGAACTCCAGCAGAAGTTTCTCGATCTCCGGGTAGAACACGCGCTCTACCTCCGCCGAGTCGTAGAAATTCGTGCATTCGGACTCGAGATGCGCCAGGGAAACGCCGAGCTTGTCCATACATTCGGGGCTGTTGGCGGAAAGACCCGGATAATAGTCCCCGATGCGGCGCGCGTCGCGCATCACATGCGGGAAGTAGAGATTGCGCTGGTCATTGCCGCGCTCGGCGTCGCGCAGCATCTTCGCCTCGTCCGCGCGCGCCGGATCCCGCCAGATCGCATTGGACGGCACGATGGAATAGGAGGGCCGCTCGTACACAGTGTAGCGCAGCGGCAAGGCGAGCCCGCCCTCGGGGGCCTCGATGCCGTTCTCGCGAATATAGGCCAGACATTCGTCATATCTGCGGAAACCGGGGCCCCATTTGGTCTCGACAGGGCCGGGCGGCGCGTTCTCCATCCGGTCGATAAACGCCTGCCCATGCCCTTCGGCGATCTCCTTGAACGCCGCCTCGAGCGCCGCCGCCGTCCCGGCATCCCCGTCCCGGTCGAACGACATGTAGGAGAGGCCGCCATTCGCCGCTATGGGCGGCGGCTGCCCTTCCGTCAGTTGGAGGGACGGCACATAGACCGATGGATTCACCGCCGCATCCGCCGCAACCTGATTCTCGATGGTTTCCTGCCGGTCCATAACCCGCTCCCCAGTCAAACACAGCCCAATATCTGGCACACCGGGCATGGATTTTCCAGACCCGCCATTGCGGAATTGCGAAAGGCGGACCGCACGGCCCGCGGGTCTTGACCGGCCGGGCGGCGGCGGCGAAGCTGGCGGCCGGTATCCACATCCGCCAGCACCGCCCGGGGAGCGCGTCCTTTCATGCATGTCGGCCTGAGCTGTTTCTTCCAGAATCCCGACGGGAAACTCACCGACCGCGAGGTCTGGCGCCAGGAAGTGGCGCTGGCCGAGGCGGCCGAGCCGATGGGTTTCGACAGCATCTGGTCGGCGGAGCACCATTTCACCGACTATACGATGTGCCCGAGCGTCACCCAGTTCCTGACCTATATGGCCGGGCGGACCTCGCATGTCGGGCTTGGCACCATGGTGGTTGTGCTGCCCTGGCACGAGCCGGTCCGGGTCGCCGAAGAGCTGGCGCTGCTGGATCATCTCTCCGGGGGGCGGACGATTTTCGGCATGGGGCGCGGCCTCGGGCGGGTCGAGTTTCGCGGTTTCCGGCTCGATATGGGCGAAAGCCGCGAGCGTTTCGTCGAATATGCCGAAGCCGTGATGCGGGCGCTGGAAACCGGCACGATGGAGAGCGCCGGCAAGCATCTCCGCCAGCCGGCCACGGACATCCGCCCGGCGCCGTTCAAAACCTTCCGCGGGCGCACCTACGCCGCATCCGTCTCGCCGCAATCGGCGGAAATCATGGCCCGGCTCGGCATCGGCATCCTCATCATCGCCCAGAAGCCCTGGGAGAAGACGCTGGAGGAGCTGGAGAACTACCGCGCGCTCTACCGCCTCCACAATGACGGCGAGGAAGCCCCGAAGCCGATCATCGCCAGCTTCGTCGCGGTGCATGAAGACCGTGAGAAAGCCCGCGAAATGTATGAAAAATACATTGTCGGCTATTGCCGCTCGGCGCTGAAGCATTACGAGTTTGACAATGAGGGCCTGGCGGACATTCCGGGCTATGAATATTACGGCGCCCTGGCGCGGAACATTCACAAGCACGGCATAGACACATTTGTGCGCTTCCTCGCCGACCTGCAGGTCTGGGGCACGCCGGAGGAGGTGGTGGATGCCGTGCTCGCCAATGTCGAGCGGGCGGGCTGCGGCGGCTTCCTGGCCGCGCTCTCCTATGGCGGCATGCCCTACGACATCGCCCGCGAGAACCAGCGCCTGTTCGCCGAAAAGGTGCTGCCGCGCCTCAAGGCGCACGACACCGGCGTCGAGATCGGGGCCGCCCCCCTGCTCGCCGCCGAATAGGGCCGCGGAGCCGGGAGCGTGCTGGCGGAGGATTTCGGGCTCGACGACGAACAGCGCCTCCTCCGCGATACGGTGCGCGCCTTCGCCCGGGACAAGGTTGCGCCGCGGGCGGCGGAGATCGACCGGACCGCGGCATATCCGCATGACATGTTCGCGGCGCTGCGCGACCTCGGCCTGTTCGCCCTGCCGTTCCCGGAGCGCTATGGCGGCGCAGACAGCGTTCTCTCCGGCTGCCTCGCAATCGAAGAGCTTGCCCGCGTCTGCTACAACACAGCCTATCTGCTGCTCGTGCAGTGGACGCCCTTCGCTGCCGTGCTGGCGGGCGGTTCTCCCGAGCAGCGCGACCGCTGGCTGCTGGGCCTCGCCAGCGGGCGTCTGAAGGCCGCCATTTCCGTCACGGAACCGCAGTCGGGCTCCGATGCGGCCGGTATTGCGGCGCGCGCAGTGCGGACAGACGGCGGCTACCGGATCGACGGCGCCAAGGCATGGTGCACCAACAGCCCGGAAGCCGATTTCATTGTCGTCGCCGCCAAGACGGACCCAAGCGCGCGCCACCGGGGCATCTCGGTCTTTGCGGTCGAGAAGGGGGCGCCGGGTTTGACCATCGGTGCGCCGGAGCGCAAACTCGGGTCGCGTGGCATTCCGTCCTGCCCGCTCTTTTTCGACGGCGTCCTCGTGCCGGAGGAGAACCGGATCGGGCCGGAGGGGGAGGGTTGGCTGACCGTGATGGAAGCATTCAACCGTTCCCGTCCGATGATCGGCGCGCGCGGCGTCGGCCTCGCACAGGGCGCGCTCGACCTCGCTGCGGATTTCGTGCGAGGCCGCAGGGCTTTCCGGCAATCGGTGGCCGACTTCCAGGGAGTGCGCTGGATGCTCGCCGACATGACGATGCGCACCGAGTCGGCCCGCCAGATGGTCCGCAGGGCGGCGGCGCTCTCCGATGCCGGCGTTTCCGGGCGGGCGCTCGCGCCCTGGGCGGCGATGGCGAAATGCCTGGCTACCGACGCCGCCATGTCGGTTGCAACGGACGCGGTGCAGCTTTGGGGCTCGGCCGGCATTTCGGCCGACAATCCCGTCGAACGCTATTTCCGCGACGCCAAGGTGCTGCAGATCGTCGAGGGCACCAACCAGATCCAGCGCAACATCATCGGCCGCCATGCGGTCGAGACGCTGGGCGCGGAACGGGGATGACCGCCGCACCGACCCGCCAATCTCCCCTTTTGGTCCGGTGGACCTTTCCAGCGGCTGTGCTGACGGACAGGTCGGCTGAGGAGCGTCGAGATGGCTGACCTCCGCGTGCTGACGCGGGTCGTGCTGCGTAACTACAAGAGTATCGGCGCCTGCGATATCTCGCCGGCGCAGCTTTGCTTTTTCGTCGGCGCAAACGGCTCCGGGAAGAGCAATTTTCTCGATGCGCTCCGCTTCGTTTCGGATTCGCTCAACTTCTCCCTGGACCATGCGCTGCGTGACCGAGGAGGTATCGGCGAAGTGCGCCGCCGCTCCAGCGGCCATCCTACCCATTTCGGAATTCGCCTCGAGTTCGTCCTGGCGAAGTGGCGCGGTCATTACTCCTTCACAGTGGGGGCAAAGCCGCAACGCGGATACGAGATTCAAACCGAAGAATGCCATGTCGTGCCGCTTGGCGACGGCAAGGCGCATTACTACAAGGTGGAGCGGGGCAGCATTCGCAAAAGCACTTTCCCGCATCCGCCGGTTGCTGCCGCCGACCGCCTGTATCTCGTGACTGTTTCGGGATTGAAAGCCTTTCGCGTCGTATATGACGCGCTGTCCACCAGCGGATTCTACAATCTGAATCCGGAAGCGATCCGCGAATTGCAGCCGCCGGACCCGGGAACGATCCTGAAACGAGACGGGAGCAACGCAGCCAGCATCCTTCACAATCTTTCGGTGCGTGCTCCCGACTTCAAGAAGCGAATCGAGCAATATCTCGGCATGGTCGTTCCGGGGGTTCTGGGTGTCGATCGGCGTCAGATCGGGTCGAGGGAAACGCTGGAGTTTCGGCAAAGGGTCCGTGGCGCGCAATATCCCTGGCACTTCTATGCCAACAATATGTCAGACGGCACGCTGCGCGCGCTTGGCGTGCTGGTGGCGCTCTTTCAGAGCTCCATCCAGCCCGAGGCGAGGCAATGGCTCGTCGGCATCGAGGAGCCGGAAATTGCGCTTCACCCTGCTGCCGTCGGCGTTCTCACAGACAGCCTTCAGGATGCCGCCGAACGGGCGCAGATTCTTGTAACGAGCCATAGCCCGGATTTGCTCGATAATGATGACATCTCCGCCGACTCGATTATCGCTGTTGTGCTTGAAGACGGTGAGAGCCGCATCGGACCGCTGGATGAATATGGACGCTCGGCACTGAAGGAGCACCTCTATACGGCAGGTGAATTGCTCAGGATGAACCAGCTTGAGCCGGACCCGAACCTGTCGAATCCGAAGTCGCGTCAACTGAACCTGTTCGGCCCAAGAACGCAGCAATGAACCGGATTGTGAGCATTGTGGAAGGGCATGGGGAGGTAAATGCTGTTCCGGTATTGCTGCGTCGAATCGTGCAACAAATCTCGCCGACCTCTGCCCTGGAAGTGCCCAGACCAATCCGCGTGAAGCGCACCAGGATTCTTCAGCAGAGCGAATTGGAGCGCGCCATTGCTCTGGCCGCCAAAAGAGCGGCGGGGGATGGCTGCATATTGCTGTTGCTGGACTCAAACAGCGACTGTCCTGCAAAACTCGGTCCAGAGATGCTGCGGCGCGCGGCGGCAATCCGCCCGGACCGGGCTGTTCGCGTTGTGCTGGCCAAGATGGAATTCGAGGCCTGGTTCCTGGCGGCGGCTTCCTCGCTCGCCGGATACAGGGGTATCGACGCAAGTATTGCGAGGCCGCCGGACCCCGAGGCCGTCCGGGACGCGAAAGGCTGGCTCAGCGAAAGAATGCCGCCGGGCCAGCCTTATCGGGAGACGCTGCACCAGGCGGCTTTTGCTGCGACCTTCGACCTGGCTGCGGCGCGGTCGGCATCGTCGTTCGACAAATTGTGGCGGGATGTTGAATCGCTGTTTCGGCCGCCGGAGGGTTGCTGAGCGGTGTCGTTATTGACAAGCAGGCAGGAGGCGGGCTGGAGTCCTGGTTGACAGGCAATGTCGGCGGGGCAGGCTCATGCTGTTTCATCACGCATCGAAGAACCGGCCGTTCCATCTGGGGACCTATCCGATGGAGGTGCTGCCGCGCGACAGCGCCGTTATTGACGCGGAAGCCGCGCGGCCGCCGGGGGAGCCGTCCGCAGCGGCGGAAGCAGGCGGCGCGCTCGGCCCGGCCGTGCTGCGCTACCGCAGCCTGTTCGCCGGGTTCTCGGAAGGCAGCCCGGCGGCGGAGCCGGCCCCGGTGCCGGCCAGGCTCGACCGGCGCGCGCAGGACATCAAGGGCTGCGCCTATTTCATGGATGCGGACCAGGTCGGCATCTGCCGCATTCCGCAAAGCGCCTGGCTGAAGGGGCGGCCCCTCATGGACGGGCACAGCCATGCCGTTGTTATCCTGGTCGCGCTGCCCGCCTTGCCGGACCGGGGCAATCTCGCCCGCGCCTGGGTCGGGGATGCCGCCGCCGCGACCGCCGAGATGCGGGCGCTGGAGATTGCCGCCTGCACCGCCGGGCATATCCGCCAGATGGGCTTCGAGGCCCGCATCCACCACCCCGGCGGCGACTGTCTGGACCGGGAACGGCTCGCCGTGCTGGCCGGGCTTTGCCTGCGCAGCGGCGGCCGGATTGTCAACCCGTATATCGAGGGCGGTTTCGCGCTCGCAGCCATCTCCACGAATTACGAGCTGGAATGCGACAGCCCGCTCGCGCCCGGCGCCGCCGACGCCCGCAACCGGGCCTACCGGAAAGGCATCAACGGCGCTGTATCCGGGCGGGAGCGGGCGCGCCGCGCCCGGCGCAAGTCCCACCAGAGCCGCTATCCGATGGAAACCGTGCGCCGGGTGGCCCGCCCCACCACCCTCATTCTCGACGATGAAGTGCCGCGCGTGCCCCAGCGCGCGGCGTTCTTCACGCGGGCGGCGCAGGGAGATCTCGGCGAAAAATCGCGCCGCGAACGCGGGCGGTTCGCCTTCAAGCATCCGCTCTCCTTCAGCCAGCGCCAGGTGATCAGCGCCATGGTGCCCTACCAGGACGGCGAGACGGCCGCCGGCGCGGACGGGTATGCCGACCCGGCCGCGAATGCGCGGGCGGTCAAGGCGCTGTCCTACTTTCTCGGCTCGGACCTCACCGGCATCTGCGAAATCCCGCGCTACGCCTGGTTCTCGCATCGGGAGAACGGCGCGCCGATCGAGATGTATCACCGCTACGCCGTCGTCATGCTGATCGACCAGGGCTACGACACCATGGAAGGGGCGAGCGGCGACGACTGGATTTCCGGGGCCCAGTCCATGCGCGGCTATCTCCGGGGCGCGGAGATTGCGGGCATTATGGGGGAGACGCTGCGCGGGCTGGGCTTCCCGTCGCGCGCGCAGACCAATGCAGACAGCGATGTGCTGCATATTCCGCTGCTGCTCTGGGCCGGGCTCGGCGAATTGAGCCGCATTGGCGAGCTGGTGCTCAATCCCTTTGTCGGCCCGCGCTTCAAGTCGGTTGTGCTGACCACCGACATGCCGCTCGAGACGGATATGCCGATCGATTTCGGCCTGCAATATTTCTGCGACCATTGCCACAAATGCGACCGCGAATGCCCGTGCGACGCCATTCCGCATGGCGACAAGGTGATGTTCAACGGCTATGAAATATGGAAGCCGGATGTCGAGCGCTGCACCCGCTACCGCCTCACCAATATGCGCGGCTCGGCCTGCGGGCGGTGCATGAAGACCTGCCCGCTGAACAAGGTGGTGGATATGGACGGCGGGCTGCTGCCGCGCACGGCAAGCTGGCTGGGCGTCAACGCGATGTTCCTCAAACCGGCGCTGGTGCCGCTGGCGACCTGGCTGGACGACAGGCTGGGCAACGGCCGGCGCAACCCGGCAAAGAAATGGTGGTTCGACCACGAAATCGTGGACGGCGTGACGGTCGCCGCGAAAGGCGTCAATGAGCGCGAGATCCAGCCGGACAAGAAGGTCGATGCGGCCCGCCAGAAGATCGCCTATTACCATGCCGACGCGATGCCGGCTCCGGACCGGCAGACGCCGGCGCCGGTTGACCGCAAGGCGGCGCTGGCCGCAGCGGCCTTGCTGGAGACGCCCGCCGAGGCCCGGGCGCGCGCCGCGCGCAGCGAAGCGCCGCCGCCCCACTACATGCCGACACCGCCCGCCGGCGGAGAGGAAGAGAAGAGGGACAGCGAAAACACCCGGCCCGCCGCCGGCCCTTACAAGAAAGAGGGGTGAGGCCCGGCGGACCGGGGCCGCGCTTCACCCTTTGCCGGCCAGCGGCGGACGCCCCGGCCTCGCAAGCGTCCGGACCGCCGCCGCCGGCTGTCCGGCTTCCGTCCCCCTCGCCGCCCACAGCGAGGCCGGCCGACCGCGCGCCGGCGTTGCCGACCCGGTGCGTTGCTCGAAGACTCCGCTCTCGCGCACATGGCGCTGGAAATTGCCCGGATCGAGTGAAACGTTCCACACTGCCTCATAGACGCGCCTGAGCTCGCGGATCGTGAACTCCGGAGGGCAGAAGCCCGCGCCGAGCGCCGTGTTTTCCAGGCCGGAACGAACCCGCTCCAGCGCATCCCTGACAATCCGCTCATGGTCGAAGGCAAGGTGGACGGCGCCGCTCTCGATGCGCGCCGCCGGCACCAGGCTGGCCGCTGCCGCGTCTCCGCCGCCGCGCGGGGCAGGCAAGCTGGCGCAGACCGCCCAATAGGCGACGGTGACGACCCGCATACGCGGATCCCGGTCCGGCGCGCCATAGGCGCCAAGCTGCTCCAGACGCCATGCGCCTTCGGCGAGGCCGGTTTCCTCCGCAAGCTCCCGGGCGGCGGCTTTCTCCAGATCCTCATCAGGACGCACAAAACCGCCGGGCAAGGCCCAGGCGCCCGAATACGGCTCGCCGCCCCGCTCGACCAACAGCACCTGGAGGGCATCCTCCCGGATGGTGAACAGCACGATGTCGGCGGTGACCGCAAAGGGCGGGAAGGCGCCAGGGTCATATCGGGGCGGCGTGTCGGCAACCATGCGAATAAATATAAATTGTTGGGTTGACAATATCAAGGGCGCGCATATATATTGTTGAAATGATAATTATTGAAGGAGAGAGCCTATGGCCATACCGAACCAGACCTGCATCATGGACGCGCTGGCTGCAAGAAGGTCACAACGGGTGACGAGCATTGCAATCACGCGCCCCGGCGAAGCAAGGATGCCGCAAAGCGAACGCCGACCCTTCGACATAGACTTCGAGGTGCATCAACGCATCGAGCTTGAGAAGCGCGGCTCCAGATGCCGGCTGGATTCCCTTGAACGATCTGAGAAAGGAACAGCCATGACGGACATGGACCGCGCGCGGGGGTTGATGGCGGGGATCGCGGTGGGGAACCTGCTCGGGATCGTCGTGGAGAGCTGGCCGCGGCGGCTCATCGCCAGGGAGTTTCCGGAGGGTGTGCGGGAGATCGTTGCAAAGCCCGGATATCCCGACGACGACGATCTGGCGCAGGCCATCGAGATTGCCGACGCCGCGGCAGTCTCCGGCGGACTGGACATTGACGATCTGGCCCGGCGTTTCTGGATATGGGCCGAAACGAACGGCGGGGGCATGGGCGGCCTGACCGGGGATGTCCTGGCGTTATACGGCGGCAGCGCCCCCCTGCGGCTTGCCCGCAGCCGGGCCGGCGGAACGGCGCGGCCGCCGAGCGGCATTCCGATCGTCGAGGCGTCGCGGCGGGCGTGGGAAGGCGGCAGGGCCGGCAACGGCGCGCTGATGCGGTGCGCGCCGCTTGCGGTCCGGTGGCGTGACGACCCGCACCGGCTGGTGCACGAGAGCGTGGTCTCGGCCGTGCCAACGCATTGGGATCGGCGGTGCGGCTGGTCCTGCGCGCTTGCGAACCTGGCCGCCGCCGCCGCGCTGCGCGGCGAAACGCTGTCGCCCGAGGCGCTGCTGCGGCTGGCGCAGGACGGCATGGCGGCGTCGCTGCCGGCGCTCCGCCAATACGGCTACCGCGCCGAAATCCCGTCATCGGTGGCCGAAGCGGTGGCCGCGGCGTCGCGGGCGGCTCTGGACGCGCTTCGGCTCGACGGCGGCGATATGGGCTTCACACTGCTGTCCCTCCAGGCGGCGCTGATCTGTTACTGGCGCGCGGAGGACTTCGAGACGGGCCTTCGCCAGACGGTCGAGGCGGGCGGCGACACGGACACCAACGGCGCCATTGTCGGCGCGGTGCTCGGCGCACGCTTCGGGCTGGCGGCTATCCCGGAGCGGTGGCGGCGCCGGGTGGCCGAGATCAGGGCGGGGCGCGAACCGATGGAGCGGCTCGCCGACCGGCTGGCGGCGCGTTCCGGCGCGGGCAGGCTTGCGGCAGCAAGCGGCGATTCCGGTTGACAGAGCGGCAGATGGCGGGCTGGACTCCGGAAAGGACAGGCGGTCGCTGCCGCCGGCTGCTGCGGGACCGGTGAAGCGCATCCGGCGGCAGGGACCGCCCAGGCAAGGAGAAAGCCCCATGCGGCCTACGGAACGCGAACGCGCCGATTTCGACCGCGACGGCGTGGTGCTGATGGAAGGCGTGGTGCCGGCCGACTGGCTGGAGGTGCTGGCGGAAGCGGTCGAGCGCGACATTGCCGACCCCGGGCCGTTCTTCAACGGTTACCAGCCCGAGGCCGGCCGCTTCCACGGCAATCAGCGCATCTGGCAGAACGACGAGGGCTTTCGCGCCTTTTGCTGTGAAGGCCCGCTCAGGGCGATGGCGGCGCGGTTTCTGGACACAGAGCGCCTCAACCTCTTCTACGACCAGCTCTTCGTGAAGGAGCCCGGCACGCCGCAGCCGACGCGCTGGCACAACGACCAGCCCTACTGGCCCGTGCGCGGCTGGCCGGTGATGTCGTTCTGGATGCCGCTCGATCCCGTCACGCGGGAGAGCGGCGCGCTCGCCTTCGTCGCCGGGTCGCACCGCTGGGACCGCTGGTTCCAGCCGGAGCCCTTCGCCAGGGGAGCAGCGGCCTATGAGCAGGGCGAGGGCTACGAGCCGATGCCGGATATCGAGGCCGGCGGACACCGCATCCTGAGCTGGGACATGGCGCCGGGCGACGCGCTCGCCTTCCATGCGCTGACCGTCCACGGCGCCGGCGGCAATCTGACGGCCGATACCCGCCGGAGAGGCTATGCCGTGCGGTATTGCGGCGAGGGCTGCACCTATTTCGCCGGCCCCGGGCCGAACCGCGACCTCCGCAACCCGGCGCTCGCCGACGGCGACCCGCTCGACAGCGCGCAATTCCCCCGCGTCTGGCCCTGACGCCGGCGGCGCCCGTTTTCCGGCGGGCGCCTTCTGCGCTATGCCCCCTTGCCGCGGCCGAGCAGGGCCGCAGCGATGTCAGCGAGGCCGGCGGCGCGGTGGCCGGAAGCCAGCGCCTTGTCGCGCGAGCGCTCATGCACCGCGACACCCAGCACCGCCAGGGCCACACCCCACATGGCGCTGAGCGAGGCTGCGGCCGCCAGGATCGCCGGCGCCTCTGTCGGCCGCGCCAGCACGGCCCAGGCGATGGCGCCCATCTGCAGCCCCCAGGCGGCCGTCACGACATAGCCGAAGGTGGGCCGCCAGCGGCGCACATAGGTGTCGTCGGCGCGGGTTTCGGCGCGCATGGTGGCGTTGACCTCGCGCCAGGCGGTCTCCGCTTCGCGCGAGCGCGCCTCGAGCTCGATGCGCCGGTTCGCGGCGGCCAGCGCCTCCGGCCCGACGCCGCCGTCGCGAAGCAGGCCGTCCACCTCGCGAAGCGCATCCGCGGCGGCGTCCGCAACGGGGTTGCCGAGCGCCTCGAGGCCGGCGCCGGCCAGGCGGGCCAGCAAGGGCAGCCCGATCTGGGCAAGCAGTGCGGGGATCATCGGTTTGGAACCTCTCCTGGTTGGGGGCGAAGCAGACGCGGCGGGGCCGGCCCCTTGCGAAAATGCGGCGGCCCCGCCGCTTACAGGGTGAAGCCGCTGCGCGCGCGGACGGGCCTTGCGGCGCGGCGCCATTCATTGCGGGGCGCAGGCCGGCGCGGCGCCAGGCGCATCGGCTCCGACAGCAGGGCGCCGGCGGCGGCGTCCAGTCCGTCATCCGGTCCGTCAGCGTCCGGCCGCCATTCGCGCAGCTCCCGCAAGAAGGGCGTGCGGAACACGCTGGCATGGGCGAAGACGCTGCCGGCGGCAAGCGGCGCGTCGAACGCCTCCAGGATGCGCTCCCGCTTCGGCCGCCGGCTGGTCTGCGCAACCACCGCCGCGCCGTGTCCGGCCCGGTCGAGCACCCGGCGCAGGATGTCCGGCAAAAAGCGCCCGACGCCGTTCGCCTCCACATGGATGACAGGCAGGTGCAACTCGCCGGCCAGCGCCGCCACCTGGCGGCAAAGCTGGGTCGCCGGGTCTTCCGCGTCTTCGGGATCGTGGGCCAGATAGACCACGCGGTGCAGCAACCGCCGGCCCCGCTCGTCGGTGAACGCGGCCGCCAGCACATTGGCGTCGCCGCGCCCCGGCCTGCCATAGGCCGGGTCCCACCAGGCCGAGGCCGAGAGCAGCAGGCGGCCCTCCAGCCGGAGCGCCGGCGCGCCGCCCGCCTCGCTGTAGTCGAGCTCGCCCTCATAGCGGCGCAGCCATGGCGCGTGCAGCCGGCCCTCGACCGCCTGCACGGGCTGGAGCAGCATCTGGCTGGCGAAACGCGCCGGGCCTGAGCGCCGGCGGACCGCCTCGATTTCCGCCTCCGGGAACCGCTCCGGCCATGCATCCGCCGTGAGCGGCTCGATGCAGCGCTCGAACTCCCCCAGAAACGGGTGCTCCTCGCCCGTCTCGGGCCGCGCTTCGGCGGCGTAAATGGAGTAGTAGCTGTGCGGCGTTCCGCTGTAGATGACCGAGCCGCCGGGACTCAGCACATAGTCGATCTCGGACAGCCGGGCGCACAGGTCCGCCCGCCTGGCCGGCGTGCCGCATGTGTTGGGCACCTCGACATCGTCGCAGATCACCATGTCGGCATGGGCGCCGGTGATATTGGCGCCGATGCCGCGCGCGAGCAGCGAGGGGTCCCGCGAAACGAGGCGGCGCGCCACCGTCAGCCGGTCGGCCGCCCATTCCTCGGCAAGCCCGGGCCGCAGCGCTTCCGTATCCGGGTGGCGCTCCAGAACACGGCGCACCGTCCGCACCGTTTTGGCGGCAAGCGGCGTCTCCGCCGCCAGCACGAGGATGCGCGCGTCCGGCTCGCGCCGGAGCGTCCACGCCGCCAGCAGGCCGAGCAGGGTCGATTTGCCCGCGCCCCGGAAGGCCATCAGCAGCATCCGCCGGCATCCGCCCGCAATGCGCTTGTCGAACCAGCGGGCGATGCGCCGGTGCAAGGAGGGCGTGCGCAGGTTCTGGCTCAGGTTCCAGGCGGAAAGGAAGGAGTCGAAAGTCGTGTCCATGAAGTCTCCCGGGAGGTCGAAAAGCGAAAGTTCCGCGCCCGCCGCCGCCCCGTTCAGCGGCGCAGCGCGTCGATCCTCTCAGCCAGCACGGCGAGCGCACGGGTATTGGCGACGATGACGTCCAACACTTGCTGGCGCCCGCGCGCATCGCGGTGCAGCAGCCAGCCGGCCAGTCCCCAGCCAAGCGCAAGCGGCCCGAATTCGGCAAAGGCGCGCAGGACAAGCGTGTCCAAGACGCGCCCCGGTCAGCGCAGCCGGTTGGCGCCGGCAAGCGCCAGCAGGCCGCCGGCGCGCCCGAGCAGGCCGAGCCGCCCCTGGCGGTTCGCATGGGCGCGGTCGGCGCGCAGCGCGGCCAGGCGGCGTGCGGCGGCGTCCCGGGCATGGCGCCCGTCGCGCGCGCTTTCGGCCGCGAGCCCGCCGAGATAGGCGGCGGCGGATCCGCCGGCAGACCCCGTGCCGGCGGCGCCGAACCGCGCCCGCGCGCGGGCCAGAGCCTGTTTCAACCGGCGCCGCCGCAGCCGGTCCTCCTCGGCCGCGCGGGCGCGGATATCGGCCGCCTGCGCCGCTGCGGCGCTGCGCCGGCGGGCCGATGCTTCAGCGGCGGAGGCCCGGGAAAGCGCGGCATTGCCGGCCGCCAGGGCCACGGGAAGAAGTGCGCTCATATGTCTGTCACCTTGAGTTCGGTTGCTGCGGAAAGGAGGTGGAAAGGCAGCGGGCTTTCGTCCTCGATGCGCCAGAGCGGCTTCGCGCCGCCGCGCCGCCAGCCGCCCGCGCCAAGCGAGACATCGCCAGTAAACGGCCTCGCCCCGAGCGCCGTGCGGTTGAGGCCGAAGCCCGTATCGCAGCGCAATGCGCGGCTTCGGTCGAGGCGCAGGACGACTCGCACCGCCCGGTGGGCCATGCCCTGAATCGCACCGCGCGCCACGCCCGTATCCGGCGCCAGCGGCTCGACTTCATGGGCGAAGGGCAGCCCGGCCTGCACAGCGTGCGCCGGCGCATCGAGCAGGATGCGGCCGCCGGAGACCTCCAGCCCGGCCACGGCCTCGCCGTCCGCAATGGCGGTCACGCGCCGCCCCTCAAGATGGGCGAGACCGCCCCAGGAGGGGGTCGGGTTGCCGGCAGCGCCGGCGATGCCGCCGTCCACGCCGAGCGTGTCGTCGAAGCACTCGATGCTGTAGCCGCCGTCGCGCTCGACCAGCACATAGGCCGCTCCGCCCGCGACGGCCGCAGAACGGAACGCGCCGGTCGTCTCAAGCTGCGTCCATGCATGCACGCCCTCCGCCCGCCAGGCGGTGAGCGCGGCGATGGCGCCGCCGCTCATCACCACCAGCAGCCGCCGGGCGGCCCCGTCCCAGGCCAGTTCGAGCGGCCCGGCGAACAGATGGCCGGAGAGCAGCGCCAGGTCCTGCGCCCGGTAGGCGAGTTCGGCGTCCGCGAACAGGAATTCGCGCAGCTCGCGCCCGTTGCGGGCGAGGAACAGCGTCGCGCCCTCGACATCGACCGGCCGGGGCGCGCGGTCGGCCGGCGAGCCGATGCGCGTCTGCCGGCGGAGCTGGATCGAGGCGGGCGTCAGCGGGTCGCCGGAGACGGTCCACTCCGCCCCGGAGGTGAAGACCTGCAAATGCCGTCCGGAAACGACCGCGCGCACCGCATTCGCCTGGTCCGACAGGAGCGGGAAGGCTATCGCCTCGTCATCAAGCCCCGTTCCGGTGTCGAAATCGAAAAAGGCGCCGGAACGGGAAAGCCACAGCCGGTCGGGCAGGGACCGCCCGCCGCCGATGACCAGCCGGTCCTGGTGGAACACGACCGAGACCGGCCAGCCGCGCCGGGGGGAGAAGGCGGGCTCGAGCCATTTCGCGGTCGCCTCCGCGCTGTCGAGCGTGCCGACGACATCCGCGGCCGCTTCCGTCGCCGACGCCACCGCTGCGATCTTGACCTCGTCTTTGTCGATTCGCAGCCGCTGGCCCGCATCGGCGGCGTCGAAGACATCGGCCGAGGCCGTAATGGTGATCCGCCCCGAGACGCCGGAAGGCGTGAGCGTCGTCGCGGGCGCAGCGAAGCGGTGATAGGGCTGCTCCAGCCGGCCGGCGCGCTCCGCCCATTGCCAGGGCGCGATCGACCACACCGACTGTGCGTCGCGGGAGAGGGTCTGCGGCCGGTAATCGGGGTGCACGACCAGCATGGTATCGGCCGTCTGCGTCCAGTTGAGTTGCGCCAGGTCGGCCTCGCGCCAGGGCGCGGCGACCAGCGCCACCCTTGTCCCGCTGCGGTAGATGCGCAGCGCCCGGTCCGTGAACAGCAGCAGATAGGTCTCTTCCGTGTTGAATTCGAAGGCGGCGAGCCGCCCGGGGCCCGGCGAGGCCTCGATGAAGCGCAGCCCCGGCCGGCGCGACAGCCCGCCAGTGGCATGGATCGTGACATTGCGCAGCCGGCGCGCGCCGTTCCGATATGCGGCCAGGTCCACGCGCCCGGCGAGGCGCGACGACAGCTCGCCCGCCGAGAAGTTCGTCTTCAGCGTGTTGATCCGGGTCATCCGCGCACCTCCACCAGCGGGTAATGCGCGGGCGCGGGCAGAGGCGCGGGGTCGTCCAGGCGGTCCGCCCGGCGGGCGCGCCGGAGCGCCGCATCGGCCAGCCGGGCAAGCGTCTCGGCGCGCGAGGCGTTCTCGGTCACTGGCAGGCAGAAGGCCGCCGCGAGCCGGGCAGCGAGCGCATCCTCGAACCAGGGCGGGAATGCGGCCTCGTCGGGGCGGAAGAGATAGGTGAGCCGCAGTTCGGCCGCATGGGCGTGGAGGCGGCCGGCGGCGATGCGCCATTCGCGCTCCTGCCCTCCATTCGCGGCCAGCGCGTTGAGGAAGCCGGTCGGCAGGACGAAGACATGCGCGAAGCCGTCAAGCGGCAGCTCGGTTTCGGGGGCGGTTTCCAGCCGGGCTTCCGCCGTGGCGAAGCGCCAGACATGGCCCGCCAGCAGCGCATCGCGCTGCACCGGGTAGAGCGCCGCGGCGGTGCGCGCCTCCAGCGTCGGCTCCGAAAAACCGGAGATGGGCGCGGCTCCGAGCCGGACCAGCGCCTGGCTCGCAATCTGAACAGCGGTGAGCGGCATGAAATACGGCCTCCATCAATCAGGAAACCCCCTCTCCGCGGCGGAGAGGGGGCAAGGGACATCGGGATCTTGTTGGCGCCGCGTCAGGCAGCGAGGATGCCGACCCGCTCGAGCGCCCGGATCACGGCGTTGACGGCCGTGCGCGCTTCCGCATCGACGGTCGTTCCCCCGTCGGCATCGGCGACCGCCGCCTGGGTCTCCCAGTCATTGGCGAAGCCGACCGAGACCCGGCCGCTCCGGTTCGAGGTGACGCGCACCAGCGCGGCGCTGCCATCCTTGCCGTTGAGCGCAAGCATGTCGCCGGCGCGCAGCAGGTCGGCTGCGGCATTGAAATAGCCGGCGCCGGCCATGACGCCGTTCGTGTCCCCGGCAGACTTGTAGTGCCAGAGGGTGAAGCCGTTGGCATAGGCCAGCACGGAGAGGTCGGCGGACGTGAAAGCCATCGTGTTGCAGGACTCCCTGTTTCTCTGTTCAGGATTCGAGGCAGCGCATGGTGACGACGCCCTCGGCGTCGATCAGCGCTGCGCCCTGGCTCATCCAGTTGGCGACGAACCAGGCGGCGCGGTCGCCGTGCCAGGTGATGTCGGTGGTGACCTCCGCGCCGGCGGCGTGGCCGACCGCACTCTTGTGGAACCAGTGGCAGAGCCGGACGGAATCCTTGAGCGTCAGGCCGGAATGCGGCAGCCAGAGCGTGCCGAGCCAGCGCTTGGCCTGGGTGCCGCGCCAGGGCAGATCCTCGGCGCCGACATAGTCGGCATTGGCAAACTCCTGGATCTTCATGAGGTCCGACCATTGCTTCCAGCCGATCACCGCCGTCCGTTCGCCGTCATCGGGCACGTCGGCCTGCCCCAGCTTTTCGAAGGCGGCCAGCACCTTGGCCTTGGTCAGGCCGTCTGTCTTTTCTCCGGCATGATTGGTGGAGCTGTCGAGCGCGTCGGCGATCAGCCGGTCCGTCTTGCGCCCGAGCGCATAGGCGCCGGCCTTGGCGAGCGTGTCGCGCTCGCCGCCGCCGATCTTGAGATCGTCGAGCCGGTCCACCCATTCGCCGGCGTAATAGTCCCGGAGCGTGCATTCGACCGCGGCGCGATCGACATTCATCACCGGGATCTGGCCGTGGCGGGCCTTGGTGGCGGCCGCGCCGCGCCCCACCTTGCGGAAGGTGACGCTTGAGCCGGTTGCGCCGCGCCTGGTGCGCACGGTGTCGCGGAGCTTCGAGCCCTGGCGCTGATAGGCGTTGTGGACTTCGCCTTCAAACACCTTGATGAAGGAAGGGGAGAGATCGATGGGCATTGCGCCTCGTCTCCTTTGCGGTTTCGGGGAATGTGGGGGGAGAAGGGGTCAGGCGGCCGGATCGGCGCCGCCCGCATCCGGATAGAGGCGGCGGTAGCCGTCCATCACCCGCCCGACCATGGCCGGGTCGCGGTCTCGCCAGTAGCGCGGGTCGGCCTGCATCCGGCGAAGCGCCTCCAGCGTCTCTGCGCCGGCGGGTCCGCCGCTGCCGCCGCCAAGGCCGGGTTCGCCGGTATCCATCAGCCGCTCCAGCGCGGCGACGCCCTCGACCGAGCCGGTAAGCGCCTCGACGACGCCGGGCGGCAGGTTGGCCGCCGCCCAGGCCTCCATCTGGCCCTTGGCGCGCCGCCAGCCGTCCTCGCCGCCGAAACGCGCCGCCAGCCCAGCCTCGCGCTCGGCCCGCTCCAGTTCGCCTGCGACCTCGCCGGCAAGCGGCAGCAGCAGCGAGGACGCCATGTCATAGACCAGCTGCGCCTGGGCGTTGGTGAAGCCGGCTTCGTGCATACGCCGATTGGCCTCAGCGTCCGGTCCGCCGAGCAGGCCGTCCAGCTCAAGCGCGTAGTCTTCCGGGTTCTCCGGCGGACGCGCCGCCGAAGCGAGCGCGCTATAGGCGCTGACGAGGTCGTCCAGCCGGACGCTCCCGGATTCAGCGTCCCAGAATTCCTCGGGCAGGCCGTCCGGGCGGATGGCTTCCGCTTCCGTTTCGGCTTCGGCTTCGGTTTCCATGATGCGGAGTCTCCTTGTCGTTCGGGGGAGGTGGAGAAAGCGAAACGGGCGGCCCCCCTTTCGGAGAGCCGCCCGTTTCGTCAGGCAGGACCGGGCGCCGCCGGCGCGGCGGCGGGTCTAGTTCGGGGTGGACAACCGCACGAAACCGAGGCCGGGATCGCCGGCATCGACCGGCATCCAGCCTTCCGCGCTCAGCAGCGCCGCCGTCCTGCCGTCATCCGCGGCGGGATAGAGAATCAGACGGCTGTCGGCGAATTTGGCGGGCACCAGCCGGTCCTGAAGCAGGGCGTCGTCCGCCGCCGCCGAGACCACCAGCGAGAGCGGGATGCGCACTTCCGCGCCCGTCAGCAACGCCACGGCGGCAGCGGTATCGCCGCTTGCCGGCGTGCCGGACCGGGCGATTGCAAGCATCACCCGGTCGATGCGCTGGTCGAGCGCGTTCCGGTTCTCATGGATGAGTTGCCGCACCGCCCTGATCTCTTCCGTAAGCCGTTCCTCAAGAGCGTCGATTCGACCGCCTTGCTCGTCGACCCGACCAGCCAGCTCGTCGATCCGGGCGGTAAGCCGTTCCTCGATTTCGCGGCTCTGCCTCTCGACCTTGGCGATATCGCGAAAGACCACACCAAAGCGTTCCCGTTGCCGGTCGTCGAAAAAGACGAACAGGGCGATAATGATACCGATAACGGGGCCGTGTTCCTTCAGCCAGTTCCAGAACATTGCGGCGGTCCTTGCCATGCTGCCTGTCATATAGCCTCTGCATCCGTTCCGGGCAATGGCGGCTCCAGCAGGGCGGGGGGCACGCCCAGCCGGGCGCCGAGCCAGCGCACGGCCCGGCCCGTATCGACGGCGGCGGCGGCTTCCGGCCCCAGGCCGGCGACGGCGGCGAGCCAGGTCAATGCGGCGCCCGCCTCGCCGCGCCCGGCCGCCTGCGCCAGCGGCGAGCGCAGCCGCAGACCGGCTTCGCGCCCGTCGAGCGCGAAGGCCGGTATCTCCCCGCGCCGGGTCAGGATCGCCAGCGCGCGCTCGACCAGCGGCGTCAGCAATTCGGCTTCCAGCCGCCCATAGGTCGCGCCCAGCAGCCTGGCCATTTCCGCCGAGCGCTCCAGCACCTCGGTTGCCGTCATGGCCGGGCTTGCAGGCTCTGCCAGCCGGTCTGCGAGCAAGGCGTGGCGGATGCGCTTGCGCAGGTCTTCCAGCACCAGTTGGGAGACGTCGAACCGCCCCGGCGCAGAGAGCGGCGTCAGCCCCGCCGAGCCGACCGCCTTCGGCATGACCGCGCCCGGCACCAGTTCCACGGAGGACGGGTCCAGAACCCCGTCGTCATCGGCCTGCCAGATGCCGGTCACGGCGATCGAGGCGTTTTTCAGCACAAGCTCCACCACCTTGTCCGCGGTCTTGATGTCGGGGAGGGCCTTCATCACCGGCGAACGGCCATAGACCTCGCCCGGCGCCTTGAGCCAGCGGAAACAGATGAAGGGCGAGACGGTGAAGCGGCCCTCGGCCAGGATGGATGCCGGCCGGCTGCCGCCGCCTTCCAGCACGGCCCGGTAGCGGTAGCCGCCCGGCTCCGGCGTGACGCATTCCACGACGCCCTGCGGTTCGCCGCCGGCAAGCCGGGGCGCGCGCGGAAAGCGGGCGCGGAGTGCGGCCGGCGTCATTTCGCGCCGCCGCCATACCCGGTCGAGCCGGCCTTCCGGGCCTTCCTCCAGCACCGCCTCCGCCAGCGGCACGGCCTTGAAGCGAAAGGCCGACGCCGCGCCCAGCGCGCTTTCCTCGAACAGCAGGCAGCCGGTTCCGAATGTCACCAGGTCAAGCAGCGCCTGGTGCATTTCGACCGCGAAGGTGGAGCGGTCGAGATGGCCTTGCACGGTTTCTGCGGCCTCCTCCAGCGCGTCGGCGGCGCCGGGTCCCGCGCCGGAGCCCGGCTCGAAGCCGACCCAGCGCGCGAAGGGCGGCGTCAGTTCGGCGAGCAGGCTTGCGGCAAGCTGGTCCACGGCATCGGCGGCGGTCGCGTCGAAAATGCGGTTCGCGCCATTGCCGCCTGTCCCGAAAGGCAGCGCATAGCTTGCGCAGTCGCGCCAGAGCGCCTCCCAGGGGCGCCGCCGCGCCTCTGCCCGGCGATAGCCCTCGACCGCCGCCTCCGGGTCCGCGCCCGGCATTTCCGCATCCATGAATGTTCCTTTCATGTTCAAGTTCATCCTACACCACCCTTCCTGTTTGTCAATAGGCCTAAGAATAATTACCCATATCGAAGCAGAAAGCTGTGCAACTGGTGCGGCGTCAACACCCTCCAGGACGCGATTCCCAGCACCCGCTTGGCGACCTCGACACAGGTGGCGGGCAGAATCGGGGCGGGCTGGAAGCGCCGCCGGCGGCGGGTCTCGACCACGATGAACCCCCGCTCGCGGTAGAACCCGGCGAGATCGAAACCCGCCGGCACCGGCTGCACGGCGACATCGGTATAGCCGGCCAGCGGATCGACGGTGATCCAGCGTCCGGCTTCCTCCAACGCCACGAAGCAATGGCGGAAGCCGGGCCGCAGCAGCCGGAGCCAGCGGAGGTCCGCCTCGCCGGAGAAGACGGCAAGCGCCCGCCCGCCATCGCCGCCTTTGTCGCCGAGCCCGCCGTTCACGACGGAATTCCGCCGGTTACGGGCGCCGCCCCGTCCCGGACGACGATTCCCTTGGCGCGGAGCAGCGCGTCGAGCCGCGTCATCGCATCGTCCCAGAGCCGCGCGAAGGGGCCGCCGGCGGGCGGCTCGAGGCGGCGTCCGAACCCGGCCAGCACCTGCATCTGGCGCCGCGAGAGCTGCCCCAGCTTTACCAAACGCCGAAGACAGGCCAGCATGTCGAGTGGCGAGCAGGGCCGGCCGCGGCCTTCATGGCCGGGCGTGCCGCCGTCCTCGACGACGAGACGCCAGGACATGAACCAGAACCAGGCCTCCTCGGCATTGTCGAAGGGCCGTTCGTCCGTGGGTGGAGAAAGGCTTGCCATAGGCTTTTCATCCTCTGTCTATTCTTATTTTGTTTCTATTCTATCATGTGTTCATATTCCTAGTGCAAGTCAAGCGAAATTCCGGGTATAAATAAGGCCATGTTGACCCATGCTGATATCTGGGCCGCGCTGGATGCGCTGGCGGAGCGCAACGGGCTGTCCGCTTCCGGGCTGGCCAGACAGGCCGGGCTGGACCCGACCACCTTCAACCCCAGCAAGCGTTCCACCAGGGGCGGGCGGCCGCGCTGGCCCGGCACGGAAAGCCTTGCGAAGGCGATGGCGGCGACCGGGGCGGGCGTGAGCAGCCTGTTTGCAGACCAGTTGCGCCGCGAGGGCGCGCCCCCGCACACGATTCCGGTGATCGGCCACGCCCAGGCGGGCGGCAACGGCTTTTTCGATGACGCCGGTTATCCCGTCGGCGCGGGCTGGGACGAAGTGGCCTTTCCAGACCTGGGAGACCCCAACGCCTATGCGCTGGAGATCGCGGGCGACAGCATGGAGCCGGTCTATCGCGACGGGGATATCGTCGTGGTGTCGCCGGCGGCGAGCCTGCGCCGGAGCGACCGCGTGGTCGCGCGCACCCGGGAAGGCGAAGTGCTGGCGAAATGGCTCGGCCGGCGAAGCGCGCGCCGGGTGGAACTGCACTCGTTCAATCCCGCCTATCCGGAGCGCATCCTGGACCGCCGGGAGGTGCACTGGATTGCCCGCATCGTCTGGGCCAGCCAGTAGCAGACGCTCTCCCCTTCCTCCTCCCCCTGCGCCGCCGCAACAGGGGTGGCAAAAGCGCCCGGCATGGTTATTCTCGCGGCTTGCCGGATGTGGCGGGAGGAGGTGACAGGCCGATGCGGACGCTTTTCTTCGGAGTGCTGCTTACCTTGGCGGCGGGCATGGCGGCGGCGGAAGCGCCGCGCAACGACCTGCGGGACTTCCGCATCGGCATGACGGTCGCCGAGCTGCCGCAGCAGGGCTATGGGCGCTTCGCCTGCGGCGGCGCGGGCGCGTTCGAGAAGCGGCTAGGCGCCTGGACCGACTACAGCGTCTGCGCGCCGGAAGCGGACGGCTTGCACGAGGTGCGCTTCGAATACACCGCCACCCGGGTCGAGTTCGTCAAGGCGAACGACAAGTGGGAGGGCACGCGGGTGTTCGGCCATCCGGTCCAGGTGTCGCTGCTGGTGGACGAGGACGGCATCGTCGCCGGCATCCGGATCCTGACCGACCCCGATTCCCGCTTCTATATGCGGAAGAAGGCGTTTCTGCTCGGCAAGCGGGCCAAATACCGGTTCAGCCCGGCGAGCTGGGAGTGTATCGAAGGAGCGCCCGCGGCCGGGGAAACGGCTGTCGGCGGCGTGTTCTTCAAGGAGCGCTGCGTCAACCGGCTGTCCGACCGTCTGGTCCGCCTGGAGATCGACCTTTACCGTCTGCCGGGCCAGACCGGGCGCCAGTTTGTCAACCGGACGAAGATCGAGATCCGCCGCGCCGCCGGCTGAGCGCGGGCGCCCTGTCTCCGCCCGGCCCTTCTTCACCGGCTCCTCGGCGATGACGGTGACCCTGAAGGCCTGGTCGGCGCCCGTGACGGACGTGATGCGGAAGCGCTCCTGACGCAGCACCCGGCTCCGCGAGCCGTGCCCGAGATCCGCAGCAACGACCGCGCCGTCTGCGGCGATGGAGAAGCGCGCCCCGCGCGCTTCCGGCGGCTCGATCTCGTAATGGAACAGGATGGTGTCGCGGTCGAATTCGAGCCGGAACGCCGCGGAATGCGCGCCGTCGGGCGCGGCGCCCGGCTGCACCTCGATGTCTGCAATGACGCGCATTGCGAAAACCGGATTGTTGTGCGCCGCAGCGGGCGCGCCCGCTGTCATCAGGGCCGCAAGCAGGGGAAATATGAGTCTCGTCATTGCTCCGCTCGGTCGTGGGTGAGTGTGAAGTCTGCGTTCTCCCGGCAGGCTCGTCCAGCCGGTCACCAGGCTTGCCCTGCCGCGCCGGCCCCGTCTGTCGCCCGGATGCCCGGCTGCCGCTCCGGAATGTTGCGCAACGATGTCGATAATGGCAGCATGGGGGGCTGTCCATTGGCTCCGGTTCCCGGTGCGGGATGGACGAAAAACGGTGGAGGAAGAGGATGATATTCAATATCCGGGACGTCGGCCTTGCAGGAGCCGCTGCGGGCGCGGTCATGCTGGCCGCCGGTGCGGCCTGGGCCGGCGATGTGCCCTTCCAGCGCGTTGTCGATGCGGCCTCGGAGCCGCATAACTGGCTCACGCATCACGGCACGCTGGATGCCCAGCGCTATTCGACGCTCGACCAGATCGACAAGGACAGCGTCAAGGGCCTCAAGGTTGCGTGGACGGCCGCGCTGGGCGGCATCGAGGGCGGCGGTATCTGGCCGCATGGCGGCCTCGAGGGCACGCCCATCGTCGAGGACGGCATGATGTATGTCACCGACGGCTGGGGGTCGGTGTACAAATTCGATCTCAACGGCGGCGCGGGCGAGCTCGTCTGGAAAATGAACCCGGAAACCGACAAGGACTGGTCCGGGGCCGTCGCCTGCTGCGGCGTCAACAATCGCGGTATCGGCCTCTGGAACGACGCCGTGGTCTCGCACACCCTGGATGGCCGGTTGATCCTCACCGACAAGGAGACCGGCGAAGTCCGCTGGGAGCGCAAGGTCGCCGACCCGGCGATCGCCGAGACGATCACCGGCGCGCCGCTGATCGTGAAGGATATGGCAATTACCGGCGTTGGCGGGGCCGAATACGGCATTCGCGGCTGGATTGCCGCCACCGACCTGAACACCGGCGACGAAGTCTGGCGCTTCTACACCATCCCCGGGCCCGGCGAGAAACACCATGACACCTGGGCGGACGACCACGGCGCGTGGAAGAACGGCGGCGGCTCCACCTGGGTCACCGGATCCTACGATGTCGATACCGACACCATCTATTGGGGCGTCGGCAATCCGGGGCCGGACTGGGATGTGGAATACCGGCCCGGGGACAATCTCTACACCAACAGCGCCGTCGCGCTCGACGCCGATACCGGCGAGCTGAAGTGGCACTACCAATACACGCCCAACGACCCCTATGACTATGACGGCGTGGCCGAGCATGTCATCGTCAAGCAGGAGATCATGGGCCAGGAGCGCAAGGCGGTGCTCCATGCCGACCGCAACGGCTTCGTCTATGCGCTCGACGCCGATGAGGGCGGATTCCTGTGGGGCACGGCGTTCGTCGAGCGGCTGACCTGGACCGAAGGGCTTGATCCGGAAACCGGCCGTCCGAACAGCTACGACCCGGAGAGCAAGATCCAGACCTATGTTCCCGGCACGGCGCCGAGCCGGACCAACAAGGTCGGGCGCGCATGCCCGGGCAATATGGGCGGCAAGAACTGGCCGCCGACGGCCTACAACCCGGACACCGGCCTCTTCTACATTCCGGTCATCGAGAGCTGCAACGAGATGACCAATCAGGAGATGATTCCGGGCGAGAGCTACAAGCCGCGCGAATGGTTCACGGGCGGCGGCCCGCGCCAGTTCGAGCCGATCTATGGCAGCCTGACCGCCATCAATGTCGCCACGGGCGAGATCGCCGGCAAATACATGCACAAATACCCGCTGCTGGGCGGCGTGCTGACGACGGCCGGCGGCCTGGTGTTCACCGGCCTTCCGGGCGGCGAACTGGTTGCGCTCGACGCCGAGACGCTGGAAGAGCTGTGGCGGTTCGATACCGGGTCCGGCATCAACGCGCCCCCGATGACCTTCTCGGTGGACGGCAAGCAATATATCGGCCTGCTGGTCGGCCTGGGCGGCGCCTGGCCGAAATGGTTTGTCGATTCGACCAAGGGCCTGGAGAAGCTGGAGCCGAGCTCGATGCTTTACGTCTTCTCGCTCTGAACTCCGGGTTCCAGCCGCACCGGCTGACGGTGCAGTATCGGGCGGGCGTTTCGGCGCCCGCCTATTTCTTGGCGAAGCGGTCGCATTCGCGCGCATCCGCGCCCCAGAAGGCGATGCACTCCGCCTCCGTCGGCTCGGCCTTGCCTTGCTGATGCGCCAGGATGTAGTCCACCACCGCTTCGATCTGGTAGTCGCGCAGCAACTTCGCCGCCTTGGGCGGGGCCGAGTCGCCCATGGTCTCGAAGGTCTCGTCCCAGCATGGCGCGCTCTTCTTCCAGGCGAAACGGCCGTGATAGGGCATCCGGGTTTCGGGCCTGCCGCAGCGGACGGCTTCGATCAGGTCCTCGCGTTCGAGAAAGGTCTCGCGCAGGGAGAGCGCCGCCCCGCCATAGCCGCCGCCGCCCTGCCCGTGCCATTTGTGGCAGCCGACGCAATTGGCGTCGATATAGACCCGCTTGCCGTCCGCAGACCGCGCATCGGCCCCCGCCGCCGCCAGAAAGACACCGGCCGCGGCAAGCGCGGCGCGCAGCGCATTGCATTTCGTCATCCCTTCCACCCCGCCGCCTTCCGGTCCATTGCGAAGGATACCCGACCCCTCAGAAGCCCGCGCCGGGCGCCATGCCGAGGGCGCGTTTGTAGAGGTCGAGGAGCGCTTCCTGTTCCTCCCGGTCCGCGCTGTCGATCTTTCTGAGCCGCACGATCTGGCGCATGGTCTTCACATCGAAACCATGCGCCTTGGCCTCGGCATAGACCTCGCGGATGTCGGCCATGAGGGCGGCTTTCTCTTCCTCGAGCCGCTCCACCCGCTCGACGAGCGCGCGCAGCTGCCCGGCGGTCACGCCGCCGACATCGTGCTCCGGCGTCTCCCCCCCGCCGATGCTGTCCGGCACGGGTCAGTGCGCCCCGGCGCGGAAGGCGGCCAGTTGCTCCGGCGTCGCTTCCTTCTGGTGCTTCGCCTTGTAGTCGGCATAAGGCATGCCATAGACGATCTCGCGCGCGGCCTCGTAGTCCATGTCGAGGCCGCGCTCCTCCGCCGCCGCCCGATACCATTTCGAGAGACAGTTGCGGCAGAAGCCGGCGAGATTCATCAGGTCGATATTCTGGACCTCCGGATTGTCGCGCAGATGCTGCACCAGGGTGCGGAAAGCGGCCGCTTCCAGTTCGGTCGTGCTTGGGTTCGTGTCGGTCATCGGGCTCGCTACTCAATCGCCAATGGGCTGGGACGGCATTAGACTAGCCGATCATGCAGCCGGAATCGATCCTCCGCACGGCGTTTGAGCGCGCGGTCGCCCGCGCCGACCCGGCGCTCTCCCTGGCCCGGCATTTGCCGGAGCCGCCGCCGGGCCGCACCTTCGTGGCGGCGGCCGGCAAGGCGGCGGGGTCCATGGCGGCGGCCTTCGAGGCCGCCTGGCGCGGGCCTCTGGAGGGTATCGCCGTGACGCGCTACGGCCACGGCGCCCGGTGCCGGCGGATCGAGATGGTCGAGGCCGGCCACCCGCTGCCCGATGAAGCCGGGCGCGAAGCGGCGGTGCGGATCCTGGCGGCGGTCCGGGCGCTCGGCGCCGACGACCTGTTCGTCTTCCTCGCTTCCGGCGGCGGCTCGGCGCTGCTGACGCTGCCTTTGCCCGGAATCTCCTTCGAGACCAAACAGGCCGTGACGGCAAAGCTGCTGGCGTCCGGGGCCTCGATCCACGAGATCAACACGGTGCGCAAGCACATGTCGGCGGTGAAGGGCGGGCGGCTCGCAGCGGCGGCCTCGCCGGCGCGCACCGTGACGCTGGCGATTTCCGATGTGCCCGGCGACGACCCGGCGGTCATTGCCTCCGGCCCCACCGTGCCGGACCCGACGACCCTGGCCGACGCCCGGCGCGTGCTGGCCGCCCGCGGCATCGCGCCGGTGGCGGGCCTTGCGGAATCTCCGAAACGCCTCGAACAGGCCTGTTTCCGGCTGATCGCCACCCCGAGGGAGTGCCTGCTGGATGCGGCGCCGGCCCGCCCGCCGGTCTGGCTGCTTTCGGACCGGATCGAGGGCGAGGCGCGCGAGGCGGGCAAGGTCATGGCCGGCATTGCGCTGCATGTCCGCGCGTTCGGCGCGCCCTTCCCGCCCCCCTGCCTGCTGCTTTCGGGCGGCGAGACAACCGTGACCGTGCGCGGGGCGGGCGTCGGCGGGCGCAATCTGGAATTCCTGCTGGGGCTGGCGCTGGCGCTCGACGGCGCGCCCGGCATCCACGCCATCGCCTGCGATACGGACGGCATTGACGGCGCCAGCGGCTGCGCCGGCGCGCTGCTGCGCCCGGAGAGCCTGGCGCGCGCGCGCGCGCTCGGCCTCGACCCCGCGGAACGCCTGCGCGCCA
Organism: Alphaproteobacteria bacterium; assembly: GCA_965200785.1. Classification (GTDB taxonomy): domain Bacteria; phylum Pseudomonadota; class Alphaproteobacteria; order Bin95; family Bin95; genus Bin95. The sequence goes on along the minus strand of CBDAVA010000002.1, from coordinate 172,879 downwards.
ATGACGCCCATGCCGTGTTCGCGGCGCTTGGCGACCTGATTGTCACGGGGCCGACACGAACCAATGTCAACGATTTCCGGGCCATTCTGGTGGAGTCGTAGAAGGGGGACGCGATGCGCCGCAGGCGGAGGGCAAAGATCGTTGCGACGCTGGGGCCGGCGACCTCGAGCGCGGTGGCCATCAATGCGCTGTTCGAGGCCGGCGTCGATGTTTTCCGCTTCAATTTCAGCCACGGCGAACCCGAGGACCATGCCCGCCGGCACCGCATCCTGCGGGAGCTGGAGCGCCATGCGCTCCGGCCCATCGGCATCATGGCGGACATGCAGGGGCCGAAACTCCGCGTCGGTGTGCTCGAGGGCGGCAGCGTCGAGCTGGAGCCGGGCCGGCGTTTCATGCTCGACCGCTCTGGCCGCCCGGGCAGCGCCGCCCGGGTTTCCGTGCCGCATCCGGAGATTTTCGCCGCCGTCCGGCCCGGCGACGACATGCTGCTCGACGACGGGCGCCTGCGGCTGAAGGTGCTCTCGACCTCGGAAGCGGCGCTGGAAACGCAGGTGATCGACGGCGGCCGTCTCAGCGACCGCAAGGGTGTCAACCTGCCGGGCGTCATGCTGCCGATCTCGCCGCTCACCGAAAAGGACCGCGCCGATCTCGAATTCGCGCTCGGGCTCGGTTGCGAATGGATTGCGCTGTCTTTCGTGCAGCGTCCGGAGGATGTGGTGGAGGCGCGCAGGCTGATCGGAGACCGCGCCCATATTCTGGTCAAGGTCGAGAAGCCGGCGGCGCTCGAACGGATCGACGAGATTGTGGCCGAGGCGGACGCCGCGATGGTGGCGCGGGGTGATCTCGGCGTCGAGATGCCGCCCGAGGAAGTGCCGGTCGCGCAGAAGACCGTCATCCGCACCTGCCGCGACGCCGGGAAGCCGGTGATCGTGGCGACGCAGATGCTGGAATCGATGATTCATGCGTCCGCGCCGACCCGCGCCGAAGTCTCCGATGTGGCGACGGCGGTTTATGACGGGGCCGATGCCGTCATGCTGTCGGCGGAGACCGCCGCCGGCGCCCATCCGACCGCAGCGGTCCAGATCATGGACCGGGTGATCGCGCGGGTGGAGCGCGACCCGATGCACCGCCGGATCGCGGCCGCAGAGCGCCGGGCGCCGCTTGCGACTTCGGCGGATGCGATTTCCGCAGCCGCCCGTCAGGTTGCCGACACGATCGGCGCGGCCGCCATCGTGACCTACACCACCTCCGGCTCCACGACGCTCCGCGCGGCGCGCGAGCGCCCGGCGCAGCCTATTCTGGGCGTGACCTCCAGGCGCGAGACCGCGCGGCGCCTGTCGCTGACCTGCGGCGTGCACAGCGTGCGCACGGCCGATGTGCGCGATTTCGACGAAATGGTGCGCAAGGCGGTTGCCGCCGCCGCGCTGGAGGAAGTCGCCGGGCCGGGCGACACGGTGGTCATCACCGCCGGCGTGCCCTTCGGCACCCCCGGCGCCACCAATGTGCTCCGCATCGTCCGCATCCCCCCGGACTGACGCCCCCGCAGGGCCGGGGCCGGTAGAACCGCCATTGGCGGGAAACCGGCGCCGACTTCGACTGCTGGGCAGTGTCTCAGTTTAGCATTTGGGCTCGTTACCGCGTTCATCTGTCACCCCGCGGAGGCGGGGGTCCATCCCGGATACGCGACGCCGCCGCAGGTGGTCGAGAATGGACAAACCGTCCGAGGCTGCGGAGAGAATCGGAGCTGGACCCCGGATCAGGTCCGGGGTGACAGGGCAGGCGTGGGGGTGGCAGGGGGGCATGGAGCCCGGTGCAGGCAGGGCTCTTGCCCGACGCCGGCGGCATGGTGGCATCGACCAGCTGCAGACGAGAGACGGAATGTGAAACTGGGACACCACCGGCCGCTGGTTCATCTGCGCCGGTGTCCTGCTGTTCCTGTATAATGCAAGGGATAAGTCCACATCGGCAGGATAGTGGAAGAATGACCGTGGTCGATTCTGCGATAATGTCGAAGGGGCGAACGACCTTGCCCAAGGTTGTCCGGGAAGCGCTCGGAGTCATGCCCGGAGACCGCGTGCGCTATGTCATATTCGATGACAACGACGTGCGCATGATCCCCGTGCGCCCTCTTTCGCGGCTGTTCGGGGCCTTTCAACATGACGGCCCGCCGGTGACGCTTGAGGACATGGAGCGCGCCATCGCCGACGGCGCCAACGGAAGGTGATTGCGCTCGATACAACAACAAGCAGCCGCATGGGGAGGCGCGCGCAGGCGGCTTTCCCATGGCCCGCTCATCATGCTCTCACCCTCTCACAGAAAGGGAACGAAAATGGACTCGAACCGGATCGACCCGAGAGTCTTCGATCTCTATGACCGCTATTGCCACAGCAGCATGGAGCGCCGGGAGTTTCTGAGCCGCGCGGCGGCGATAGCGGTGGCCGGCGGCGGCTCCGGCCTGGCGATGGCGCAGGCGCTGCTGCCCGACTATGCAGCCGCGATGACTGTTTCCTTCACCGACCCCCGCATCAAGGCCGTCTATGTGGACTACGACTCGCCGGGCGGCAACAGCGGCAGGATGCGCGGCTATCTGGTCCGGCCAAGCGGCGACGGGCCTTTTCCGGCCGTGGCCGTTATTCACGAGAACCGGGGGCTCAACCCGTATATCGAGGATGTGGCGCGCCGGGCCGCCGTCGCCGGGTTCGTGGCGCTGGCGCCCGACGGGCTGTCGCCGATCGGCGGCTATCCGGGCAATGATGACGACGGCAAGGCGATGCAGCGCAGCCTCGACCGGGCGAAACTGCTCACCGACCTCGTGAACAGCGCCCGGTTCCTGAAGGGGCACGCGCTGTCCAACGGCCGGCTGGGCGCGGTCGGCTTCTGTTTCGGCGGCGGCGTGGTGAACCATCTGGCGGTGGCATTGGGTGCGGAGCTGGCCGCCGGCGCGCCCTTCTACGGCCGGGCGCCGGCGGCGGAGGATGTCGGCCGCATCGAGGCGGCGATGCAGATTCACTATGCCGAAGACGACGAGCGCATCAATGCCGGCAGGCCGGCCTATGAGGCGGCCCTGCGCGCCAGCGGCGCCACCTTCGAGATGCACGTCTATCCGGGCACCCGGCACGGCTTCCATAACAACTCCACGCCCCGCTACAACGAAGCCGCGGCAGAGCTGGCCTGGAACCGGACCGTGGCCTTTTTCAGCAAGCATCTCGCGGCGTGACCGGGCGCGGGAGCACCAGGCAGAGGCCGAAGGCGAGGACGGAGAGCAGCAGCATCGCGGTGAAGGCGGGGCCGTAGGAGCCCCAGGCGTCGAAAATCGAGGCGCCCGCAAGCGCGCCCAGCCCGCCCGCGGAGTGGTGGAGCATGGTGATCAGCCCCGTCACCGTGCCGAGTATCGCCATGGCCGCTATCTCGCGGGCGAAGACGACGGCAAGCGGCGCGGTCATCCAGAAGGTCACGCCGAACAGCAGCGCAGCGCCGATGATGACGGCGGGGTCGCGGCTCACCAGCAGGGCCGCGAACACGCCGAACCGGAGCACGAAGGAGAGCGCGGTGGGCAGCACCGGGCCGAACCGGTCGTTCAACAGGCCGGCGAGCAGCACCCCGCAAAGGCCCGTCAGACCCATGAGGGCCAGCATGTTGCCGGCGACCAGGGAGTCGACGCCTTCGTCCAGCGCAAAGGCCACGACATGCGTGGCGACAAGGAAGTCCTGGAAGCCGCAGATTATGTAGATGACGAGGAGCAGCCGGAGGCGGGGCGAGGCCAGGGCCTCGCGGAGAGTCGCGGCTTCCCCGCCGCTGCTTGCAGCCGCCTGCGGGCCGCTGCCGCCGGCGGCGGTCTTCCCGGCCAGAAGGACGAGAGGCAGCAGGCACACCAGGCTGGCGGCGCCGATCGCGAGAAAGGAGCCGCGCCAGCCAAGGGCGGTGAACTGCGCGGCCAGAACCGAGATCACCAGCAACTGCCCGGCGCCCATGCCGGAGATCGCGATGCTGTTGGCCATTCCCATGCGGTGGGGATAGCAGCGGCTGAGCAGCACGCCGACGGGCGTGATCGAGGTGCCGGCGGAGCCCAGCGCAAACACGACGCCATAGAACAGCAGCGCCTGCCACGGGCGCTCGACGATGCTCATTGCGCCGAGGCCCAGGGCCGAGACAAACACTGCGGCGCCGAGCACGGCAAGGGCGCCGGCGCGGTCCACCAGCCGGCCGACAAACGGCAGGAGGCACGCCGAAAGGATCATGAAGACCGTGACGTTGAGCGAGAGCGTGCTGCGGCTCCACTCCAGATCGAGCGCCATGGGGTGAAGCAGCAACCCGATCGCGAACCGCCCGCCGCCGTTGAACAACAGCACCAGGAAACAGGTCGCCAGCATCAGGCGGGCGACGGTGCGGGTCACGGCCCGCCGCCCTGCGCCCGGCGCGGCGGCGCCGGCCCGGAAGCCGGCTTCCCTGCCACCGGAATGTCAGGTCGCCGCGAGGAGGCCGGCCAGGGGCGGCGCGGGCGCATGGACGGGGCGGCGAAGAACCAGCAGGCGGCGGGCCTCCTCCGTGCGGCCGCTGCGCAGCAGGGCGCCCAGCAAGGCGAATTCCAGCAGGTCGCGCTGCGCGCGGCTGCCGCCGACCCGTTCATGGCCCGCCATCCAGGGCGCCATCAGCGCAACCGCGTCCTCCCAGGCGCAGCGGGCATAGGCGCCGAAGGCGTCCGCCAGGCCGGAGATCATATCGCCGGCAGGGCCTGCGGCTGCGCCCGCGATGCGGCCCAGCGCGCCGCCGCGCCCGGCCATGGCATGGGCCAGCGCGGCATGAAGGTCGGCGAAGGCGATGCCGGGGTCCGGAAAACACCGGGCGGCGTAATCGCTGAGACGCTCCCAGATGCCATCGGGCAAGACGGCGCCGGCGAGTTCGGCGCGCAGCACGAAGGCGGCGCTGTCGGTCAGCACATTGATCGGCGGCCCCCAGGCTCCGCCCGGCGCGACATCGGCCTCGAAAGTGCGCCAGGCTTCCGCCATGTCGCCGGCCTGCGCCTGCCACACCGCGATATGCCAGGCAATATGGCAGGCAAGCTGCCCCTCGCGGTCATAGTCCTGCCGCCAGGCATTCAGCCGGGCGAGGCCGGTTTCGCACTCGCCCGCCTCGTAATGGACATGGGCGCGGATATGCGCGGCATTGGCGTTGCGGGGATAGAGGGCGAGCGCGCGCTCCAGAAGGCGCTCGGCTTCTTTGGTCTGGCCGACCTCGACCTGCGAGAAGCCGTGCTGGGCGAGGAACCACCAGTCGTCGCCGTAATGCGGCGCCAGCCGGTCGGTGAAGGCGAGTTGCTCCGCTTCGCGGCCGGAACGGCCGCTGAAGCCGATCAGCCCGAACACGCCCATACAGGGCTGCGCGATGATGGCGTCGCGGGGATAGTCCCTGAGATGCGCCACAATGGCCGCATAGGCGCCGGGGCCGTCGCCGTCGATCAGCAGGCCGAGGACATGAACATGGCCGGCTTCCCGGGCCGAACATCCGTCTGTGCACGCCCGCGCCAGGGCCATCGCTTCCGCCGCCTCCGCGCCGCGGCCGCGCATTTGCAGCACCCGCGCCCGGCCGGCATAGGCGAGCGCGAAGCCCGGGTCTTCCAGCGCCGCGCGCTCGAAGGCCCGGTCGGCGCCGGCATTCGCGCCGAGAAACAGGTCCATGCCTTCCGCATAGGCGTCGCGGGCGGCGGCGGACGCGGTGGAAAGGGCGAGGCCGTAGCGGTCCTGGAGCATTCTGCGCGTTCTCCTCCTGCCGTCAGGCGCGCCGGTTCCGCCGGTTCTCAATCAGGTCATCCACGACGGCCGGCTCGGCCAGGGTCGAGGTGTCGCCCAGATTGCCGAAATCGTCCTCGGCGATCTTGCGCAGGATGCGCCGCATGATCTTGCCGGAGCGCGTCTTGGGCAGCCCGGGCGCCCACTGGATGAGGTCCGGCGCGGCGATCGGACCGATCTCGGCGCGAACCCAGCGCACCAGCTCGGCGCGGAGCGCCTCGGACGGCTCCTCGCCGAGATTCAGCGTGACATAGGCATACATGCCCTGGCCCTTGATGTCGTGCGGATAGCCCACGACAGCGGCCTCCGCGACCTTGCCATGCGCCACCAGCGCGCTTTCGACCTCCGCGGTGCCCATGCGGTGGCCCGAGACATTGATGACATCGTCCACCCGCCCGGTGATCCAGTAATAGCCGTCCTCGTCCCGGATTGCGCCGTCGCCGGTGAAATACATGCCTTCATAGGTGGAGAAATAGGTGTCGAAGAAGCGCTGATGGTCGCCATAGACGGTGCGCATCTGGCCGGGCCAGCTATCCAGCAGGACGAGATTGCCGGAGGCCGCGCCCTCCAGCAGCGCGCCGTCATTGTCCACCAGCGCCGGCCTGACGCCGAAGAACGGCTTGGTGGCGGAGCCGGGCTTGAGATCGGTTGCGCCCGGCAGCGGTGTAATCAGGTGGCCGCCGGTTTCGGTCTGCCACCAGGTATCGACAATCGGGCAGCGGCCCTCGCCGACCACGTCGTAATACCAGAGCCAGGCTTCCGGATTGATCGGCTCGCCGACCGTGCCGAGGATGCGCAGGCTCTTGCGCGAGGTCGCCCGGACAGGCCCGTCGCCCTCCCGCATCAGCGCCCGGATCGCCGTCGGCGCGGTGTAGAAGATCGAGACATCGTGCTTGTCGCAGACCTGCCAGAAACGCGAACTGTCCGGGTAGTTGGGCACGCCCTCGAACATCAGCGTTGTCGCGCCGTTGGCGAGCGGGCCGTAAAGGATATAGCTGTGGCCCGTGACCCAGCCGACATCGGCGGTGCACCAGAACACCTCGCCGTCGCGATAGTCGAAGGTGAGCTTGTGCGTGAGCGAGGCGAACACGAGATACCCGCCGGTGCTGTGCAGCACGCCCTTCGGCTTGCCGGTGGAGCCGGAGGTGTAGAGGATGAACAGCGGGTCTTCGGCGCCCATTTCCTCGGGCGGACAGTCGGCGGACGCCCCGGCCATCTCTGCTTCATACCAGCAGTCGCGGCCGTCCACCCACCCGACCTCGCCGCCGGTCCGGCGCACCACGATACAGGTCGTGCAGTCCGGACAGGAGGCGAGCGCGGCGTCGGTATTGGCCTTGAGCGGAACCGTGCGCCCGCCGCGCAACCCTTCATCGGCGGTGATGACCACTGTGGAGGCGCAATCGGCAATGCGCCCGGCGAGCGCCTCCGGCGAAAACCCGCCAAACACCACCGAATGAATCGCCCCGATACGGGCGCAGGCGAGCACGGCGACCGCGATTTCCGGAATCATCGGCAGATATATGGTGACGCGGTCGCCGCGCCTGACGCCGCGCGCCTTCAGCACATTCGCGAATTTGCACACCCGCTCATGCAGGTCGCGATAGGTGATGTGCTCCGACTGCCCGGGGTCGTCGCCTTCCCAGAGGATCGCCGTCTGCCCGCCGCGCTCGGCGAGATGGCGGTCCAGGCAGTTGGCCGAGGCATTGAGTGTGCCGTCCTCGAACCAGCGGATATGCAGATCGCCCCTTGCCCAGGAGACGTCCTTGACCTTCTCGAACGGCCGGATCCAGTCGATCCGCCGGGCCTGCTCGGCCCAGAAGCCTTCCGGGTCCTCCACGGATTGCCGGTACATCGCATCATAGGCCGCTGCATCGACCAGGGCGCCCCGCGCCGCCTCGTCCGTGACCGGAATCATTGTCCGCTCGCTCATTGCATTCTCTCCCGCTTGGGCCGGCTCCCGCTTCTGTCCGATAGTCGCGCCGCCGGGCGGTTTTTTCCAGACCTTATCCCGCGCGCTCCGGCTCCCGGAACTGCTTGCCGAGGCGCAGACCCTGCGCCTGGTAGGTGGACCCGATGCCGCTGCCATAGACCTTGTCCGGGTGCGCGAGCATGGGCTCGTAGATCAGCCGCCCCACCGGCTGGCCGTCTTCCACGGCAAAGGGCACATCGTGGGCGCGCACCTCCAACACCGCGCGGCTGCCGGCGGCATAGCCGAAACCGGGGTCAAAGAAACCGGCGTAATGGACGCGGAACTCCCCGACGCGGGTGTCATAGGGGCGCATCTCCGCGGCATGGTCCGGCGGGATCGACACGGTTTCCTTGGAAGCGAGGACGTAGAAATCATTGGGGTTCAGCACGATGCCGCGGCCGGACCGGGCCGGCACCGGCTCCCAGAACTCGTCCGGATCGTAGTGCCGGACCAGGTCGATATCGATGAGGCCGGCATGGGCGCGGGCTTTCCAGGCGATCACGCCGTCCACGCCTTCCGTGTCCACCGTCAATACCAGCCCGTCGTCGATGACGGCTTCCCGGTCCACCAGCGCGTCGCGCTCATGCAGGTCGCGCAGCGCCGGATCGCCGCCGCCCTGCGCGCCTTTCCGCAAGCGGATCTGCACCAGGCGGGTGCCCTTCCGCACCCGGATGGAAAAAGTCCGGGGCGCGATCTCGACATAGAGCCTGCCCGCATAGCCGGCCGGCAGCCGGTCGAATTCCGGCACGCCGTCGGCGATCAGGCGCGCGAACACATCGAGGCGCCCGGTGGAGCTTCTGGGATTGGCCGCAGCGGCCGTGGCGGCGTCGAGCGCGACCCGCTCCGAGAGTTCCGCGATATAGACGCAGCCGCGCTCCAGCACGGCGCCCTGCGTCAGGTCGATCTCGTGCATGGCGTGCCGTTCTATCCGGTCGGCGACCGCGCCGCCCGGCTCGGGCAGAAAGCTCGCGCGCACCCGCCAGGCGCGCCCGCCAAGCCGGAGGTCCAGGCTCGCCGGCTGGATCTGATCTTCCCGAATGGGCCGGCAAGCGGAAACCACGCCGGTTTTCGCAGCTTCCCGCAGAAGCTGCGACGGCAGGATGCCGGCGGCCGCCAGCGGTCGTCACTCGATGAAGGTGAGTGCGTTTGTAAAGCCGAGCAGCGAAATCGGAAGCGCCACCTGCCTGCCGTCCACCATGTTGAAGGACAGCACGCCGCCGAGGCGCTGCTTGAACGCCGCCAGCATCACCTCGTCCATCTGCATGTTCGCCTCGCAGCCGGCGGCGACGCAGAAGAGCAGAGGCGGACGGCGGACAGCCTTCTCCTCGCCTTCCACCCAGACCGTGATGCCCACGGGCAGATTGACGCCGAGCGGCACCGTCAGCGATGCCAGCAGCGGCCTGCCGGGCCCCGGCCGGCCGATCGCGATGGTGGCTGCGGCCTGTTCGGAGCCTTTCGGGAACAGGCGCTGGAATATGAAGCATTGTTCCGCGGCTTCGGGCCTGTCCTTGGGCGCCGTGATGCAACCCTTGGTCCAGTCGCCCGATTTCTCGCCCTGGACGACCTCGGCCGCCGCAGGCTGGACAGCAAGGAAGAGGATCAGCAACAGGGACCGCAGCAGCATGGCAAAGCCTCCGCACGAACGCGCCGGGGCGGTTGTTTAGCATTGCAGGAACGGGCTGGCGAGGGGCAGACAGCGCCCCCTTTCGTCGCCCCGCCCCCCTGTTGTCGCCCCGGACACCCCTATCGTCGCCCCGGCCCCCCTACTGTCGCCCCGCCCCCCCTGTTGTCGCGCCGGACGCCCCTACTGTCGCCCCGGCCTTGAGCCGGGGCCCAGCCTCCGATCCTTCCGCAGGGCCGAAACGGCGGAGGTTGGACCCCGGCGCGCCGCTCCGCTCCGGCCGGGGTGACGAAAGGCAGGCGAAATAAGCGGCACGGCACGGAGGCGCGTTCCGAAAAACCCGCCGGCTCGAACCCCCTGTCACCCCCGAAGGCGGGGGTCCATCCCGGATGCGCACCGCCGCCACAGGTAGTGGAGAATGGATAAACCGTCCGAGGCTGCGGAGAGAATCAGAGCTGGGCCCCGATGGTGTGGACGCCTCCTTCCGCCGGCATCGCCTTGTGCCAAGGTAGCGGTGTCGAACAACAACCCTACGGGAAGGAGACATCCACATGAGTGAAGTGAGCATGATCGGGATCGATCTGGCGAAGAACAGTTTTCACCTGCACGGGGCGGGTTCGGACGGTTCGGTGGTCTTCCGGCGCAAGCTGTCGCGGGGTCAGGTTTTGAAGTTTCTGGCCTCCCGTCCCCGCTGCACGGTGGCGATGGAGGCGTGCGGGAGCGCGCATTACTGGGGCCGTGAGATTGGCAAGCTGGGTCATGTGGTGAAGCTGATCCCGCCGGTCTATGTGAAGCCCTTTGTGAAGCGCCAGAAGAACGATGCGGCGGATGCGGAGGCGATCTGCGAGGCGGCGCAGCGTCCGACCATGCGTTTTGTTGCGGTGAAGAGCGCGGAGCAGCAGGTGGGGATGATGCAGTTCGGGGTTCGCGATCTTCTTGTGCGCCAGCGCACGCAGACGATCAACGCGCTGCGGGGCCATCTGGCGGAGTTTGGTGTGATTGCGCCGAAGGGCCCGGTTCATGTTCGCCGTCTTGCGGGGGCGGTTTCGGACCCCAAGACGGAGCTTCCGTTGCGGGCGCGCGAGTTGGGTGGTGTGCTCCTGGAGCAGATTGCCGAGCTGGACCGGAAGATTGCGGAGCAGGAGAAGGCGTTGCGCGCGGCGGCGCGGGAGGATGAGGAGGCGCGGCGGTTGATGAGTGTGCCGGGTGTGGGTCCGGTGACGGCGCTGGCGCTGCAGGCTCTGGCGCCGCCGCTTGCGAGCTTCCGCCGGGGCCGGGATTTCTCGGCCTGGCTGGGCCTTGTGCCACGCCAGCACACGAGCGGGGGCAAGCCTCGGCTTGGCAAGATATCGAAGATGGGCCATCGGGAGCTGAGGCGTCTTCTGGTGGTCGGGGCGATGTCGGTGATCCGGAACACGGTGTGCTCCGGCCGGGCGCCCGAGCCGTGGCTTGCGCGGTTGCTTGCGCGCAAGCCGAGGAAGCTGGCCGCGGTGGCGCTTGCCAATCGCATGGCGCGCATTCTGTGGGCGCTGGCGGTGAAGAAGGACAGTTACCGGGTTCCCGCAACCGGCTGAACAGGGAGCCCGGCGCGCTGTCCCCGGAGCGGACCGGCAGGACCGGAATGCAGGCAGGCCGAGGCGAGGGGTAAGGGCAGAGGGTCAATGAGACGGGATCGGGAAAACCAGCTTGAGCCGGAGTGCTTTCAAGCACGTGGCCCCGTATTGGACCCGGTCCGCGTATCTCCATACAGGCCCGCGGCGCTCACAAGGCCGCACAAAGAGGCCGGACACACGACTGCGCCTGACCGCTGCTCCCCAAACCATGCCAAAAATCTGCTTGCATCCAGGGAGGCGTCCACACACGGCTCAAGGCCGGGGCGACAGGGTGCGCGCGGCAACGAGTCCAGATGTTGAACTGAGACACGGCCCGAGGCGCGGCGGTGTCTCCGTTTGACATTCGCGTTCCTCCGGCAGAGTCAGCCAGGGGCTTCAGAGGCCCGGCCCGCTGCCCCGGACCCCCTACTGTCGCCCCGCCTCCCCACTAGTCGCGCCGGACGCCCCTATTGTCGCCCCGGCCTTGAGCCAGGGCCCAGCCTCCGATCCTTCCGCAGGGCCGAAACGGCGGAGGATGGACCCCGGCTCTCCGCTCTGCTCCGGCCGGGGTGACGACAAGGGAGGCGGTGCAAGCAGCACGGCGCGGAGGCGCATTCCGAAAAACCCGCCAGCACAGACCCCCTGTCACCCCCGAAGGCGGGGTCCATCCCGGATACGCACCGCCGCCGCAAGTGGTGGAGAATGGATGAACCGTCCGAGGCTGCGGAGAGAATCAGAGCTGGGCCCCGGCTCAAGGCCGGGGCGACAGGGTGAGCGCGGCAACGAGTACAGATGTTGAACTGAGACACGGGCCGAGGCGCGGCGGTGTCTCCGTTTGACCTTCGCGTTCCTCTGGCAGAGCCAGACAGGGGCTTGAGAGGCTCGGTCCGCCGCCCCGGACGCCCCGGCGCGCCGGACCCCCTGTTGTCGCCCCGGCCGGAGCAGAGCGCAGAGCCGGGGATGACATTCGCCTCCGTCCCCGGTAGGAAGCGGGCCGGCATCGCCTCCCCATCGAACGGAAAGGACCGGACCCCATGCGCCTCGACGGCAAGACAGCGATTGTGACCGGCGCCGGATCCGGCATCGGCCGGGCCGTGGCCGAAACCCTGGCGGGCGCCGGCGCGCATGTGGTCGCGACCGATATTGACGAGGCCGCTGTCGCCGAAACCGCTGCCGCCGCGAGCGAAGCGGGCGGCTCGGCGGAAGCGCGCCGGCTGGACGTGACCGACAAGGCCGCCATCCTGGAAATCGCGGCCTCGCTCGGCGCCGTCGATGTGCTGGCCAATGTCGCGGGCTGGGACCGGATCATGCCCTTCACCGAGAACACGCCCGAATTCATCGAACGGATCGTGGAACTCAACTATCTGGGCGCCGTGCGCATGTGCCACGCCCTGCTGCCGGCCATGATCGAGGCGGGCGGCGGCAAGATCGTTTCGGTCTCCTCCGACGCCGGCCGCGTCGGCTCCATGGGCGAGACCGTCTATGCGGGCGCCAAAGGCGGCGTCATCGCCTTCTCCAAATCGCTCGCCCGCGAGACGGCGCGCCACAACATCAATGTGAATGTCGTCTGCCCCGGCCCGACCGACACGCCGCTGTTCCGCGGCCAGCCGGAGCGTATGCAGCAGGCGCTGATCCGCGCCATCCCCTTCCGCCGCGTCGGCACGCCCCAGGACCTCGCCAATGCCGTGCTGTTCTTCGCCAGCGGCCTCAGCGACTATGTGACCGGCCAGGTGCTGAGCGTCTCCGGCGGCCTCACAATGGTCGATTAGGCGGCGTCCGCCTCGATCAGGGCGGCGGCGAGGCGTTCATCCACCCGGCCGGGATGGTCGGGGTCGGCGGAATCGACATATTCGCGCAGGCTGAGCGCCACCGAGGCCGGACGGCCTGTCTCGTGCAGGATGGCCGGCACCGAATAGCCGACATCGCGCGGCCAGGCGTCATGCGGCTCCAGTGCGGCGAACCCTTCGATGAGCGCCGTCCTGATCTCGCCGACCAGCACGGTCGGGCCGATGCGCAGGCCGTCCCGGCGTCCGGCGGCGAGCCAGCGCAGCTCCCGCCATTCGGACAGGATGCGCGCGTCGAAAGCATCCTCGATCAGCGGCGGCCCGGTCTCGAAAGGCGCCACAACAAGGCCTCCGACCGTGGAGAACAGCGCCGCGCCGGGTCCGAGCCCAAGCTCGCGCCAGGCCTGGACGGTCCAGGCAAGCGTCCGGTCGTCCGCGCGCGCCCGGTAGAGGCGGACCATGCTCATGCCGCGCCGCCCGGCGCGGTCGGGTTGGTGGGCCCGGCAGGATTCGAACCTGCGACAACGCCGTTATGAGCGGCGGGTTCTGACCGCTGAACTACGGGCCCGCCCCGATATGGCCCAAGCCGCCCGCCGCAATCAAGAGGCAGTGTCTCAGGGCGCATCGGAAACCGCCTGTTCCAGCTCTGCGGCAAGCGCGGCGACGGGCGCCGACCAGTCGTCCAGACGCGCCTGGCGGAACAGCCGCGCCGACGGATACCACGGGGTTTCCTCGCCCTCTCCCAACCAGCGCCAATGCGCCGGCCGGGTCAGCAGCACGGCTGCCGGCCGCCCCAGCGCGCCGGCGATATGCACTGCCGGCCCGTCCGGGCCGACGACCAGATCGAGTTCGAGAATCGCCGCCGCCAGTTCGGCCGCATCCGTGATCCGGGTCGAAACATCGGTGATGCCGGCCCGGCGGCGCAGCGGCGCGAGTGTCCGCGAGCCGGCCTCGGTCTCCAGGCTGAAAAACGCCGTGCCCTCGATCCGGAACAATGGCGTCATCGCCTCCAGCAAGGCGCGGTCGCCCCAGGCGACGCCCACGCGCAGCAGGCCGGGGCGTGTGAACCGGGACTGCCAGTGCCGGGCAAGCACCCTGTCCGCTACCAGATAGGGTGTGCGGGCGGGGATCGTCTCCGGCGTGGTGCCGAACAATTGCGGCAGCGCGCCCGCAGGCAGCAGCACCGCACCCTCGGGCCGCGCCTGGCCGGGCAGCAGGACGCCGGACATGCCGGGCTGGCCGCCGATAAGCCGCAACAGCCCGGGCCGCACTGCAGCCTGCACGCGCCCGACATCCTGCAGCAAGGGCGCGTAGCGCAGCAGCCAGAGCATTTCGAGGTCGTCGGCGAGTCCGTCAATGACGATATCCGCGCCCTCCAGGGCCGCCAGCCCGCCTTCCGGCAGCGGCCCGGCGGGCAAGAGCGGCAGGCCGGCCTCGAAATCGCCCCGCCGCAGCAGCGCCTCCGCAAACCCGGCGGCCACGGCTTCCTCCTCCGGCGCCAGCTCATAGGCGCTGGAATAGGCCTCGAATGCCTCCTCTGCCCGGCCGAGCGCCTCCAGCGCATCGCCGTGGCGGATTCGCAGCGCCGGCGAAGCCGGATCGAGCGCCGCGGCGCGGGCTGCAACCTGCTCGCGGTCGCGGTGGGCGCCGATCCGGGCCAGCGCATCGGCGAAGGCGCTGTGGGCCGCGACATCCCCCGGGGCCGCCGCCACGGCGCGGTGCAGCGCCCGCACGGCGTCTTCATCCCGGTTCTGCACCACCGCCAGGTCGCTGGTCAGGCGGTACATCCGCGTATCGCCGCGCCAGGGTGGCCCGGTTTCGGCAAGCAGCGCCGCCGTTCGCCGGATTTGCCCGTCGGCAAGGGCGGCTTCGGCTTCGGCCAGCCGGTCCGCCTTCCGGGTCAGCCTGCTTTGAATCTCGCGCCGGACCATGGCGAGAGGCCTTTCCCAGTCGTCGGGCTGCTCCTGCCGCACCAGGCGCATTGATGGATACCAGGGCGTGTCGCGGCGGGCCTGAAGCCAGCGCCAGTCCGGCGCCGTGCCCAGCAGCATCCAGCAGGGCCGGCCAAGCGCGCCGGCCAGATGGCCGATCGCATTGTCGTCGCTCACCACCATCTCGAACTCTTCGAGCATGGCGGCGGCCGTATCCAGCGCCAGCGGCGCCTCGGCGGCATGGACCATGCCGGGGACCGGCTCCATGAGCGTGTAGAAATGGGCGCCGGGGATTTCGTGAAGCAATGCCGGCCAGGGGGCGGCGCCGTTCCAGGCGACAGCGATCCGCGGCGCCTGCCAGCCGGCCAGCACTTCCTGCCAATGGCGCCTCAGCCGGGGGTTCACGCTCAGCCCCGCCGGAGGCGGCACCGTTGCCGGCGTGGTCTCGAACAGCCGCGGCAGGTCGTCGAAACCGGCTGTCAGGTCATATGGCGGCCGGTTCTCTCCGGGCGCGGCAAGCCACAGCAGGCCCGGCAGGCCGGAAAGCAGGCCGGCGGCCGCCTCGCTGCACGCGACGGCCGGCACGGCACCGCGGGCGCGCACCGCCGGCAGATAGCGGGAAAACTGCACGGCGTCGATATCGTTTGCCGAGGCGTCCAGCAACAGCGTTTCGCCGTCGAGCCGGCCGCCGTCCCAGCGCGGCGGCCGATAGCGGTCGGTCGGGCCGGTGCTGTCCTCCAGCGCCCTGGCCCGCCCCCACGCGGCCCAGCCTTCAGCATAGCGCCCGTTCAGCAGCAGCAATGTCCCGTTCAGCCAGTTCATATCGGCATTGCGCGGGTCGAGCTGGGCGGCGCGGGCGGCGGAGACCGAGGCCTCGCCGAGATGCCCCATGCGGTGCAGCACCACAGCCAGCTCGCCCAGGACATCGGCATTGCGGGGCTCCAGCTCCGCAGCGCACCGAAAATGCCGGGCGGCCTCATCCAGGCGGCCCTGCTCCTGGCGCAGCCGCGCCAGCCCCAGATGCCCGTCGGAGCCGCCGCCCTCGACCTCCAGCATCCGTTCATAGAGCGCCGCTGCAGGCTCGTGGTCGCCGGCGGCATGCAACTCTGCAGCGCGCCGGGCCGCCTCTTCAAGGGACAAAGCGCTCATTGAATGCCCTCCGGCGTGGCTCCGGGGCGAAAAGCGAGCATGAAGCGCTTACATTAGGCATCCCGGCTCGCCAAAGGAAGACAAGCATGACAAGCTCCGGCAAATCGGGCAGCGCGGAGGCAGGCGGATGACGGAAACGGTCAAGGTCGATATCGCAGTGGTTGGCGGCGGCTCCGGCGGGCTGTCCGTTGCGGCGGGCGCGGCGCAGATGGGCGCCTCGGTGCTGTTGTTTGAAAAGGGGCGCATGGGCGGCGACTGCCTGAACTATGGCTGCGTGCCGTCCAAGGCCACCATCGCCGCCGCCCATGTGGCGTCTGCATTCCGCAATGCCGGCCGGTTCGGTATCGAGCCGGAAACGCCGCAGGTCAGTCCCACGGCTCTGCGCCTCCATGTGATGAACGTGATCGGCGCCATTGCGCCGCATGACAGCGTCGAACGCTTTGAAGGGCTGGGCGTGCGCGTCGTCCAGGCGCACGCCCGGTTTGTCGGCAAGCGCCTGCTGGAAGGCGGCGGCGTGCGGGTGAAGGCGCGCTGGATCGTGCTCGCCACCGGCTCCACCCCGATCGTGCCGCCCGTTCCGGGCCTCGACCGGCTGCCGTTCCATACCAATGAGACGATCTTCGACCTCGAGGAGACGCCGGGGCATCTGATGGTGCTGGGCGGCGGTCCGGTCGGCGTCGAACTCGCGCAGGCGCACCGCCGGCTCGGCGCGGAGGTCACGATCGTGCAGCGCGGCCAGATCCTGCCGAGGGACGACCCGGACGCCGCCGCCCTGATCCGCGCCCGGCTGGTGGACGAAGGCGTGCGGCTTTGCGAACAGGCGACAGTGCAGGAGGCGTCCGGCGGCCCCGGCGCGCTCGCCCTGCATCTGGAGATCGACGGCCGCCGGGAGGTTGTGAAGGGCACGCATCTTCTGGTCGCGGCCGGGCGCCGGGCCGATATGGACGGCCTCGACCTGGAGGCCGGCGGCATCGCCTCGACCCGGGCGGGGGTGACGGTGGATGCGAGGCTGCGCTCCTCCGACAAGCATGTCTTCGCCGTCGGCGATGTGGCGGGCGGGCTGCGTTTCACTCATGTGGCCGGCTATCATGCCGGCATCGCGATCCGCAACGCGCTGTTCCGCATCCCTGCGAAGGCGAATACCGCCGCCGCGCCCTGGGTAACCTATACCGACCCCGAACTCGCCCATGTGGGCGCGACCGAAGCACAGGCGCGGGAGACGCTCGGGAACAAGGCGCGCGTGCTGCGCCAGGGCTTCGACGGCAACGACCGCGCCCAGGCGGAGCGGGAAACAGAAGGCTTCATCAAAGCGGTTGTCGGGCCGGGCGGACGGGTTCTGGGCGCCACGATCGTCGGCCCCCATGCCGGGGAACTGATCCAGCCCTGGATTCTGGCCGTGTCGCAGAAGCTCCGTATCGGCGCGCTGGCGGGCATGATCGCGCCCTATCCGACACTCGGTGAAGTGTCGAAACGCGCCGCCGGCAGCTACTACACCGAGACCCTGTTCGGCCCCCGCACCCGGCGGCTGGTGCGGTTGCTGATGCGCTTCGCCTGACCGCCCGTCCGCCTCAGACGAGCAGGTAGCGGATGAGCGCGTCGAGCCGCTGCCGCCCGGCTGCGGTCGCCTGCAGCCGGTCCGTCCGCGCAGAGACCAGTCCTTCGTCCCGGAGATGCGCCAGCCTGTCCGCGTCGATGGCGGCTTCGAGCCCGTTTGCGGGAATGCCCTCCGTCAGCCGGAGGCCGGTCTGGATGCGCTCCTCCGCCGCCTCCAGCGGCGTGAGCCGCCGGCGTTCCCGGACGGCGCGGCCCGTGCGGCCGGCCTCCTCCAGCCACAGCTTCGGGGCGCGCCGCTCCGCGGTTGCGATGCGCCCTTCGGCGGTGTCCAGCCGGCCATGGGCGCCCGGCCCGACCCCGATCCATTCGCCGCCCTGCCAATAGACGAGATTGTGCCGGCAGGCGGCGCCGGGCCGGGCATGGTTCGATATTTCATAGGCCGGCCGGCCTGCAGCCGCCAGACGCTCCTGCGTGGTTTCATAGAGCGCCGCCGCCTCATCTTCCTCCGGCAGGCGGAAATCGCCCCTGGCGGCGCGCGGCGCAAACGCCGTGCCCGGCTCGATCGTGAGCTGGTAGAGCGACACATGCTCGCCGGCGAGGGCGAGGGCGTCTTCGAGGCGGCCTGCCCATGCGGCGGCGGTATGGCCGGGCAGCGCGTAGATCAGGTCGAAGGAGACGCGCGGAAAGATGCGGTGCGCAAGCGCAAGCGCGGCGCGGGCGGCGCGGGCGTCGTGGCGGCGGCCGAGAAACGCCAATTCGTCGTCGCGGAGCGACTGCACGCCGAGTGAGAGCCGGTTGACGCCCGCCGCCGCGAAGGCCCGGAACCGCCCGGCCTCCACCGAGCCGGGATTGGCCTCCAGCGTCACTTCGAGGTCTTCGGCGACCGGCCAGAGCGCGCGCACCCGCTCCAGGATGGCGCCGGCGGTCTCCGGGGCCATCAGCGACGGCGTGCCGCCCCCGAAGAACACGCTTGCGACCGTCCGCCCCGGCGTCTCGGCGGCCCAGCTTTCCAGCGACTGCAGCAGCGCCGCCCGCCATGCCGCCTGGTCCACATGGCTGCTGACATGGCTGTTGAAGTCGCAATAGGGGCATTTGGATTCGCAGAACGGCCAGTGCACATAAACGGCGAAGCCCCGGCCGGTCATGCGAAACAGGCCGCGGCGAGCTTCGCGAAGGCCCGCGCGCGGTGGCCGATGCGCGCCTTCACCTCCGGCGCCGCCTCGCCGAAGGTTTCGTCATGGCCGTCGGGCGCGAAGATCGGGTCATAGCCGAAGCCCCGTTCGCCGCGCGGCGGCCAGACCAGCCGGCCCTCTAACCGGCCCTCGAAGGACTCAACATGCCCGTCCGGCCAGGCGAGTGCGAGCGCTGCAACGAAAGCCGCTTCACGGGGCCGGTCCCCCAGCCGCGCATGCACGGCCGCCATGGCGCGCGCGAAGTCGCGCTCCGGCCCTGCCCAGCGGGCGGAATAGATGCCGGGCGCGCCGTCCAGCGCCGCGACGACGAGGCCGGAATCATCCGCCAGCGCGGGCAGGCCGGCGCCAAGCGCGGCCCGGGCCTTGAGTTCCGCATTGGCGAGGAACGTCGCGCCGGTTTCCTCCGGCTCCGCCAGGCCGAGTTCGGCGGCCGACACGCCCGCAATGCCGAACGGCGCAAGCAATTCCGCGATCTCGCGCACCTTGCCGGCATTGTGGCTGGCGATCACCAGCTTGCCGCCGGTCAGGCGCCGGTTCATGGATCGAGCGCCCGGCGCTGCGCTTCCGCGAGCCGCGTGCAGCCCGCCTCGGCAAGGTCGAGCAGGGCGTCAAGGCCGGCGCGGGGGAAAGTGCCGCGCTCCGCCGTCGCCTGCACCTCCACCAGCGCCCCGCTGCCGGTCAGCACGAAATTCGCGTCCGCCTCGGCCTCGCTGTCCTCGGCATAGTCGAGGTCGAGCACCGGCTGGCCGCGCCAGATGCCGCAGGAGACCGCGGCGACCGAATCCGTGAGCACCGGCCGCGTTACTGCGCCCAGCCGCTGCAGGTGCCGGCAGGCGAGCGCCAGCGCCACATAGCCGCCGGTCACGGCGGCGGTGCGTGTGCCGCCGTCCGCCTGCAGCACGTCGCAGTCGATACGGATCTGGATTTCGCCGAGCGCCGCAAGATCGGCCGCGGCGCGCAGCGAACGGCCGATCAGCCGCTGGATTTCCTGCGTGCGGCCGCTCTGGCGCCCCCGCGCCGCCTCGCGGTCCGTGCGTTCATGGGTGGAGCGCGGCAGCATCCCGTATTCGGCCGTGATCCAGCCGCGCCCGCGGCCGCGCAGCCAGGGCGGCACGCGCGTTTCCACCGAGGCGGTCGCGAGCACGCGCGTTGCGCCGAAACCCGCAAGACAGGACCCCTCGGCATGGGCGGCCCAGCCCGGCTCCAGCACGATGTCGCGGAGCGCGTCGGGGCGGCGTCCGGAGGGGCGCACGGGTTGGTTCATGGCAAGATGCTCGCTTTCCCGGGCCGGGCGCCGGTTGACGCCTGCCCGGCGGCTTCCTAAATGCTCGCAGCATCGCTGGGAAGAGTCTTTGTCGCATGGCCGGATCGCCGGGACTCGCAGACCTCGACGAACGCTCGCGCGAGGTCTTCAGCCTGATCGTGGACGCCTATCTGGAGACCGGCGAACCGATCGGCTCGCGCACGCTCGCGCGGCAGTTGCGCGCCCGCCTCTCGGCCGCGACGATCCGCAATGTGATGGCGGACCTGCAGGAGCTCGGGTTGCTGTTCTCGCCCCACGCCTCCGCCGGCCGGCTGCCGACGGACGGAGGCCTGCGGCTGTTCGTGGACGGCATCATGCAGACCGGCGGGCTGACAGAAGAGGAATGCGCCGATATCGAGGCGCTCTGCGCCGGGGCCGGCGCCACCGTGGAACAGAGCCTAGAGCGGGCCAGCCGGCTGCTGGCGGGGCTGACGCGCCATGCCGGCCTGGTGGTCGCGCCGAAGCGGGCGCAGCGGCTGAACCATATCGAGTTCGTCAATCTCGGCGACGGGCGGGCGCTCGCCGTCCTGGTGGACGAGACCGGCCAGGTGGAGAACCGGATGCTGTCGCTGCCGCAGGGCCTGCCTGCGGACGCATTGCAGCGCGCATCCAACTATCTCCAGTCGCGCCTGTCCGGGCGCACGCTGGACGAGGCGCTGGCGGAGGTCCGGGCGGATCTGGAGAGCCGCCGCGCACAGATCGACGCGCTTGCGCAGAGCGTGGTCGAGGCCGGGCTCGCGGTCTGGGCCGGGGAGCGCAGCCAGGACGGCGGGCGGCTGATCGTCACCGGGCGCGCCCGCCTGCTGGACGATGTGCAGGCGGTCGAGGACCTGGAGCGGCTGCGCAGCCTGTTCGACGCGCTGGAGACGCGCGAGAACATCCTGCGGCTGATCGAGGCGGCCCAGTCCGGCGACGGGGTGCAGATTTTCATCGGGGCGGAAAATACCGTGTTTCGGCAGACGGGGATTTCCATGGTGGTGAGTCCCTACCGGAACGGCAAGGAGCGCGTGGTGGGCGCCATCGGCGTGCTGGGGCCGACGCGCTTGAATTATGCCCGTATCGTGCCGATGGTGGACTATACCGCCAGGGTGATCGAACGGATGCTGGCGCCGGAGAGAGGGTAAAACGGATGGTGGACGAGGAACCGAAGCCGGAGGCGGCGCAGGATGCGCCGCGGGAGCCGGAAAACGGCATGGAAGACGCCATGCAGGCCGAAGACGCTGCGCCCGGCCCGGAGGAAGACGCCGCGGAACCAGACCCGCTTGCCGAGCAGGCGGCGCGGATTGGGGCGCTTGAGGCCGAAAACGCCGGACTGCGCGATGAGCGCCTGCGCGCGCTCGCCGAGGTGGAGAACATGCGCCGGCGCACGGAGCGCGAGCGCCGTGAGGCGGCGCGCTACGGCGCGGCGGGGCTGGCGCGCGACATGCTGGGCGTGGCCGACAATCTGCGCCGCGCGCTGGCCAGCGGCGCGGAGACCGGCGCGGAAGACCTGCTGAAGGGCGTGGAACTGGTGGAGCGCGAACTTGCGCAGGCTTTCCAGCGCCATCACATCGCCCGCATCGAGGCCGAAGGCGCGCGCTTCGACCACAACCGCCACCAGGCCATGTTCGAGCAGGAAACGCCGGACGCCGAGCCCGGCACGGTCGTGCAGGTGGTGCAGGACGGCTACCTCCTCCATGACCGCCTGCTGCGCCCGGCAATGGTCGCGGTGGCAAAGGCGCCGGCGGCAGAGGAGGCCCAGGAGACGGGCGCGGCGGCCGAAGACGCGGCCGAAGACGCCGGCGGCCAGGAACCATAAGCCCGGCGCTCATCGGCTGAAACCTGTTTCGACTGCCGGTCGTGTCTCCGTTTGACATTCGCGTTCCTCTGGCAGAGTCAGCCAGGGGCTTGAGAGGCCCTGCCCGCCGCTCCGAACGCCCCGGCCCTGAGCCGGGGCCCAGCCTCCGATCCTTCCGCAGGGCCGAAACGGCGGAGGATGGACCCCGGCTCTCCGCTCTGCTCCGGCCGGGGTGACGACAAGGGAGGCGATAGAAGCGGCGCGGCACGGAGGGGCGCTCCGAAAAACCCGCCGGCACGGGCCCCCTGTTGCCGCCCCGGATCAGGTCCGGGGCGGCGTGTGTGTTCCCCGGGCCCGTTACAGGCGGATGACTTCCACGATGTCGCCGGCGCGGGCCGGCGGGGCGTGGGGGGCGCGCACCAGCAGGGCGTCGGCCTCCACGAACCGCGCCAGCATGGAACTGTCCTGGCGCGTGAAGGGCGTCACGACCGGCAGGCCGGCGCCGTCGGGCGCGAGCCGGGCGCGCAGATAGTCCTCGCGCCGGTCGTTGGCCGCGAGGGCCGCGCCGAGCCGGGCCGGCTCCCGCGCAGGCGGCCCCGCCGGCAGCCCCTGCAGCGCATCGATCAACGGACGCAGGAACAGCAGCGCGCAAACGAAAGCGGACACCGGGTTGCCCGGCAGCCCCAGCACCAGCGCGCCGCCCATGCGGCCGAACATCAGCGGCTTGCCCGGGCGCATGGCGATCCGCCAGAAATCGACTTCCAGCCCGTCCTGCGCCAGCGCCGGCTGCACCAGGTCGTGCTCGCCGACCGACGCCCCGCCCAGGGTCACGAGAATATCCGCCCCGCGCGCGCCGGCGGCGCGGGCGCGCAGCGAGGCCGTGTTGTCCTCCGCGACGCCGAGCGAAACCGGCGCGCCGCCCGCCTCGGCAACCAGCGCGGCAAGCCCCGGCCCGCTGGAGCTCACGATCTGCCGGGCGCCCAGCGGCTCGCCCGGCAGGGCGATCTCGTCCCCCGTTGCGAGCAGCGCAACGCGCGGGCGCCGGCGCACCGGCAGCCAGGGCCGGTTCATCGCCGCGGCAAGGCCGATATCGCGGGAGGCAAGCCGCCGCCCGGCGCGCAGCAGAATGTCGCCTTCGGAAAAATCCAGGCCTGCCGGGCGGATATAGGCGCCGGCCGCCGCCGCTTCGCGCACCGAAACGCGGGCGCCGGCGCGCGCGCAATCCTCCTGGATCACGATCGTATCGGCGCCGTCCGGCACCGGCGCGCCGGTGAAGATGCGCACGGCCTCGCCCCGGCCCACGACCCCTGTCCACACCGCGCCGGCAGGCACCTCCGCCACAACACGCAACGCCGCCGGCGGCCGCGCCACGTCTTCCGCGCGAACGGCGTATCCGTCCATGGCGGACACCGCCGCCGGCGGCTGCGTGCGTCTGGAGGCCAGGTCTTCCGCCAGCACCCGGCCGAGGCCGTCGCCGAGCGCCACCGTCTCCGCCGGCAGCGGCTCCACCCCCGCCAGGATGCGCGCAATCGCTTCGGCGACCGGGATCACGCCGGCGCGGTCCAGACGCCGGACTTGCCGCCTTCCTTGCGCAGCAGGCGGACAGCCTCCACCGTCATGCCGCGGTCCACCGCCTTGCACATGTCATAGACGGTCAACGCCGCCACGGAGACGGCGGTCAACGCCTCCATCTCGACGCCTGTCCGGCCCTTGAGCCGGCATGTCGCGACGATCTCCACCGCGGACGCTTCGGGGTCGGCGGTGAGATCGACCGCAACCGAGGTGAGCGCCAGAGGATGACAGAGCGGGATCAGGTCCGCCGTGCGCTTGGCGGCCATGATGCCGGCAAGGCGGGCGACGCCCAGCACATCGCCCTTGCCGATCTCTCCCGCCTGGATCAGCGCCAGCGTTTCCGGCGCCATGACGACCCGGCCGGCGGCGGTGGCGGTGCGCCCGGTTTCCGCCTTGGCGGACACATCCACCATGGCGGCGCGGCCTTCGTCGTCAAAATGAGTGAGGCGCGCGCTCATGCCGCCCGCCCCGCCATGTCGAGGCCGAGCAGGGCGCGCGTGGCCGCCGTCACATCCGGCTGGCGCATCAGCGACTCGCCCACCAGAAAACGGGTGACGCCGACCCGCGCCAGCCGCTCCAGGTCCGCGGGCGCCGCCAGCCCGCTCTCGCCGATGACAATGCGGTCCGCCGGCACTGCGGGCGCAAGGCGCTCGGCCGTGCCCAGATCGACCTCCAGGGTCTTCAGATTGCGGTTGTTGATGCCGACCAGCGGCGAGGCGAGGCGCAGCGCGCGCTCCAGTTCCGCCTCGTCATGCACCTCGACCAGCGCATCCATGCCGAGTTCCAGCGCCGCCGCCTCCAGTTCGCCGGCCAGCGCATCGTCCACCGCGGCGAGGATGATGAGGATGCAGTCCGCCCCGAGCGCGCGCGCCTCCGCGACCTGCCAGGGATCGACCATGAAATCCTTGCGCAGCACCGGCAGCGCCGCCGCGCTGCGCGCCTCCGCGAGATAGCGGTCGTCTCCCTGGAAATGGGGTTTGTCCGTCAACACCGAGAGGCAGACGGCGCCGCCCGCCAGATAGGCCCGCGCCAGCGCGGCGGGGTCGAAATCGGCCCGGATCAACCCCTTGCTGGGCGAGGCCTTCTTGATCTCCGCGATCAGGCCGTAGCCTTCCGCACCGGCGAGCGCCGCTGCGAAACCGCGCGGCCGGGCGTCCGGAACCGCCGGCAGCGAGGCAAGCGGCCGTTCGCGCTTCATGCGCGCCACATGCGCGCGCTTCCCGGCGGTGATCCTGGCCAGTGTGTCGGACATGCGCCTCCAGCTTTCTCCTGCCGCCTTCGCCGCCGGCGGCGTTACGCAGCGTTGGTGATCCGCACAAGCTGCGCGAGCCGCTCGCGGGCCGCGCCGCTGTCGATGGCCTCCTCGGCGCAGGCGCGCCCGTCAGCGAGCGTTTCCGCCCGGCCCGCAACCAGCAGCGCCGCGGCGCTGTTCAACGCCACGATGTCACGATACGGCCCCGGCGCGCCGTCCAGCAAGGCCCGCATGGCATCGGCGTTGTAGCGCGCGTCGCCGCCCAGCAGATCGCCGGGCGCGGCGAGGGGCAGGCCGACCTCGCGGGGATCGACCTCGAAACGCCGCACCGCGCCGCCCTTCAACTCCGCCACATGGCTCACGCCGGTGGTCGTGAGCTCGTCGAGGCCGTCCGAACCGTGCACGACCCAGGCGCGCTCGCCGCCGAGATTGCCGAGCACATGGGCCAGGGGCTCGATCCAGCGCTCGGAGAACACGCCGACAAGCTGCCGCCGCGCGCCGGCGGGATTGGACAAGGGTCCCAGCAGGTTGAAGATCGTGCGCGTGCCGAGCTCCACCCGCGTGCCGGCGACATGGCGCATGGCGCCGTGGTGGCGCGGCGCCATCAGGAAGCAGATGCCGGCCTCCTCGAGCGCCCGGGAGACCAGCGCCATGTCGCAGTCTATGTTCACGCCGAGTTCGGCGAGCACATCGGAGGAGCCGGCCCGGGAAGACAACGCCCGGTTGCCGTGCTTGACCACGGGCGCGCCGGCGCCCGCCAGCACCAGCGACGCGGCGGTGGAAATGTTGAGTGTGCCCTTGTCGTCGCCGCCGGTGCCGCAGGTGTCGATCGCGTCCGGCGGCGCCTCGATTCGCAGCGCCTTCTCGCGCATGATTCGCGCCGCGCCGGTAATCTCGTCAATCGTCTCGCCGCGCACCCTGAGCGCCATGAGAAACGCGCCGGCTTGCGAGGGTGTGGCGTCGCCCGACATCAGCGTCTCGAAGGCCGCCTCCGCCTCCGCCTCACCAAGCCGCGCGCCGTCTGCGACGCGCGCCAGAACAGCCCTGAAATCGCCGCTCATGCCGCGAATACCCGCCGCTCGGGCAGCGGCCGCGGCGCGCCTTCCGGCGGCCGCCCGGAAACCGCAGTCAGGAAGTTCGCCAGCAGCCGGTGGCCGTGCTCGGAGGCGATGCTCTCCGGATGGAACTGCACGCCGTGGACCGCCATCCGCCGGTGGCGGAGGCCCATCGCCACCCCGTCTTCGGTCCAGGCGTTCACGGCCATGTCGTCCGGCAGCCCTCCGCGCTCGACGGCCAGCGAGTGATAGCGCGTCGCCTCGAAGGGCGAGGGCAGGCCCGCGAACACGCCGGTGCCGTCGTGATGGATGCGCGACAATTTGCCGTGCATACAGACCGGCGCGCGCCGGATGCGGCCGCCAAAGGCCTGGCCGATGCATTGATGCCCCAGACAGACGCCGAACAGCGGGATCCGCCCGGCGGCCTTTTCCACTAGCTCCAGGCAGATGCCCGCCTTGTCGGGGTCGCAGGGGCCGGGCGAGATCACGATCGCTTCCGGCTGCATGGCCAGCGCCTCGCCGGCGCTTACCGCATCATTGCGCCGGACCTCGATATCGGCCCCGAGCTCCCCGAAGAAGTGCATCAGGTTGTAAACGAAGCTGTCATAGTTATCGATCAGCAGAATCATTCGGCGCCGCCCTCCCCGTTCAGCCGCTTGCCAAGCCGGCCTGCCAGGTCCTGCACAAACTGCCAGGCCACGCGGCCGGAGCGCCCGCCCCGGGTGACGGCCCATTCGACCGCCTGCCGGCGCAACGCTTCGCGCGCGACCTCAAGACCGAAATGCGCCGCATAGCCTTCCACCATCTCAAGATAGGTCTCCTGGCTGCAATTGTGAAAGCCGAGCCACAGGCCGAAGCGGTCGGACAGCGAGACCTTCTCCTCCACCGCCTCCGCCGGGGATATGGCGGTCGAGCGCTCGTTCTCGATCATGTCGCGCGGCATCAGATGGCGGCGGTTCGAGGTGGCGTAGAAGATCACATTCTCCGGGCGGCCCTCCAGGCCCCCTTCGAGCACGGCCTTGAGCGACTTGTAGGTGGCGTCGCCGCCGTCGAAGGAGAGGTCGTCGCAGAACAGCACGAAGCGCCGCCCGGCGCCGCGCAGCAGCCCCAGCAGGCGCGGGAGCGACGCGATGTCCTCGCGGTGGATTTCGACCAGCGCCAGCCCGCCCGGGCGCCTGGCCGCGATCTCGGCATGGACGGCCTTCACCAGCGAGGACTTGCCCATGCCGCGCGCGCCCCAAAGCAGCGCGTTGTTGGCCGGCAGGCCGCGGGCGAAGCGCTGCGTGTTCTCAAGCAGGATTGCGCTCACATGGTCGATGCCGCAGAGCAGCGGCAGCGCGACATGGCTGACCTCCGCGACGGGCGCCAGACGCCCGCTCTCGGCGTGCCAGACAAAAGCGTCGGCCGCCGCAAGGTCGGGCGCCCCGGCCGCCGGCGGCGCCAGCCGCTCCAGCGCATCGGCGATACGGACAAGCAGCGGAACAAGCGCCGCCTCGGTCATGAAGGTCCCCCCGGCTCGAAACGAATGCCGCCTTGTAGCCTCCGGCTCCGCACGGCGGCAAGCAGCCGGGGCGAATGCGCGCTGACGTCTCCCGCTACGCCCCGATATCCCAGAAGACGCCGGTCATCATTTCCAGGCCTTCGCGGAGCAGCGGGGCGAGGGCGTGCTCGTTCGGGGCGTGCTGGGAGCAGCCGGCATAGGAATGCGGCACCCAGATCGTCGGCATGGCCAGCACATCGGTGAAGACATCGTTCGGGATCGAGCCGCCGAGATTGGGCAGCAGCGCCGGCGGCCGGCCGAGCGTCCTTTCCAGAGACACCATGACGCGCCGCACCCAGGGGTCGTCAAGCGGGGTGCGCGTCGCCTTCATCACCGTGCGCATGGGCGCGACCTGCACATCCCCATAGCCATGGGCATCCAGATGGGCGCGTATGGCGGCCTCAAAGCCTTCCTGGTCCGAGCCCGCAACGAAGCGTATCTGGATGACAGCCCGCGCGCGCGGCGGAATGGCGTTGACGGGCCGCGCCGCATCGCCCGCCTCCCAGGCCAGCACTTCAAGCGCGTTCCAGCCGAACACACGCTCCCAGGGCGTCAGGCCCGGCTCGCCCCAGTCGGGGTCGATCTCGGGCGCGCCCGGCCCGCCCTCGACGGCGCAATCGGCAATGGCGATGCGCACGGCGTTCGACATCGGCGGCGGCCGCAATGCCTCCACCAGAATGCGCCCCCGCCCGTCCACCATGCCGGCGACGGCGCCGGCCAGGCGCGTCGCGGGATTGGAAAGCAGCCCGCCCCAATTGCCGGAATGATGCCCGCCCTCGCGGGCCTCGATCTCCAGGGCGTAATTGACGACGCCGCGCGAGCCCAGGAAGATGGTCGGCCGGTCGGGCGCCACGCGCGGCCCGTCGGAGGCGATCAGCACATCGGCGGCCAGCCGCTCCCGGTTGGCCGCGGCGAAGGCGCGCAACCCCTTCGACCCCGTTTCCTCGCTCGTCTCCACCAGCAGCTTCGCGTTGAAGCCCAGCCGTCCGCGCTCCGCCAGCACGGCTTCGAGCGCAGCCAGATTGATACTGTGCTGGCCCTTGTTGTCGGCGGTGCCGCGCCCGTAGAGCCTGTCGCCGTCGGGGTCGAGCACCCAGGGGTCGCGGCCGCCGCGCCAGCGCCCTTCATGCCCGAGCACAGTGTCGCCATGGCCGTAGATGAGGACAGTGGGCAGCCCCGCATCCTCCTGCCGCATTGCGGTTAGCACCGGCCCGCCTCCCGGCTCGGGGTTCGGCTCCACCACCGCCTCGAAGCCCATGACATCGGCGGCCGGGGCGATCTCCTCCTCCAGATAGCGCCAGAGATGCGGCGCGAAAGCCGGGTCCTGGCTGGTGGAAGGCACCGCCACGCGGCGGGCGAGCGTCTCGACGAAGGCGCCGCTGTCATAATGGGCGCGGCTGCGCGCGAGCGCGCCTTCGCGGCTGCCGGGCTGCTCCCGTTCGGCAGTGGGCATGGCGGCGGTCAGACCTGCGGCTCCGCAACGCCCGCCTGCCGGCAGGCTGCGGTGACGGTGTTGGCGAGCAGGCAGGCGATCGTCATCGGGCCGACGCCGCCCGGCACCGGCGTGATGGCGCCGGCGGTTTCTGCCGCCTCCGCGAAATCGACATCGCCCACAAGCCGCGTCTTGCCGCCTTCGGCCGGCACGCGGTTGATGCCGACATCGATCACCGTTGCGCCGGGGCGGACCCAGTCGCCCTTGACCATCGCCGCCCGCCCGACGGCCGCAACCAGAATGTCCGCCCTGCGGCATACCGCCGGCAGGTCGCGCGTGCGGGAATGGGCGAGCGTCACCGTGCAATGCCGCGCGAGCAGCAGGGCGGCCATCGGCTTGCCGACGATATTGGACCGGCCCACGACCACCGCCCGCAGGCCCGCAAGCCCTGCTTCATGCACCTCGGCCAGCATCGCCATGCAGCCCCGCGGCGTGCAGGGGGCCAGCGCCGGCCCGCCGGTCCACAGCGCGCCCACATTCTCCGGGTGGAAGCCGTCCACATCCTTGGCGGGGTCGATGGCCCGCAGCACCTTGGCGGAATCGATCGCGCCCGGCAGCGGCAATTGCACCAGGATGCCGTGCACCGCCGGGTCGCGGTTGAGGCTGTCCACCAGCGCCAGCAGCGCCGCCTCGCCCGTATCGGCCGGCAGCCGGTGCTCGAAGGAGGCCATGCCGGCGGCCAGCGTCTCGCGGTGCTTGTTGCGCACATAGACGGCGCTGGCCGGGTCGTCGCCGACCAGCACCACGGCGAGGCCGGGCTTCGGGTTGCCGTCCAGCGCCGAGACCTGCGCGGCCACACGCTCGCGCAGCTTCGCCGCCAGCGCCTTGCCGTCGATGATGCGGGCATTGCTCACGGGCGTTCCTCCCCTGCTAGGCTATGGACAGGATCATGCGGCCGACCACACCGCGCAGGAAGTAGATTCCGAGCAGCAGGATCAGCGGCGAGATGTCTATTCCGGCCAGGTGCGGCACGAACCGCCGGATAGGGCGGAGCGCCGGTTCGGTCAACCGCCACAACATGTCCAGGGCGCCGCGCACGAAGCCGTTGGATGTATTGACGACGTTGAAGATGACAAGCCAGCTCAGCACCACCCAGACGATCAGGACGATCTGGTAGAGCTCCAGCACGACGTCCAGAAGCTGGAGCAGGGGGATCAGGATGACGGTCATGGAATCCGGGCGCCTCCGGCAGCTGAACGCAACTGTGGCGGGGCCTTGACAAGAACCCGCATCCTGCAACATAACCCCGCGTCCCGGCTGCCGCCTAGAGGCGCAGTCGTGTGAAATGTGGGGCCGTAGCTCAGCCGGGAGAGCGTCGCGTTCGCAATGCGAAGGTCAGGGGTTCGAGCCCCCTCGGCTCCACCATTCCACCACCGCCGCCCTTGCGCGCTGCAAGCCCGGCCAGGGCGCGCACCCCGGCCGGGACAGCAATATGACAGCAGGCCCTCAAGGGCCGTCGGGCCGGGTTCAGTAGGGGCTGCCGGAAATGCCGCTGTCGGACATCTCGCCCTTGAGCGCGGCGACGGCGGCCATGGCGCTCTGCGCCATCAGGCGGCTGTCATTGGCGATGGTGGCAAGCTGGAAGCCCTTTGCGAACATCCGCGCGGCATATTCGGGCGTGCCGCAATGCAGCCCAGCGGGCACGCCGTGCCGTTTCGCCCCGGCGAGGATGGTGTCGATCGCCGCCACCACTTCCGGCACCTCGGTGTCGAGCTGCGGCGGATGGCCGAGCGACAGGGAAAGGTCCGACGGGCCGACATAAATGCCGTCCAGACCCGGCGTGGAGAGGATGGAATCCAGATTGTCGATGGCCTGTTGAGTCTCGATCATCGCAATCGCGAGCACCGTGTCGTTGGCGTGCTCGCCATAGTCCGCCCCGGCATACATGACAGCGCGGATCGGGCCGAAGCTGCGCGAGCCCTTCGGCGCATAATTGCAGCAGGAAACCAGCAGCTCGCATTCGGCGCGGCTGTTGATCATCGGGCAGATAATGCCGTAGCTGCCGGCGTCGAGCAGCTTCTGGATGATGCCCGGCTCCAGCCAGGGCACCCGCGCCATGGGCGTGGCGTCGGAGAGCGAGATCGCCTGCAGCATCGGCACGGCCGCGGTGTAGTCCACCATGCCGTGCTGGAGGTCGATGGTGACGCTGTCCCAGCCGCAGCCGGCCATCACTTCCGCGGAATAGCCGTTCGGGATCGCGAGCCAGCCATTGACGACGGCGCCGCCGGCCTTCCAGGTTTCGAGGACATTGTTCTTGCGCATGATTCTGCGTTCCTTAGCCGAGGACTTCCTTGTTGACCACATGGGCCGGGACGGGGTTGCCGTCGAAGACATCGATGACATTCTGGCATGTGACGACCGCCATGCGGTCCAGGGACTCGCGCGTCACGCCCGCCGAATGCGGCGAGAGCAGCACATTGTCCATGGTCAGCAGCGGGTTGTCGGGCGATGGCGGCTCCGGGTCGAACACATCGAGGCCGGCCGCGGCGATTGTTCCGTTCCGGAGCGCCTCGATCAGCGCGCCCTCATGCACGATGCCGCCGCGCGCCGTGTTGACGATGATCGCCGTCGGCTTCATGCGCGCAAGCTGCGCCGCGCCGATCAGCCCCCGCGTCTCCTCGTTTCTCGGGCAATGCACGGTGACGAAATCCGCCTCCGCCAGCGCCGCATCGAGATCGTCCGCCGGCTCCGCCCCGGCCGCGCGCACGGCCGCCGGGTCCACATAGGGGTCATAGACCTGCACATCCATCTCGAAGGCGGCCGCGCGCTTCACTGTGCGCGACCCGATGCGCCCGAAGCCGACAACGACCAGCCGCTTGCCGCAAAGATCGAGCGCCTCGCGCTCCTTGCGGACGTCGAAACGGCCCGCCGCCACGCCGGCATGATAGTGGCGCGCCAGCTTGGCGAGATCGAGCATCATGAACATGGCGTGCTCGGCCACCGAGACCGAATTGGCCGTGCCCGCGATCATGAGCGGCACGCCGCGCTCGGTCAGCGCCGCCACATCCACTGAGTCGAAGCCGACGCCGAAGCGCGAGGCGACCGCCAGATTCGGCGTCGCGTCGATCAGCGCGCGTCCGTAAAGCGTGCCGAACAGCGTGACCGCATGGGCGTCCGCCAGATGTTCCGCAAGGTCCGTATCCGGGCCTTCATGGACGATCTCGACCTCGATATCGTCCCGGGCCGCGAACAGGTCCAGACCCGCCTGCGGCATACCCTGGATGCAGAGCACCTTGCGCATATTCGTCGTGTTCATGGGGAATCGCCCCTCCCGTTCCCTCGCCGCCCCTGCCATAGTCCAGCTTTCGGAGAAATGCAAAGCCGGATCGGCGCCTCCGCCCCGTCGCCCGCCGCACCCTCGGGCGGCCGTGCGGAACATGCCGGCCGCGCCGGCTGCTTGTTGCGCGGCGGGGCTGTTGCTATACCGCGCCGCCATGACTGACACCGCGCAAATCCGCAATTTCGCAATCATCGCCCATATCGACCACGGCAAATCGACCCTGGCGGACCGGCTGATCCAGACCTGCGGCGGCCTGACGGAGCGCGAGATGCGCGAGCAGGTGCTCGACAATATGGACCTGGAGCGCGAGCGCGGGATCACCATCAAGGCGCAGACCGTTCGTCTCGACTACACCGCCGCCGACGGCCGGTCCTACGCCCTCAACCTTATCGACACGCCCGGGCATGTGGATTTCGCCTATGAGGTGAACCGATCGCTGGCCGCCTGCGAGGGCTCGCTGCTGGTCGTCGATGCGACCCAGGGCGTCGAGGCGCAGACGCTCGCCAATGTGTATCAGGCGGTCGATAACGACCATGAGATCGTCGTGGCGCTCAACAAGGTCGATCTGCCGGCCGCCGAGCCGGAGCGCATCCGAACCCAGATCGAGGATGTGATCGGCATTGATGCGGCCGACGCCGTGCTGTGCTCGGCCAAGACCGGCGAGGGCGTGTCCGACCTGCTGGAGGCGCTCGCCGCGCGCCTGCCGCCGCCGGCCCCGGCGGAAACCGGGGACGGGCATGTCCGGGCAATGGTGGTCGACAGCTGGTATGACCGCTATCTCGGCGTTATCGCCCTGGTCCGGGTCCGCGAAGGCGCGCTGCGCCGCGGCCTCAAAATGCGCCTGATGGCGACCGGCGCCGCCTATGACATCGACGAGGTGGGCGTCTTCACCCCCAAGCGGCGCAAGGTGGACAGCCTTGGCCCCGGCGAGATCGGCTATGTCAGCGCGGCCGTCAAGACGGTGGCGGACTGCAAGGTCGGCGACACGATCACCGACGACCGCCGGCCGGCGCCCGCGCCGCTGCCCGGTTTCCAGCCCAATTTGCCGGTCGTGTTCTGCGGGTTGTTCCCGACCGACTCGGCGGATTTCGAGCATTTGCGGGAGAGCCTCGCCAAGCTGCGGCTGAACGATGCCGGTTTCGAATACGAGCCGGAGAATTCGCCCGCGCTCGGTTTCGGTTTCCGTTGCGGCTTTCTCGGCCTGCTGCATCTGGAGATCGTGCAGGAGCGGCTCGACCGGGAGTTCGGCCTCAACCTCATCGCAACCGCGCCGAGCGTGGTCTATCGGGTCCACCGCGCGGACGGCGGGCTGGACCTGCTCCACAATCCCGCCGACATGCCGGACCCGTCCCGGATCACCCGTATCGAGGAACCCTGGATATTGGCGACGGTCTTCACGCCGGACGACTATCTGGGCGGCATCCTGAAGCTCTGCGAGGAGCGGCGCGGCATACAGCGCGAACTGACCTATGTCGGCAACCGCGCCATGGCGGTTTACGAATTGCCGCTGAACGAGGTGGTGTTCGACTTCTACGACCGGCTGAAGTCGCTGAGCCGCGGCTATGCCAGTTTCGACTACCGGATGGACGGATACCGGGAGGGGGACCTGGTCAAGCTCTCGCTGCTGGTGAACCACGAGCCGGTGGATGCGCTGGCCTGCATCACCCACCGGATGCGGGCGGAAGGCCGCGGGCGCCAGCTCTGCGAGCGGCTCAAGGAGCTGATTCCGCGCCAGCTGTTCAAGATTCCGATTCAGGCGGCGGTCGGCGGGCGGGTCGTGGCCCGCGAGACCATTTCGGCAATGCGCAAGGATGTCACCGCCAAATGCTATGGCGGCGATGTGAGCCGCAAGCGCAAGCTGCTGGACCGCCAGAAGGAAGGCAAGAAGCGGATGCGCAGCTTCGGCAAGGTGGAGATCCCCCAAAGCGCCTTCATCGCCGCGCTCCGGATGAACGAAGGCTAGCGGCAATCGACGAAGCCCGGCAGGCCGGGCTGCTGCCGGAGAAGCGAATACCGCGACGACCAGCCGAACGCCAGCACCGAAGATGCAGGCGCCGATTGGACGACCTCGACGCCGGAACCCGCGGGCACTGGCGCGCGGGCTTGCCGGACCGAGTGGAGAGCAGCGTCGCGCGAGCGCGGAGGCCGTCAATCCAGACATGGAACGGCCGCAACGCCGAATTCAGGGGTCGAAGACCGGGAAGACGCCGCCCTAAACGGCTCAGGAGAGCCGTTCGGGGTAGATACCTCCCGGATTCGGCGTCCGATGCGGGACCAGTGGGCGTCTAGCCGTCGTTGCCAGGCGTTGCCTGGGCCGTGCCTTGGGTGTTGTCAGCGCCGATCCGTGCGTCCCGGCTGGTGATATCGTCCCGCAGGAAAGCAAGCTGGGCGTCCATGCCGTCGAAACGGCCGCGCAGCCCGGCAAGCTCCGTCTCGACACCATGGAGGCGGTCGTCGAGGCCGGCCAGACGGGCGTTGATGCTGGACTGGCCGTTCCAAATTAAACCGGCCAGCGCTACGCCAACGACCACAACAGCGATAATCTCCTTCAACGGCCGGCCTCCCGTTCCGCAAAGCGATCATAGCACGGGTGCGGGTGATTCGTGTTGCATCTTGCACCCTCCGGCTGCAGCCAGCCCGGATTTCTCATTGATCGCAAGGCCGCGGCTCCCCAGAGCGCTGACTGTCGATAAAATCCATCAATTGTTATGCTCATTGCGGATGCCATCCATCAGTGTCGCGGCATCCTCTGCACATTCACTGGAAATTAACGCTCAGCGGTTTCGCTCTGCTTCGTATTCCGCCCGGACCCACTATGCGTCCGTCAACGCATGGCGGGAAGACGCCCCTGCGGCTGAGGCTAAGTCAAAATCAGATTTTGATTTAGCCTTGGGCAGCGCCAGATATCCGAGCGCGCTGCGCCGGGGCCGGCAGCACTTCCAGCACTTTCTCCGGCGGACGGCCGAGCGCGGCCTTGTCCTGCGCCAGCACGACGGGGCGCTCGATCAATACCGGATTGGCGGCCATCGCCTCGACAAGCTGCCGGCGGTCGAGGCCCGGATCGTCGAGGCCGGCGGCCCGGTATGCCGCCTCCTTGCGGCGCATCAGGTCGCGCGGCTCCATGCCGAGCCGTTCCAGCACCGCCTCGATTTCGCCGGCGGCGGGCGGCGTCTTCAGATATTCGACAACCCTCGGATCAACGCCCCGCTCGCGCAACAGGGCGAGCGCCTGCCGCGATTTGCTGCAGCGCGGATTGTGCCAGATAGTGACGGTCACGAGAGCGTTCTCCTCCATGGCAAGACGTGAGGGCCGGACCGGCGCCTGTCACTGGCCCGGCGCCCGGCTGTAGTCATGCAGCGCAACGGCGAGCGTGACAAGGCCGACCGCCGCCAGCACCGCAAGGGCGGCGCGGCGGTACCATGCGCGGCCCCGGCGGGCGAAGAGGCGGCTGCCGGCCCAGGTCCCGCCGATATAGGCCGGCAGCAGCACAGCGGCCACCGCCAGCGCCTCGACCGTGAACAGCCCGTGCAGCCAGTAAGGAACCGCCGCGCAGAGACCGAGCGCGGCCACGGCGCCGATGACATTGCCGCGCTGGGTTTCGGGCGGGCCGCGCCGCGCCAGCGCCGCTGCGACGGCCGGCGGCCCGCCAACGCCCGACGCCCCCTGAACGAGGCCGGACGCCGCCCCGATAGCAGCCATGACAGCAGCGCCGGCCCGGGCGGGCGCGCGCCAGCCCCAGGCCATCATGGCCGTCATGGCCAGCACGGCGAGCGATATGGCGATCTTCATCACGGACGGCGAAACCGCAACCAGCACCCAGGTTCCGGCCGGCGCCGCCGCGAAGGCGCCGGCCGCAAAGGGCAGCACGAAAGCGCGCTCCGCATGGCGCAGCGCCGCCGGCAGCAATTGCAGGATGATCGGCACGCCGGAAGCGCATACCGCCGCCAGCGCCGGCCCCGGCCCCAGCACGAGACTCAGCACCGGAACCATCACCAGCGCGCCGCCAAAGCCGGTAAAGCCCCGGACGAGGCCGCCCAGCACCGCCGCCGCCCCGGCGACCGCAAGGCCGCCCGCCGGGACGCCCTCAAGCGCGTCGAGCACCGCCGCGCCCTGCCTTCATGGCCGCGCTCCGGCCGCCGGGCGGGCGCGAGACCGGGAGGATGTTCCGCTCGGAAAAGATGACGCCCTAGACGGCCCGAAAGGTCGCGGCGGTTTCGGGCGCCGGCCTGGCGAGCCCGTAATGCGCGCGCAGCGTGCTGCCGGCATAGGCCTCGCGGAACAGGCCCTTGCGGCGAAGCAGGGGCAGGACGCGCTCGATAAAGACGTCCAGCATCCAGGGCAGGACCGGCGGCATGAGGTTGAAACCGTCTGCGGCCCCGTCCGCCACCCATTCCTCCATCAGAGCGGCGGTCTGC
Source organism: Alphaproteobacteria bacterium (assembly GCA_965200785.1). Classification (GTDB taxonomy): domain Bacteria; phylum Pseudomonadota; class Alphaproteobacteria; order Bin95; family Bin95; genus Bin95. The sequence goes on along the minus strand of CBDAVA010000002.1, from coordinate 136,614 downwards.
TCCGCCGTTCCGGCAAAGGTGAAATGGCCGCGCGCGCCCGCCAGTTTCGCCAGCAACTGGCGAAGCGTCAGCCGCTCGCGCGCCACGAGGCCGACAATCACCGCCGTGCGGCTCCGCGACGCCTCGACGGTGTCGGGATCGGGAAAGTCGTCTGTCGTCAGAACCCGGTCCAGTTCCAGATGGCGAAAGTCGAAACCGCCGAAACGACCGCTCAACCGCTGCCTGCCGACTTCCGGGTCCGCCAGGTTGTTCAGCTCGCGGGAGAGGCGCTGCGCCTGCTGCTCCGTATCGGCGATGAGCGGGCTGAAGCCGGGCAGCACCGCCACCCGGTCCGGGTCTCGCCCGGCCCTGGCCGCCCGCGCCTTCAGGTCCGCATAGAAGGCCTGCGCCGTCGCCTTTTCCATATGCGCGGTGAACACCACTTCGGCGTGGCGGGCGGCGAAATCGCGGCCTGTCTCGGAGGAGCCGGCCTGCACGAAAACCGGCCGGCCCTGCGGACAGCGCGGGATGTTCAGCGGGCCGGCCACCTTGTAATGCGCGCCGGCGTGGTTCACCCGGCGGACGGCGCCCTTTCTTGCATATCTGCCGCCCGCCCGGTCGTCCAGCACCGCATCGTCGTCCCAGCTGTCCCAGAGCGCCTTGGCGAGCGCGATATATTCCTCGGCGCGGCCATAGCGTTCGGCATGGCTGACCTGCGCGTCATCGCCGTAATTATGCGCCGCGGCCGCGGACCAGGAGGTGACGATGTTCCAGCCGATCCGGCCCTTGCTGATATGGTCCAGGGACGCGAACTGGCGTGCGAGGTTGAAAGGCTCGGTATAGGTGGTCGAGGCCGTGGCGATCAGCCCGATCTTGGAGGTTGCGGCGGCCAGCGCGCCGAGCAGCGTTATCGGCTCGAGCCAGGTGCGCGCCGTCGTCGCGACCTCGCCGGAAAGGGCAAGGCTGTCGGCCAGGAAGATCGAGTCGAAGGCGGCGCGCTCGGCCTTCCGGGCCAGGCCCTGGTAGAAATCGAAATCGGTCAGCGCCAACGGCGAGGCTTCGGGGTGCCGCCAGGACGCCTCATGGTGGCCGCGGCTCTGGATGAACAGGTTAAGGTGCAGTGGACGGGACATCCCGCTCCTTCCTCACGACGGCCCCGTTCCTCTCCGGCGGCGCCAGACGAGATAAATGACCGCCAGCGCGACGGCAAGCGCGAACCAGGTGAGCGCATATTGGAGATGGTCATTGCGGAAACGCGGCTCCGGCGGCCGCGCGCGCGGCCAGTCCGGGGCGCCGTCAGCCGGCACGGCCTGAATGTAGAAGGGCGCCAGGGGGCGGCCCAGCTGCGCCGCCATGGCCTCGGGAGCGACATGAAACCAGACATTATGGGCGGGGTCGTTCTCCGCCGCGAAGCGGCCGGGCCGGGCCGGGAAGCGCACGACGCCGCCGGCGCCCTCCGGCGGCGGCGCGCGTGTCTGCGGCGTCTTGCGGGCCGGCTCCACCCATCCCCGGTTGACCAGCACGGACCCGCTCTCGCCGGCAGGCCGGAAAACGGCCAGCACATCGAAACCGGCGCGCCCCTTCCAGGTGCGGTTCTGGAGCAGCAGTTCCGGTTTTTCCCAGACGCCTTCGAGGCGAATGCGCCGCCAGTCGTCTTCGGGGCCGATGCCGGCAAGCGCAGTGAGCGGCGGTTCGGAAACCCGCGCTGTCACGCGCTCGATCAGATCCCGCTTCCAGTCCCGGCGGTCAAGCTGCCAGACGCCGAGGCCGATCAGGACCGCCAGCGCCGGCAGAACGACCGCCAGAGGCGGGACGCGCAGGTGAATGGCCTAGCTGCCCCAGATATAGACGACCATGAACAGGAACAGCCAGACGACATCGACGAAATGCCAATACCAGGCAGCCGCCTCGAACCCGAAATGCTGGTCGGTGCGGAAATGCCCCTTGATCGCCCGGAACAGGCACACGGTCAGGAAGCAGGTGCCGACGATGACATGGAAGCCGTGGAAGCCGGTCGCCATGTAGAAGGCCGAGGGATAGATCCCCTCGCGGAAACCGAAGGCGGCGTGGCTGTATTCGAAAATCTGGCAGCCGGTGAACAGCACGCCGAGCGCAACGGTGCAGGCCAGGCCCTGGATCAGCCCGGCCCGGTCGCCGTGCAGCAGCGCATGATGCGCCCAGGTGACGGTGACGCCGGACAGCAGCAGGATAAGCGTGTTGAGGAACGGCAGCCCGAACGCCTCGAACGGCACGATGCCCGCAGGCGGCCAGACGCCGCCGGTCGCCTCGATGCGGCCCGGCATTTCCTCTGCGCCGAAAAACAGCGCGCCGTCGAAGAACGCCCAGAAGAAGGCCGAGAAGAACATCACCTCCGACGCGATGAACAACGCCATCCCGAAGCGCAGGCCGATTTGCACCGGCGGCGTGTGATGGCCTTCATGCTCAGCCTCGCGGATCACATCGCGCCACCAGACGACCATGGTGAGGATGACCAGCACCAGGCCGAGCGCCATGACCCAGATCACCTCTTCATGCATGAAGAGCACCGTGCCCATGGCTGCAAGGAACGCCGCGACGGCGCCGATCAGCGGCCAGGGGCTTGGATCGACCAGATGGTAAGGGTGCTTCTGGGCGTGGCTATCCGCCATGGGGCTGCTCCCGGTTGATCGCGGCGAGTTGCGCCGCCGGGGCGGCGCGCTCTGGGTCCGGCGCCGTTGCGGCGGCGCGGCGTTGTTCCTGCGCTGTCTGGGCGGCGCGTTGTTCGTCCTCGGTCCTGAAGAACGTGTAGGACAGCGTGATCGTGCCGACATCGCGGACGCCGGGATCCTCGGCAATCGCGGGATCGACGAAGAACGAGACTGGCATGTCGGCGCTCTCGCCCGGGCCGAGGCGCTGCTCCGTGAAGCAGAAACAGTCGATCTTGCTGAAATAGGGGCCGGCCTTGAGCGGCGTGACATTGAAGGTCGCCGCCCCGGTGACAGGCTCCCGGCCCAGATTGACCGCCCGGTAGAAGGCCAGGGCCGGCTCGCCGAGCCGGACCGTGACCGTGCGCTCGACCGGGCCGAACCGCCAGTCGAGATCGGGCGCGATATCGGCGTTGAAGCGGACTTCGATACTGGCCGCGCCTGCGGCCGCCTGCGGTGCGTCCGCCGCGATGCCGGGCGTGCCGCCGAAGCCGGTGACCTGGCAGAACAGCCGGTAAAGCGGCGCGGAGGCCCAGGCGAGGGCGCCCATCAGCACCGGCACCGCCACAAGCAGGGCGGCGATCCGTCCATTGCGGGCGCGGCGTTCAGCCATGGCTCAGCCGCCCCCCATCCGCACGACGCTCACCGCATAGACGATGACAACAAACGCCAGCAGCGCCGCCAGGAGCACCCAGTTCTTGACGCGGCGGCGGCGTTCCCTTTCGGACAGGCCCGCCATTCATACCCCCGCGGCCCGGTCGGCAAGCATGGCGAAGAACAGCGCCGCCAGATAGAACAGGGAGAAGCCGAACAGCGACCTGGCGCTGGCGTCATCGGCGCGGCGGCGGACACGCAGGGCGCGGCGCAGAAACTCCGCGCCCAGCAGCGCGGCGGCCGTTCCGTAGAGCCAGCCGAGCCCCCCCGCCAGCACCGGCGCAATGCCGAGCGGCGCAAGCAGCGCGCTGTAGATCACGATCTGGCGCCGCGTCGCCTCCGCGCCGGCCGTCACCGGCAGCATCGGCACGCCGGCGGCGGCGTAGTCCCCCGAGCGGATGAGCGCAAGCGCCCAGAAATGCGGCGGCGTCCAGACGAAGACGATGGCGAACAGGCAGAGCGGCGTGAGGGCGAGATCGCCCGTGACTGCGGCCCAGCCGATCACCGGCGGAATGGCGCCGGCGGCGCCGCCGATGACGATGTTCTGCGGCGTGCGGCGCTTGAGCCAGATTGTATAGACGAAGACATAGAAGCCGATGGTGAACGCCAGCAGGCCGGCGGCCAGCCAATTGACGGCCAGCCCCATCAGGCCGACCGCGCCGATGGACAACAGGATGCCGAAGGCAAGGGCGTCGTCGGGCTCGATGCGGCCCTGCGGCAGCGGCCGGGCGCGGGTGCGCGCCATCACGGCGTCGATATCGCGGTCATACCACATGTTCACCGCGCCCGACGCGCCGGCGCCGGCAGCGATGCACAGCACGGCGACGGCGGCCAGCAGCGGATGCAGCGAGCCCGGCGCGATCGCCATGCCGACCAGCCCGGTGAACACGACCAGCGACATGACGCGCGGCTTCAGCAGCGCAACATAATCGCCGACGCTGGACGACGGCGCGAAGCCGGCGGTTTCTGCGGTGGACGCATCGCTCACGGGACGGGGGAACCTCCGGCGCAGCAGGGGCGGCGAGGACGCGCGCTAATGCGCGTATTCGTCCTTGACCTCCGGGACCTCATCGAAGGTGTGGAACGCCGGCGGCGACGGCACCGTCCATTCCAGCGTCGTCGCGCCCGGCCCCCAGTAGTTCTCCGCGACCCGGCGCCCGCTGGTCAGCGTGTAGAGCAGCAGCCCGACGAACAGAATGGCCCCGGCGAAGGACAGGTATGCGCCGTAGGACGACACCATGTTCCAGCCGGCAAGGGCGTCCGGATAGTCCGGATAGCGGCGCGGCATGCCCTGCAAGCCCAGGAAGTGCTGCGGGAAGAAGGTGAGGTTGACGCCGATGAAGGTTATCCAGAAATGCAGCTTGCCGATCCACTCCGGATACTGGCGTCCGCACATCTTGCCGAGCCAGTAATACATGCCGGCGAAGATGGCGAACACGGCGCCGAGCGACAGCACATAGTGGAAATGCGCCACGACATAATAGGTGTCGTGCAGCGCCATATCGACGCCGGCATTGGCGAGCACCACGCCGGTCACGCCGCCGAGCGTGAACAGGAAGATGAAGCCGAGCGCCCAGAGCATCGGCGTGTCCAGACGGATGGAGCCGCCCCACATGGTGGCGATCCATGAGAAGATCTTGATGCCTGTGGGCACGGCGATCACCATCGTCGCGGCGGTGAAATAGGCGCGCGTGTCGATATCCATGCCCACGGTGTACATGTGGTGCGCCCACACGATGAAGCCGACAAAGCCGATCGCCACCATGGCGTAGGCCATGCCGAGATAGCCGAAGACCGGCTTGCGCGAGAAGGTCGAGACGATCTGGCTCACGATCCCGAAGGCCGGCAGGATCATGATGTACACCTCGGGATGACCGAAGAACCAGAACAGATGCTGGAACAGGATCGGGTCGCCGCCGCCTTCGAAGTCGAAGAAGGAGGTGCCGAAATTGCGGTCCGTCAACAGCATGGTGATGGCGCCCGCCAACACCGGCAGCGACAGCAGCAGCAGGAAGGCGGTCACCAGGATCGACCAGACGAACAGCGGCATCCGGTGCAGCGTCATGCCGGGCGCGCGCATGTTGAAGATCGTCGTGATGAAATTGATCGCGCCCAGAATCGAGGACGCGCCGGCGAGATGGAGCGCGAAGATCGCCATGTCCACCGACATGCCGGGATGGCCGATGCTGGAGGAAAGCGGCGGATAGACGGTCCAGCCCGTTCCGGCGCCGATATCGAGCACGGCGGAAAGCAGCAGCAGCACGAAGGCCGGGACGATCAGCCAGAAGCTGATATTGTTCATCCGCGGGAAAGCCATGTCCGGCGCGCCGATCATGATCGGCACGATCCAGTTGCCGAAACCGCCGATCAGCGCCGGCATGACCACGAAGAACACCATGATCAGGCCGTGCGCGGTGATGAAGACGTTCCAGAGCTGGCCGTCCATCTGCCCGTCCGGGCCGACAAGGAACTGCGCCCCCGGCTCCGCCAGCTCCATGCGCATGACCACCGAGAAGGCGCTGCCGATCAGACCTGCGCAGACGGCGAACAGCAGGTAGAGCGTGCCGATATCCTTGTGGTTGGTCGAGAAGAACCAGCGCACGAAGAAGCCGGGTCTGTGGTCGTGATGGTCGGCGGCATAAGCCATGGGACAGGCTCTCCGGCTTGCGTTCAGCGGGCGGCGGTGAGGCTGGCGACGCGGACGGGCGCCTCGCCGGCCGGCGCGCCGCCGGCCTCTGCATATTCCTCGCGCGCTTTCTCCACCCAGGCGTCGAACTCTTCCTGGCTTACGGCGCGCACTTCGATCGGCATGTAGCCGTGGCCGGTGCCGCAAAGCTCGGAGCACTGGCCGTAATAGGTCCCGGGTTTCTCGATCCGCATCCAGGTTTCGTTGACGCGGCCCGGCACATTGTCGAGCTTGACGCCCGCCGCCGGCAGCGCCCAGGCGTGGAGCACATCGGAGGAGGTGAACAGGACCCGGATATTCTTGTTCACCGGCACATAGACCGGGTTATCCACCGAAAGCTGGCGGACCTGGCCCTTGGCAGGGTCGATCTCTTCATCGGGTATGATATTGCTGTCGAACTCGAAATCGCCGTGGTCCGGATACTGGTAGGACCAGTACCACTGCCGCCCGATGGTCTTGAGCGTCATGTCGGCCTGCTCGATGCGGTCGTTCTCATACATGATGCGGAAAGACGGGATGGCGATCAGCACCAGGATGACCGTCGGGATCGCCGTCCACAGAACCTCGATCATCGTGTTGTGCGTGGTGCGGCTCGGCGTCGGATTCCGCGATTCGCGGAAGCGCCAGATCGCATAGGCCATCAGCCCGAGCACGAACAGCGTGATGACGGTGATGAGCGGGAACAGGATGACGTCATGGAACCACGCGATGTTCTCCATGGTGGGGGTGACGGCATCCTGGAAACCGATACCCCACGGCTCCGGCTGACCCGCCGAAGCGCCGCCGGCCGTGAGGCCGGAAAGCAGGACAGCAGCGCCGAACGCGGCGATCTTGTGCATGACCGATGGTCCTCGAACGTCCTCGACAGGGCTTGTCATAACCCGGAAAGCGGGCCTTGTAGAGACCATCGTGACAATAAAAGCGGCGGCGCAGGGCAGTTATGCGACCCGTTGTCCCAAGTTTGCGCCGACTGCTGTAGAATCGGGTCTTTCCTTCGCCGCCGCAACCCCGCCCGAGGAGCGCCGCCGCCCCATGTCTTCCGCCCGTTCCGCCGCAATTTCCCCTCCCGCGGCGCTCGACGAGACCGACCGGATCTTCTTCGACCGCGCCGGGCTCGACCGCGCCGCCACCGAACGCCTGCTCGACGACGCGCTCCGGGGCGCGGATGACGGCGAGCTCTATCTCCAATATGCGGTCTCGGAGGGGCTGACGCTCGACGACGGCCGGTTGGCCGGCGCTTCCTATGACATTTCGCAGGGCTTCGGGCTGCGCGCTGTAGCGGGCGAAACCACCGGCTACGCCCATGCGGCAAGCCTGGACGCTCCCGCGCTTCGCCGGGCGGCGGAGGCCGCAGGCGCCGTCGCCGCCGGGCATGGCGGCGTGCTGGCCCTGCCGCCCGCAGCGGCCAACCGCCGGCTCTACGGCCCAGAAAATCCGCTGGACGGTCCGGATTTCGCCGAGAAGGCGGCGCTGCTCGGCCGTCTCGACGCCTATGCCCGCGCCGCCGACCCCCGCGTCGTGCAGGTGACGGCCTCGCTGGCCGGCACCTGGCACGCGGTGCGCATCCAGCGCGCCGGCGGCGAGGCGGCGGCGGATATCCGCCCGCTGGTGCGCGTCAATGTCCAGGTCGCCGTGCGCGCGCCGGACGGGCGCGTGGAAACCGGCAGCATGGGGTGCGGCGGCCGGGTCGGCTTTGCGGCATTCCTGGAGGAGGAAGCCTGGAAGGCGCAGGTGGACGCGGCGCTGCACCAGGCGCTGGTCAAGATCGAGGCCCGCCCCGCGCCCGCTGGCGAGATGTCGGTCGTGCTGGGGCCTGGCTGGCCCGGCGTGCTGCTGCATGAAGCGGTCGGCCACGGCCTCGAGGGTGATTTCAACCGCAAGGGGACCAGCGCCTTCGCCGGCCTTGTCGGCGAGCGGGTGGCCGCGCCTGGCGTGACCGTGGTGGACGACGGCGGCATGGAAGACCGGCGCGGCTCGCTGACTGTGGACGACGAGGGCACGCCCTGTGCACGCAATGTGCTGATCGAGGACGGCATTCTCAAGGGCTTCCTGCAGGACAGGCTGAACGCGCGGCTGATGGGCGTCCGGCCGACCGGCAACGGGCGGCGCGAATCCTTCGCCCATGCGCCGATGCCGCGCATGACCAACACGTTCATGCTGGCCGGCGGCCGGGAGCCGGAGGAGGTCATCGCCTCCGTGGATCACGGCCTCTATGCGGTGCAGTTCGGCGGCGGACAGGTGGATGTGACGAGCGGCAAATTCGTCTTTTCGGCGACCGAGGCCTATCTGATCGAGAACGGCCGCGTGACGGCCCCGGTGCGCGGCGCCACGCTGATCGGCAACGGCCCCGACGCGCTGACCCGCGTTGCGCTGATCGGCAACGACCTGGCGCTTGACGACGGCATCGGCACATGCGGCAAGGCCGGCCAGTCCGTTCCCGTCGGCGTGGGCCAGCCCACATTGCGCATCGACGCCATGACCGTCGGCGGCACGGCGGGGTGACGGGGCAGCGCGCCGGCGCTGCGGGGAGACGACCGATGAGCAAGGCCGCCAGTCTCGGCAGCTTCGACTATGTCGTGGTCGGGGCCGGCTCGGCCGGCTGCGTGCTGGCCAACCGGCTGTCCGAGGACCGGCGGAACCGGGTGTTGCTGCTCGAGGCCGGAGGCAAGGACAACTACTTCTGGATCCGGGTTCCGGTCGGCTACCTCTACACCCAGAACAACCCGCGCACGGACTGGTGCTTCACGACCGAGGCCGAGGCGGGCCTGAACGGCCGGGCGCTCGCCTATCCGCGCGGCCGGGTGCTGGGCGGCTGCTCGTCGATCAACGGCATGATCTATATGCGCGGCCAGGCGCGCGACTATGACGGGTGGGCGCAGATGGGCAATCGCGGCTGGGGCTGGGACGATGTGCTGCCCTGGTTCCGGAAGTCCGAACATCATTTCGGCCCGGCGGACGAATTCCACGGCGCGGGCGGCGAATGGCGGGTCGAGCAGCCCCGGGTCGGCTGGGAAATCCTCGACGCCTTCCAGCGGGCCTGCGCGGATATCGGCCTTGCGCCCACGCCGGACTTCAACGACGGCGACAATGAAGGCACCGGCAAGTTCATGGTCAATCAGCGCCGCGGCGTGCGCTGGAACGCCGCCCGGGCGTTCCTGAAGCCGGCGCGGAGCCGGCCCAATCTCACCGTGCTGACGCACGCACAGGCGGCGCGCATCCTGTTTGACGGCAAGCGGGCGGACAGCCTCGAATTCCGGCACGGGGGCGCGGAGACGCGGGCCGGGATCGCGGGCGAGCTGATCCTGGCGGCGGGCGCCATCGGCTCGCCGCATCTGCTGCAACTCTCCGGCGTCGGGCCGGGGGCGGTGCTGCAGGACAAGGGCGTGGCGGTGCGGCATGATCTGTCCGGCGTCGGCGGCAATCTTCAGGACCATCTGCAGCTTCGCCTGATCTACCGCGTCGCCAATACCGTGACGCTCAACCAGCGCGCCGGCAGCCTTTGGGGCAAGCTCGGCATGGGGCTCGAATATCTGCTGTTCCGGCGGGGGCCGCTGGCCATGGCGCCGAGCCAGCTCGGCGCGTTCGCCAGGTCCGACCCGGCGCGCGAGACCGCCAATCTGCAATATCATGTGCAGCCGCTGTCGCTCGACAGGTTCGGCGAACCCCTGCACCGCTTCCCCGCTTTCACGGCCTCGGTGTGCAATCTGCGGCCGGAGAGCCGGGGCGCCGTGACGCTGAAATCGCCGGACCCGGGGGAGCCGCCGGCCATTGCGCCGAACTACCTCTCGACACCGGGCGACCGGCAAACGGCGGTCGATGCGATCAGGCTGACACGGCGCATCGCCGCTGCGCCCTCGCTGCAGCCCTACACGCCGGACGAAGTCCTGCCGGGCGACGCGCTGCAGTCGGACGCCGAACTGGCCGCAGCCGCCGGGGACATCGGCACGACGATCTTTCATCCTGTCGGCACCTGCCGGATGGGCCGCGGTCCGCAGGCGGTCGTCACCGACCGGCTGAAGGTTCACGGCCTGGAGAATCTCCGCGTGATCGACGCCTCGATCATGCCGGCGATCACCTCCGGCAACACCAACAGCCCGACGATCATGATCGCCGAGAAGGGCGCCGCCATGGCGCTGGAGGACGCGCGGGGGTAAGGGGCGGGCGGGGCAGAACCGCCTACTCGGCGGCGTCGAACCGGCCTTCGACGCGGGATTGCCGTCCGTCCGGGCGCCGCCTCTCCGCCCGGAATTCCTCCGCGGACTTCCGGTACGCTCGGAGCCGCGCCGCATATGTCGCCTCCCTTTCGTCACCCCGGCCGGAGCGCAGCGCAGAGCCGGGGTCCATCCTCCGCCGTTTCGGTCCTGCGGAAGGATCGGAGGCTGGACCCCGGATCAAGTCCGGGGTGACACTGCGGTGTCCGGGGCGACGCCGGGGAGTTCGGGGTGACGCCGGGGAGTTCGGGGCGTCGGGGAGTTCGGGGCGGCGGGCTGGGCCTCTCAAGCCCTTGGCTGACTCTGCCAGAGGAACGCGAATGTCAAACTGAGACACCGCCCCGATAACGGATGCTGCAACAAAACCGCTCCGACAGCGCCGGCGCAGCCGTGATCCCGGATGCCCCGCGCACGCGTCGGCCCCGGCGTGCGGCATCTGTCCGCCAACGCCGCCGCCCCCTGCCATGGCATTCCGCCCGGCTCGGGGACGAGGTCGGAGCCGGGGGCCTATTCCGCCGCGTCCGCCGCCTTGCGCCGGCCGTCCTCGCCGGCGACGCGGACCGAGGCTTTCACCACCGGCACGTCGGCCTCCGCGAGCGGCTGCATTCGGGTCTTGCGGGCGAGCGCCGCCTCGATGAACGGCGCGAGTTCGGCGGCTTTCGCGGCTTCGCGCGCCTCTGCGTCGCGGGAGAATTCGGGCATGACGGCGCGCGCGAAAAGCTCCAGGGACTCGCAGATATTCGCATGGCTGTTATTGCCGGCCTGCTGCAGGAAGATGACCTGGTCCACGCCGGCGGCCTGCATGGTTGCAAGATGACGGGCCATGTCGTCCGGCGTGCCGATGCCGGCGCCGTCATATTCCGAGCGCGCCAGCGCCGCCTGGATGAGCGCATCGGTCGCGGCCCCGCGCTTGGCCGTGAACTCGCCCCAGATATCGGAATAGCCGGGCGTGAAATCCTCGGCCACGAGCTTCTGCTGCGCATAGCGGAAGAACTCGAAATGGTCCTGCCCGCGCCGGATCGCCTCCGCGCGGTCCTCATGCATCGAGAATGCGGAGACCATGGCGAGATTGGCGTTGACCGACCAGCCGAGCGGCACGCATTCCTCACTCCTGATGGTGTCGTAGTAGATGCCGGACCAGGTGCGCGCCTCTTCCGGGTCGAGGAAAGAGAAGGCGAGCGCGCCCACGCCGTTGCGGGCGGCGACGCGGATGGTGTCGCGGTTGGTGCAGGCCATCCAGAGCGGCGGGTGCGGGTGCTGCATCGGTTTCGGCAGCACATTGCGGCAAGGCATGGAGAACCCCTCGCCCTCAAAGCCCGGATAGGGCGTCAGCACCATCATGTTGCAGATCTGCTCCGCCGCCTCCAGCGCAAGCGCGCGCTTGCGCCGGGCGGAGATGCCGAAGGCGCCCAGCTCCAGCCGCGTCGCCCCCTCGCCGATGCCGAACTCCACGCGCCCGTCGGAGATGAGATCGAGCGTGGCGAGGCCCTCCGCCGTCCGGGCCGGATGGTTGTAGGCGGGGATGACCTGGCGGATGCCGTGGCCGAGCCGGATGCGCCTTGTCTGCGCAGCGGCGGCGGCGAGAAACACTTCCGGCGCCGAAGCGTGGCTGTATTCGTCGAGGAAATGATGCTCGACCTCCCACGCATAATCGAAACCGAGCCGGTCGGCGAGCACCACCTGCTCCAGCGCCTCCTTCATCAGGCGGCGTTCGGCGCCCTCGGCCCAGGGCCGCGGCAATTGCAACTCGTAGAAGACCCCGAAGCGCATGGGACAGCGTGCCTCCATCGGAACCGGATTCGGAAAGCGGGCTGCACCCTCGCTCTATCGAACGGCCATGTAAACCGTGCCATAGTCGTGCGAACGGGCCGAAAGCGAAGCGGCGGGAGTGGGGGCCGATGAAGATCCGGAAGTTTGAAGACCTGCATGTGGATGCGGGCTGGCGCAACATCTCCTTCCTGAAGGTCACCACCGACGAGGGTCTGGTCGGCTGGTCGGAATATAACGAGAGCTATGGCAGCCTCGGCCTGAGCGCCGTTATCCGGGCGCTGGGCGAGACCCTGGTCGGCGCCGACCCGCGGCCCGTGGAGCGGATCAGCGCCATGCTCTACGCCCGCACCCGCCAGGCGCCCGGCGGCATGAACGCGCAGGCGATCGCCGCGATCGAGAACGCCCTGCTGGATATCAAGGCCAAGGCGCTCGGCGTGCCGGTCTATGAGCTGTTCGGCGGGCCGGTCCGCGACCGCTTCCGGCTCTATTGGTCCCATTGCGGCACCTATCTGGTCAATCATGCAGCGGTTATCGGCGAGGCGCCGCTGCGCAGCCTCGACGATGTGGAGGCGCTGGGCGCGCGTGTGCGCGACCGCGGCTTCACCGCCCTCAAATGCAACATGTACCGCTTCGACGGCGGCGAGCCTTATGTGTATATGCCGGGCTTCGCCCGAGCCGCCGGCGACCGGCCGGAGCTGAACCTCACACGGGAGACGGTCCGCGCGCTCCGCAACCAGATTTCGGCCTTCCGGGAAGGCAGCGGCGGCGGGGTCGATATCCTGGTCGATCTCAATTTCAACTTCCGCACCGACGGATATATAGCGCTCGCCCGCGCGCTCGACGATCTGGGCCTCTACTGGATCGAAATCGACAATTACGACCCGGAGGGGCTGGCGAAGATCCGGGGCGCGGTCGCGACACCCATCGCATCCTGCGAATCGCTTTACGGACGGCGGCAATTCCGGCCGTTCCTGGAGCGCTACGCCATGGACGCGGCCATTATCGACGTGCCCTGGAACGGCTTTGCCGAAAGCCTGAAGATCGCCGCCATGTGCGACGCCTGGGAGGTCAATGTCGCGCCGCATAATTTCTACGGCCATCTTTCGACCCTGATGAGCGCCCATCTCTGCGCGACGGCGCCCAATTTCCGGATCATGGAAATCGATATCGACGATGTGCCGTGGAAGGACGATCTGGTGACCGAGCCGCCCCGGATCGAGAACGGCGAACTGCTCCTGCCGACCGGTCCCGGATGGGGCGCGGAGGTCAATGAAGAGGCGGTCCGCGCCCATCCGCCCCGAAACTAGTGTGCATGCCGGCCCCGTAGGCGGTCGTGTCTCAGTTTGCAACGCAGGCGCGCGCCGGCGGGTTTTTCGGATCGCCTTCCTTGTCGTCTCCCCGGCCGGAGCAGAGCGACGCGCCGGGGTCCATCCTCCGCCGTTTCGGCCCTGCGGAAGCATCGGAGGCTGGGCCCCGGCTCAGGGCCCCGGCTCAGGGCCGGGGCGGCAACAGGGGTCCGAGGCGGCGCCGGGGCGTTCGGGGCGGCGGGCCGGGCCTCTCGAGCCCCTGGCTGACTCTGCCAGAGGAACACGAATGTCAAACGGAGGCACTGCCCCGCAGGCGGGCGCATTGACAGCGCCCCGGCGCGAACCAGATAATGCCCGGCGGCTGGAGTATGTCGATATGATGAGCGAAGGCATCCGGATTTCCGACAGGGCGGCGGAGCGCGTGGCCTGTCTGCTTGACCGGCAGGATCTTGAGGGGTCCATGCTGCGCGTCACGGTGTCGGGCGGCGGGTGCTCCGGCTTCCAATACGGCTTCGCATTCGACAATGCCCGCAATGATGACGACCTCGTTTTCTCCCATGCCGGCGTTGATGTGGTGATCGACGAAATGTCGCTGGAATTGCTTGAGGGCGCGGAAATCGACTTCGTCCAGGACATGGCCGGCTCCGCCTTCCGGATCAACAACCCGAATGCGACGGCTTCCTGCGGCTGCGGCTCGTCCTTCGCCGTCTGAATGAAGATCGCAAGCTGGAACGTCAACTCGATCAAGGTTCGCCTGCCGGCCGTGATCGAGTGGCTGGGTGCGGCCGCCCCGGATGTGCTGGCGCTGCAGGAAATCAAATGCACCGCCGACGCCTTTCCGTTCGGCGATATCGAGGCGGCCGGCTATTGCGCGACGGTTCTCGGCCAGAAGACCTATAACGGCGTCGCCCTGCTCTCGAAGACGGCCCCGGAAGCGGTGCGGGAGGGGTTGCCGGGCGACGACGGCAGCGACGGCCAGGCCCGCTATGTCGAGGCGCTGTTCGACGGCGTGCGCGTGGCGTCGATCTACCTGCCGAACGGCAATCCGGCGGCAAGCGACAAGTTCGCCTACAAACTTTCCTGGATGGCGCGGCTGAAACGCCATGCCGAGCGGCTGCTGGCCGACGACACGCCGACAGTGCTCGGCGGCGATTTCAACGTCATCCCCGAGCCGGGGGACTGTTACGACCCCGAAGACTGGATCGGGGACGCGCTCTACCGGCCCGAGAGCCGACAGGCCTTTCGACGGCTCCTGCACACCGGCTGGACCGATGCGTTCCGGTCGCTCCATCCGCGCCGGGGCGGCGCCTTCACCTTCTGGGATTACCAGCGCGGCCGCTGGCAGCGCGGCGAAGGCATCCGCATCGACCATCTGCTGTTGTCGCCGGCGGCGCTGGACCGGCTGGAGGCCTGCGACATCGACGCCGCACCGCGCGGTCGTCCGAAGGCATCCGACCACACGCCTATCTGGTGCAGCCTTGGCGCCGCCCCGGCAACGGCAGACCTGTTCTGCCCGGCCGCCGGGGAGGCGTAACGGCCCGGCCAGCTATCCGCGCGCCGTTCCGGCTTTCGGGAAGGGGGCCCCGGCCTGCGGCGTTCAGGCCCCGGTGCTGGGCCTTGCCGACAGCGCGGTGTGCCAGCGGTGTATTTCGGGATAGCGGCCGGCAATGTCGATTCCGAGCCGCCCGGCCATGTTGAGCGTGAAATATCCGGTGATGTCGGCGATGCTGATTTCCGCCCCGGCGATGAATGCCTTGCCCGCCATCAGCGGCTCCAGGCGCCCGAGGAACACCTCCATCATTTCTGTCCCGCGCGTCACCATCGCTTCCAATTGCGGGAGATCGGTCCGTGTGCCCGGCACGACGCGCCCTGCAAACATCGGCACGCTGTTCCGCACGGCATGGAGGCCCGGCATGAAGCCGTCCAGCTCCACGCGGCGGTTCCACATGTCGATGGCCGCCCGCGCCTCGGGCGTCCTTCCGAACAGGGACGGCTCCGGGTGAAGCTCGTCAAGATAGCGGCATATGCTGACCGACTCGGCAATCACGCTGCCGTCGTCCAGCTCCAGGAATGGCACACAGTGGAACGGATTCATGGTGGTGAACGGCTCGGCGAACTGCTTGTCGTCGCGCACATTCAGCTCCGCCATAGGCACCGAAATACCTTTCTCGGCCAGGAACATCCGCACCCGCTGCGCATTCGCCGCCGGCCCAAAATCATAGAGTTTCATCGTTTCCCGGCCTCCGCGCCGCACCGTCCCGGCCGCCCTGCGGCCGGAAATCGGATGGTAGCGGGGGAGGGATTTGAACCCCCGACCCAGGGATTATGATTCCCCTGCTCTACCGCTGAGCTACCCCGCCAAGGGAACGGCGTTTTAGGCGTCGGAGCTTGCGCCGTCAACGGGTCTGGCCAATCATGCGCCATGCTGGCCCGAACGGTCTTCCTGCTGTTTGCGTGCTTCCTGCTGGCCGCCCATGGCGGAGCGACCGGCATCGTCAAGCAGCGCATGGATGTCATGGTCGATATCGGGCGGGCGATGAAGAGCATCCGCAACGGCCTCGACAGGTCAAGGCCGGACGCGGTCCGGGAGGCTGCAGGGCGGATCGCCCGACACGCCCGGCATATCCCGATGCTGTTTCCGGAGGGCAGCTTTCACCCGCCCTCCGAAGCCGAGCCCTCCATTGCGGCGAAGCGGGCGGAGTTCGACCGGCTGGCGGCCGAGCTGGCCGCGGCCGCGGAGCAGACGGCCGCTGAAGCGGATGCGCCCCGCCGCGCCGCCAAGGCGCTGGCGGCCGCCTGCACGCAATGCCACGACGCGTTCCGGACGAAGAAAAAGCGCTGAGACGGCGGCCGCGGGTCACGAAGGGCAGGACGCCTGGCCGAAGACCGCCTCGAAACCCGCCATGAGCGCGGCGTCCGCCTCCGGCATCGACACGACAATCCCTTCCGCGGCGAGCGAGGTCACGCCGAACCCTTCAATGCCGCAAGGCACAATGCCGTCGAAATGCCCGAGCTCCGGCTCCACATTCAGGGCGATGCCGTGGAACGCGACCCAGCGGCGGACCCGCACGCCGAGCGCCGCGATCTTGCGCTCGCGGCCGCCGCGCCGGACCCAGACGCCGATCCGCCCCGCGCGCCGCTCGCCAATCAGGCCGAAGCGCGCAATCGAGGTGATCAGCCACTCTTCCAGGCCATGCACATAGTCGCGCACGCCCAGACCGCGGGCCTGGAGGTCGAGCACGGCATAGGCGACCCGCTGCCCCGGGCCGTGATAGGTGTAGCGGCCGCCGCGGCCGGTGCGGAAGACGGGAAACCGGTCGGGCAACAGCAATTCCGCCGGATCGGCGGAAGTGCCGGCCGTGTAGAGCGGCGGGTGCTCCAGGAGCCAGACAAGCTCCGGCGCCGCATCCTGCCTCACGGCGCGAACCCGCGCCTCCATCGCTTCCATAGCCGCCCCATAGCCCACAGGCCGGTCGGCGATGCGCCATTCCACCGGTCTTGAAAGCGCCATCGCGATTTGCTATCCCGCTCTTGCCTTGAGACGGGCACTCTAGCGCGTCTCCGACATGCGGTCGTGGCGGAATAGGTAGACGCGCAGCGTTGAGGTCGCTGTGGGGGAAACCCCGTGGAAGTTCGAGTCTTCTCGACCGCACCATGAGCCCCAGACGCCGGGACGACCGGAATGGCCGAGTCCGATACGGCCTTGCGCGCCGACGACCGGATGGAAGACGCGGCGGCGCTGACGCCCGATCTCATCCGGGACGTCCTCGAGGCGGGCGATGCGCAGGCCGTCCGCGCCAGGCTCGCGCCGCTTCATGCCGCCGATGTCGCGGACCTGCTGGAGCGTATCGCGCCCGCTGACCGCGCGACGGTGCTGGAGGCGATACGCAGCGCGCTTGATCCCGACATTCTGGCCGAACTCGACGAGACCGTGCGCAGCGAGGTCGTCGAGCGCATGGCGCCGCAGGAGCTGGCGCAGGCGGTCGCCGGCCTTGATGACGACGATGCGGCCGATGTCGTGGCGGATCTCGACGAAGAGACCCGCAGGGACATTCTGGCGCGCCTGCCGCAGGCGGACCGCGCCGCGGTCGAACAGGCGCTGACCTTTGACGAGGGCACGGTCGGGCGGCTCATGCAGCGGGCGGCGGTGGTGGTGCCGGCCTACTGGACCGTCGGCGAGACCATCGACTATCTGCGCGCCGATGCGTCCCTGCCCGATGTCTTCTTCGATGTCTTCGCCGTCGATCCGCGCCGCCGCCCGGTCGGCAGTCTTCCGCTGTCCCGCATTCTCCGCAGCCGCCGCCCGGTCGGGCTGGCCGAAATCATGGACGACGCGCCGGTCGTGCTTCCGGTCGCCGCGGATCAGGCGGCGGCGGCGTTCCTGTTCCGCCAGCAGGACCTGACCTCGGCGCCGGTCGTCGATGAGTCCGGGCGTCTGGCGGGCGTGCTGACCATCGACGATATGGTCGATGTCATGGACGAGGAGCATGAGGACGACATTCTGAAGCTGGGCGGCGTGCATGAGGACGACCTCTACCACGCCGCCGCAGCGACGGCGGCGAAGCGCTTCCCGTGGCTGTTCGTCAACCTTGCCACCGCGGTGCTCGCATCGGTCGTCATCGCGCAGTTCGAGGGGGCGATCGAGGCCGTGGTTGCGCTCGCCGTGCTGATGCCGATTGTCGCGTCGATGGGCGGCAATGCCGGCACGCAGACATTGACGGTGGCGGTCCGGGCGCTTGCGACGAGGGAACTCTCGGCCACCAACGCCATGCGCATCGCCGTCAAGGAGGTGCTGGTGGGCGGCTTCAACGGCCTGTTGTTCGCCGCTGTCGCCGCTGCACTGACTGTCGCCTGGTACGGCAGCTGGCAGTTGGGCGCCGTGATTGCGGCGGCAACGGTCGTCAACCTGCTGGTGGCGGGGCTGTCCGGCGTCGCCATTCCGCTGGCGCTGGACCGTATGCGGGTTGACCCGGCGGTTGCCTCCCCGGTCGTGCTGACCACGGTGACGGATGTCGTCGGCTTCTTCGCCTTTCTCGGCCTTGCCGCTGCGGTGCTGCTGTGAACGCGGTCATCCGCCCCGTGCGCGACAGCGACGCCGAAGGGTTGATCCGGCTGATCGATCTCTGCTGGTCCGCCTATGAGGGCTGCATCCTCGATGTGGATGCCGAGGAGCCGCAATTCCGCGCCATGAAGAGCCATTTCGACGCGCTTGGCGGCGGCTACTGGGTCGCCGAGGACAGCGGAGGCCGGATTGTCGCCTCGGGCGGCTGGGCGCCCGCCGCCGAGCCGGCCGGCATCGAGCTGCACAAGCTCTATGTCCTGGCGGAATACCGCCGGCAGGGGCTTGCGCGCCGCCTGGCGGGCTTGGTGGAGGCGGCCGGCCGGCAACGGGGCAGCCGCTTCATCGAATTGTGGACTGATACCCGCTTTCTTGAGGCCCATGCCTTCTACGAGGCGCTCGGCTACCGCCGCACCGGCCGCGAACGGGCGCTCAACGACCTGTCGCAGACGGTGGAATTTCACTTCATCCGGGCGCTGTTCACCATTTCGTGATTGGCTCTTGCCGCCTGGTGCGCCAATTTGCGCGCAACGGAATGAACTGGAGGACGATCCGATGCGCACTGTCTTCACGCGCCTTGCCGCAACATCCCTGCTGATCCTGCTTGCCGGTTTCGCCGCCGCCAAGGAGCCTGTGTTCCAGCGCAGCGGCGCTGCGATCCACGGCTACGACCCGGTTGCGTATTTCACCGCAGGCGAGCCCGTGAAGGGCAAGTCGCGCCATGAGGTGGAATGGAACGGCGCCAAGTGGCGCTTCGCCAACGCCGCCAACCGCGATGCCTTCGAGGCGGACCCGGAGCGCTATGCGCCGCAATATGGCGGCTACTGCGCCTGGGCGGTGGCGCAGGGCTCCACCGCGCCCATCGATCCCAAGTCGTGGAAGATCGTGGACGACAAGCTCTATCTCAACTATTCGAAGTCGGTGCAGGAGCGGTGGGAGAAGGACATCCCCGGCCACATCGCCTCGGCCGACAGCAACTGGCCCGGCCTCCTCGCGGAGCTGTCGAACTAGATTCCCGGGTCGGGTATGGTAGCGCCTCTGGCGCCGTTTCAGCCGGGCAGGCTGGGCCGGCGCCAGTGGTGGCCGTCCATCATATGCGTTGAGACAGACCCGCTGGATTCAGTTCGATGCTCAAGTCTATAAGGATATGCAATTACCGCGGGTTTCAGGATTTAAGCATAGAGCGCCTGGGGCGCATTAATCTTATTACGGGCCGCAATAATGTCGGAAAGACCAGCTTGCTGGAGTCTCTGTTCTTGTTGTCGGGCGGCGTTAATCCAGAATTAATTCTAAATACAAATATTATTCGAAGAAGTGTTGCATTATCTGGATCACCGAATTCGATATTTGATGATATTGCAAAGCCACTATTTTTCAATTTAAACATGAAGAGTGCAATCAGAATTTGTGCTGATTCAGATCTAGCAGGAACAATGAAGTTAAATATTGTGGAGGAACGCCCAAACATCGTCCAACTTCCATTTCAAAATAAAACCGTGGAAGTTGAAAGTGAGCTACCGATTGGACCAGGCTTGCGCTTCCTGTTTTCCAATAACATGAATAACCAGATAGAAAGCCGAATGCAGATAACGAGAAATGGCATTCAAGTTTCTGCGGCGAATGCATCACTTCCGTTTTATGCGTCCATTCTAACGTCTCAAGTTAACCCAGCGGAGGATGCATCAAATCTAGGGCGGTTACGTGTGCAAAGGCAAGATCATTTTGTCTTGGAGGCGTTGCAGACTATTGAGCCGTCCCTTGTTGGCATTGAGGATAATTCGTCAGGAGGAACTCCTAAGATATGGGGAGATATTGGTTTACCCGAGCTTCTGCCTTTGGAAGTGATGGGAGACGGCATGAGACGCATTGCTCGATTGGCAATATTGGTCGCATCGACTCGGTCTCCCGGAATAGTGTTGATTGATGAGATTGAAAATGGGATTCATCATTCAGTCATGTCCGAGATATGGAAAGTGATCGACGCCGCAGCGCGTAAATTTCAAGCCCAGATTTTTGCAACAACCCATAGCTGGGAATGCGTGGAGGCTGCGTGCAATGCTCTTGATCTTGGGGAGGCCGATTTTCTTTTGCATCGTATCGAGAGGAATGACACTGGATGTCAATGTATAACTATACCGCCAAATAATATCGAAACAATTGTTCGGCACAATATGGAAATTCGTTGAGTTGGCTGCACCTTTTTCCATTACTGGTGAAAGGTGTCTTTTTGTCGAGGGGAAGGACGAAGTCAATTTCTTCGGATCGTTTGCGCGGTATTTGCGTCTCCAGAACATACAAATTCATGACTTCGGGGGCGTTGGTAATCTGCCGGAATTTATTTCTGTTCTGCCGACTATATCCGGTTTTGGACGGCTGAAGGCTGTGGGTATTGTCCGAGATGCGGAGCAGCATCCGGCGAAATCGGCTCGCGAAAGTATCCGGGGAGCGCTGGGCCGAGCAGGGTTGGCGCTGTCTGCGCACCATGCCGGGCCGGGAAGGCCGGCGGTGTATGCGCTGGTTCTGCCGGATGACTGCAATCAGGGAATGCTCGAAACCCTGCTTTGGGAGAGCGTTGCGGACAAGCCGGAGGCTGGTTGCATCGAGGAATATCTCGATTGCGCTGAGCGGTGTTCCGGAGAGTCGATCCAGCGGCGGGACAAGGCGCGCGCCCATGCCTTTCTGGCTACAAGGCCGCTGCCGCATGTTTCCGTCGGGGTGGCGGCGCAGAAGGGATATTGGGACTTCGATCACCCCGCATTCGCAGGCGTGCGAGCCTTCCTGAAACAGGTTGCTGCCCAGGCGAATGGTGGCCGCTGAGGGACTCGAACCCTCACGGGATTGCTCCCCACGGATTTTAAGTCCGGTCTGTCTACCAATTCCAGCAAGCGGCCCCGGCCGCGAGCCTACTCCCTGCGCGGAATCCGCGCCAGATTGAACGCCGGCAGCATTGCCAGCACGAAGACGAGGCCCAGCGCCAGGAAGCAGTCGCGGAAGCCGAAGGCGAGCGCCTGGGCGTGCACGACCTGGCCCAGATAGTCGAGCGCGGCGCTCAGCCGCGCAGCGTCCGGCAGGCCGGCAAGCCCGAGCTGTCCCCCGACCGCTTCGAGAAAGCTGCGGCTTGCGGTATTCCCGGCCGTCTGCGTCGCGGCCAGCGCTTCGGCGTGCCAGTGCGTCCGCAATTGCAGCCAGACGACGATCAGATTCGTGCCGGACGCGCCGCCCAATTGGCGGATGAAGTTCATCGCGCCCGAGCCCCGCGCCAGCTTCTCGTTCGGGAGCGCGCGCAGGGCGGATGCGGAAAGGGTCGGCAGGATAAAGGACAGGCCGACGCGGCTGATCATCGTGAAGACGGCGAAGCTCCAGAAGCTGGTATGGGCGTCGGCTGTCGCCATCAGGAAGGTGCCGAACGCGAAGAAGGCGAGGCCCGCCAGGATCGGGATATGGTCCGGCAAGCGGTCGGCGGCGCGCCCGGTCAGTGGCAGCGCCAGGAAGAGAAGCAGGCCCGCCGGCATCATGGACAACCCGGCCTTGGTTGCGGTGAAGCTCTGCACCTGCTGAACGAAAACCGGAATGACATAGCTGGAGGCGAAATTGCCCGCGCCGAACACGAAGGCGACAATGACCGCCGCCGTGAAGGCGCGGTTCCGGAACAGGGTCACGTCCAGAAGCGGCGCCCGGCTCCGTAACTGGATCAGCACGAAGGCTGCCGCCGAGACCGCCCCGAGCGCGGCATAGACAAGGATATGGTTGGAAAGCCAGCCTTCCCGGGGCCCCGATGCGGCGGCCGTCATCAGCAGGAACAGGGCCAGGGCGAGGAATGTGAAGCCGAACCAGTCAAAGGGCGGCAGCCTGCCGATGCGGCCTTTCGCCGGCATGAAGACCGCGCCGGCGATCAGCGCAACGGCGCAGAACGGGATCGGCAGCAGGAACATCGCGCGCCAGGAGAAGCTGTCGATGGCGATACCGCCGACCGTCGGCCCGAGCGCCGGCGCGAGCACGACGCCGGCGCCGTAGATGCCCATGGCCATGCCCCGCCGGTCGGGCGGGAACACGGTGAAGATCGTGACCATGGTCATGGGCATGATGACGCCGGCTGCAATGCCCTGGAGCACGCGGCCGAAAATGAGCATGTCGATGGAGGTGGCGAGGGCGCTCGTCAACGCGCCGGCGATGAACACGGCGAGCGTCAGCGCGAAGCCCAGCCTCTGGCCGAAGGCTTCCGTGATCCAGGCGTTGAGCAATTGGCTCGCGGTCATGGTGGCGAGGAAGGCGGTCGCCATCCATTGCGCCTGATCCTGGCCGACGCCGAACGCGCCCATGACATCCGGCACGGCGACATTGACGATGGTGGCCGACAGCACCATGGAAAAGCCGCCGATCAGCCCCGCAAAGGTCACATACCAGCGGTAATTCGGGCCGAATCGGCGAAAGAGGTCATCGACCGTATCGGCCTGCATGAAGGTGGGTCCGTCGGGAATCTCGGAGTTGTGCAGCAGTCTGCCAGATCAGCCGCGTCACCGATATTCGGTGTCGATGACATTCTATCCCCAATGAACGGCGGATCGCAGCATCCGGTTGCCTATCTGCAACTGGTGCAGGGCGTCATCGGCCGTATGGCGGGCAACAGCGCCCGGATGAAGACATGGGCCGTCTTCCGGACGAGTGCGGCTTATGCGGTCTCCGGCGTCTCCGCCGGCCCGCATTGGCTGATCGGCGCAGGCGGCGCTATGAGGCCGTTCGTGCACAAGGGGACATCCAGCCCTGTGATCCCGATTGCCGCCCCTATGCCGCTTCAGTCGAGCCCCGTATGGCGCGCGGCCTGGTCCGTCTGCCTGTTCTGCGGCGCCTTGCCGATGGTGATTGCCGCTCTCGTGATGATCCTCGTCATGACAGGGGCGTGACTGGCGGCCTCGTGCTGGCCGCCGGCGTTCCGGACCCTGCGGACGCCATCAATGCGCCAGCACGGCCAGCAGCAGCAGCGCCACGATGTTGGTGATCTTGATCATCGGGTTGACGGCCGGTCCGGCGGTGTCCTTGTAGGGATCGCCGACGGTGTCGCCGGTCACGGCGGCTTTGTGCGCTTCCGAGCCCTTGCCGCCGTGATTGCCGTCCTCGATATATTTCTTCGCATTGTCCCAGGCGCCGCCGCCGGCGGTCATCGAGATGGCGACGAAGATGCCGGTAACAATGACGCCGAGCAGCATGGCGCCGACGGCGGTCAGGGCCGCAGCCTTGCCGGCCACCAGCCACACCAGCAGGAACAGCGCGATCGGCGAGAGCACCGGCAGCATCGAGGGCACGATCATCTCCTTGATCGCCGCGCGCGTGAGCATATCGACGCAGGGGCCGTATTCAGGCTTCGCCTTGCCTTCCATGATGCCGGGGATTTCGCGGAACTGGCGGCGCACTTCCTCGACCACGGCGCCGCCGGCGCGGCCCACCGCCATCATGCCCATGGCGCCGAACAGGAACGGCAACAGGCCGCCGACGAACAGGCCGATGACGACATAGGGGTCTGAGAGCGAGAAGGTCACCTGTTCGGCAATGCCGCTGAAGAACGGATAGGTGTCTCCGGCGGCGCTGAAGAACTTGATGTCCTCGGTATAGGCGGCGAACAGCACCAGCGCGCCAAGCCCGGCGGAGCCGATGGCATAGCCCTTGGTGACGGCCTTGGTGGTGTTGCCGACCGCATCCAGCGCATCCGTGGTGTCGCGGACATCCTCTTCCAGCTCCGCCATCTCGGCGATGCCGCCGGCATTGTCGGTAACGGGGCCGTAGGCGTCCAGCGCCACCACCATGCCCGCCAGCGCCAGCATGGCCGTGACGGCAATGGCGATGCCGAACAGGCCTGCAAGCTGGTGGCAAGCCACGATGGCGATGCAGATGATGACGGCCGGCAGGGCGCAGGCTTCCATCGAGACCGCCAGACCCTGGATGACATTGGTGCCGTGGCCGGTGGTCGAGGCCTGCGCAACCGAGCGGACCGGGCGGTATTCGGTGCCGGTGTAATACTCTGTCACCCAGATGATGAGGCCGGTGACAACGAGGCCGATCGCCCCGCAGACAAACAATTGCGTGCCCGTGAAGCCGCTGTCGCCGATCGGGCCCATGCCCACGGTCCAGGCGGTCATCGCCAGAATGCCGCCGAGCGAGATGACGGCCGACACGATGAAGCCCCTGTAGAGCGCGCCCATGATCGACTGCGAGGCGCCGAGCTTGACGAAGAAGGTGCCGATGATCGAGGCGAGGATGCACACGCCGCCGATTGCCAGCGGATAGGACATGACCGAGGCGGCAAGCCCGGCGTCGGCTGCAAAGAAGATCGACCCGAGCACCATGGTCGCCACGACCGTGACCGCATAGGTCTCGAACAGGTCGGCGGCCATGCCTGCGCAGTCGCCCACATTGTCGCCGACATTATCGGCAATGACGGCCGGATTGCGGGGGTCGTCCTCGGGAATGCCGGCTTCCACCTTGCCCACGAGGTCTGCGCCGACATCCGCGCCCTTTGTGAAGATGCCGCCGCCGAGCCGGGCGAAAATCGAGATCAGCGAGGCGCCGAAGCCGAGCGCCACCAGCGGATCGATCAGGCCGCGCCCCTCTGCGCCGGCATTGACCAGAATAGCGTAATAAACGGCGACGCCGAGCAGCGCGAGGCCCGCCACCAGCATCCCGGTGACGGCGCCGGACCGGAACGACACGGCGAGGCCCTGGGCCAGCCCCTGGCGCGCCGCTTCCGCCGTGCGGACATTGGCCTTCACCGACACATTCATGCCGATATAGCCGGCCGCGCCCGAAAGCACGGCGCCGATCAGGAAGCCGACGGCCTCATGCACCCCGAGCAGCACCAGCAGGACGACGAAGATCCCGACGCCGACCAGGGCGATGGCCCTGTACTGGCGGTTCAGATAGGCGCGCGCGCCCTCCTGAATCGCTGCTGCGATCTCCTGCATACGCGCATTGCCGGGGCTTGCCGCCAGCACGGACCGGGAGGCGGCGACGCCGTAAATCAGCGCTGCAAGCCCGCACAGGACGACAAAAATCAGGACCGACGACATGGATTGGCTCCTCCCGGAAGGCGATGGGAACGCGGGGCGCGTGTAAGCGATGGGCGGTCGTCTCTCAAGCCCCGATTTTGTCGCATGACCGCCCCTTATGCCGCGCGGCGGCGCTGCGGCGCTGCGAACACCAGTGTTGCAAGCAGTGCTGCTGTCATCATCGGCAGAATGCCGATATTCAGCCAGTCCCAGCCGAAATCTTCAAAAATGCGGCCGGAGAACATCGCCGAGGCGGCAATCGCGGCAAAGACGACAAAATCGTTGACGCCCTGCAATTTGGCCTTCTCCGACGGCGTATGCACTTCGGTCAGCAGGGAAGAGCCGCCGACGAACATGAAGTTCCACCCGACGCCGTTCAGGAACAACGCAACGGCGAAATGCACGAAATCGACGCCGGCGAGGGCAACGGCGGCGCAAAGCGCGATCAGCGCCACACCGATCACGATAATCGGGCGGGCGCCGAACCGGGAGACCAGATGGCCGGTGAAGAACGCCGGCAGATACATGCCGATGATGTGCAATTGGATGACGCTGGCGGAGTCGCTGAAGTCGAAACCGCAGAACTTCATCGCCAGCGGCGTCGAGGTCATGACCAGCGACATGGAGCCGTAGCCGATCGCCGCGGCCAGAATCGCAGCGATGCAGGCCGGCTGGCGCAGGATCTCGAGCAGCGGGCGGCCGGAATGGCTGCGCTCCTCCGCGCTCAGCTTCGGAATGCGCACAAAGGCAACGAGGCAGAAGGAGAGCGCGTAAAGGCCGATCAGGGAAAGATAGCTGCCCGCAAAGACGACCGGATCGAGCCAGTGCAGCGTGTGTTTGGCGAGCTCCGGCCCGATGACCGCCGCCAGAAGCCCGCCCGCCAGCACGAGCGAGATCGCCTTGGGGCGAAAATCCGGCGAGGCCGTGTCGGCGGCCGCGAAGCGGTAGAAGACGGCAAAGCCGTGGAACCACCCGACCACGAACACGCCAAGGCAGAACCCCCAATAGCTCTGGTCGTCAAGCGCCTGGACGGCGATCAGCGCGCCGACCGACCCTATGACGGCGGCGAGCATGAAGCCGGCGCGCCGGCCGATCCGCCGCATCAGCAGGGAGGCGGGAATCGTCGCGATCATGACCCCGCCGTGATGGGCGGCCAGCGGGAAGGTCGCCCAGCCGGGATCGTCCGCCAGCATCTGCCCGATCAGCGGCGCGGTGGCGATCATCAGCGAGGTGCCGGAGATGTAGAGGGCCTGGCAGACGGCAAGCAGCAGCACATTGCGCTTGCCGGGATCAATGAACATTGCGGACCGACCGGGACAGAGAGACGGCAGACTTTACACGCGAACGGGACCGGGCCGCGCTATCGAAATACGCACGCTACGAGTCCCGGTCCCTCACAAACGGGTAGATCCGCATCATGTCCTGCGTCGGGCCGGCCTCGGCGAATGCCGTAACGGTGTCATAGGCGCGCCGGATGGCCGGACAAGACGCCCCGTCGGCGCCGACGCCCGCCACGAAGAGGCCGAGATCCTTCCGGACCACATGGGCTTCGGCGCCCGACCCGCCGAACTCGCCCGTTGCGACATGCCTGGGAAAGGCGTGCAGGGTGGTGAAATTCTGGCCGGTGCTGGCATTGACCACCTCCAGCATGGTCCCGATGTCCAGACCGCTCAACTCGCCCCAGGCCACCGCTTCGGAGGTTGTGACCAGGGTGGAGATGTTGAGCGCATTGTTGACGAGTTTCATTGTCTGGCCCAGGCCCGGCTCCAGCCCGACATGGAAGACGGCACGGGACCATGCCCCGACCATTTCCCGCGCCCGGTCCAGCACGTCCTGCGGGCCGGAAGCCATGCTGGCGAGCGTTCCTTCCTCGGCGCGGAACTTCATGCCGGATACGGGGCTGTCGAGATAGGCGATGCCGGCCGCTTCCAGAATGCGCGCGTTTTCTCGGGCGGCGGCGGGGCCGATGGTGCAGGTATCGACGACGATCTGGCCCGACTGTCCGGCTGCGGCGATTTCCAGCACGACGTCGCGGTTCGCCGCCACCGTCGGCAGCGAGAGGGCGACGATGCCGGCGCGCCGCGCGACCTCGCTGTTCGATTGCGCGATGACGGCTTCGGGCGGCGCCCGGTCCGCCGTGCCGGCAATGTCGTGAACGACCGTCCTTCGCCCGGTTGCGGCGGCATGACGCGCCATCGGCGCCCCCATATTGCCAAGACCGATGAAACCGAAAATCCCGTCTGTCATGCCTCGCCTCCTTCAGGCCGCCGGCCCAGCATACCGGCATTCGCACCCGGTCTCACCGGCCGATACTGCCCCGGTTTGCAACGAAGATGCGCGCTGCGGTCCTGCGGGGCGTGCGGCCCGGATGACGCGTTCCTTCCGGGCCGGCCCGGGGAATACGGCCGCCGCGCGGCCTGCCGACCGGGGCGCCCCCCATCAGTGGATTATCGGTTTCCCTCCCGGTCGCCGGGATTGTAGGCTTATTGTTCGACGCAAGGGAGACCCGCGATCTCGACCGGATTTGCAGAAGCTGACCGCGCCCGTTTTCGGAGCCTGCTGGCCTTGGCGGCCGGCAGTTCCTTCGACGGCGAGCGCGAGGCGGCGCTGGCGGCTGCCCGGCGGCTCGCGGCGCGCTGCGGCTTGTCGCTTCTGGAAGCGGCCCGGTTCGGCGAAGACCCGCAGCCGGCCCGGGAGGAGAGTCCGGCGGACCGACTGCGGCGAGAGCGCGCGGCCGCGCGCGCGCGCGCCTTTCGCGAGAGCTGCGAGCGCGCCGACGCGGAGCGGGAACGCTTCCGCGCCGCATGGGAAGACGCGCTGCGCCGGGGCCTGGACAGCGACGAAGAGCGGCCGCGGCGCCGGGCGGAGCACAGAGGCGCGTGGCGCAGCCGCCGCCGGTTGGAGCCGGTGCAGCATGCAACCGTGTTGTTGAACGAAACGCATCTGCCCTTCGCCGAAATTGCCGAGATTACCGGCCTCGACCGCTACACGGTGGTCGGCCTCAAACTCAAGCTCCGGGACGCTGCCTGATTCCGGGCGCCGCCGGCGTCCGGCAACGGCTGCGCGGCGCGCTGAAGGAAGACGGGATGAGCGACTTGCTGGATGAACTCGCACGCCGCCGGGAG
This sequence comes from Alphaproteobacteria bacterium, assembly GCA_965200785.1. Lineage (GTDB taxonomy): Bacteria > Pseudomonadota > Alphaproteobacteria > Bin95 > Bin95 > Bin95. Next base: position 108,102 of record CBDAVA010000002.1, on the reverse strand, counting down.
GCAGCGGAAGCGCATGGCGGCGAAGCGAAGGTTGCCCGCCAGCGCCGCGCCGGCAAGCAGACGGCGCGCGAGCGGGTGGCGATGCTCATGGATGCGGGCAGCTTTGCCGAAATCGGCGGGCTGGCGACACATGCGCCCACCCGCGTGACGCCGGTAAAGGACAAGGTGACGCCGGCCGACGGCGTGGTGACCGGGTTCGGGCGTATCGATGGGCGCGTCGCAGGGGTGGTCGCGGAGGATTTCACCGTGCTCGGCGGCTCGCTCGGCCTGGTGAACTTCCAGAAGAAGCACCGCATGATCGACCTGGCCCGGCGAGACCGGGTGCCGCTGGTCTGGCTGTTCGACGGGGCGGGCGCGCGGACGGACGAGTATATCGGCGAGGGGCTGGCGCCGATGCACCATTTCATGGATGTGGCGCGCCTTTCGGGCACGGCGCCGACAATCGCGGCGGTGCTGGGCCCCACTGCCGGGGACAGCTCCCTGCTGGCGTCGATGATGGAATTCATCGTGATGACGAAGGGCGAGGGAATGCTGGCGGCCGGCGGCCCGCCCCTGGTCGCCATGGGCACTGGCGAGCGCGTCTCCAAGGCAGAGCTGGGCGGCTGGGAAGTGCATTGCCGTATTTCGGGCGTCGCGGACAACCCCGCCGAGGACGAGGCCGACGCGATCCGGCAGCTCAGGCGTTATCTGTCCTACATGCCGGCGAATGCCTGGACATGGCCGCCGGCGGCAGCGCCGCAAGCCGCGCCCGAAGGCGCTGAGGAAGTGCTGCGCGCCCTCATACCGCAGAACCGCCGCCGACCCTATGACATGAAGCACGCCGTCGCAGCGATTTTCGACCGCGACAGCTTCTTCGAGCTCAAGCCGGAATACGCCCGTATGATGATTACCGGCTTTGCGCGCCTGGAAGGCCGTGCGGTCGCGGTGGCGGCGAACCAGCCGATGGTGATGGCGGGCGCGATCACGGCGGCGGCCGGGCACAAGCTGCGGCGCTTCATCGACCTGGCGGCCGCCTATCATCTGCCGGTCGTGTTCCTCACCGATACGCCGGGTGTGATGACGGGGCCGAAATCGGAGCGGGAAGGGGCGCTGCGGGTCGGCATGGCCGTAGCCAGCAGTTTCGCCTTCGCCAACACGCCGCTCGTGACGGTGGTGCTGCACAAGGCTTTCGGTTACGGCGCGGCGGCGATGGGGGGCTATGGCGCGGACCAGTCCGCCGTGCTGGCCTGGCCGACCGCAGACTTCAACGCCATTCCGCTGGAAAGCGGCATCCGCGCTGCCTACAAGGCGGAACTCGCCGCAGCCGCTGACTCCGACGCCCTTTACGCCCGGCTGATCCGGGAATACGGCCGGCTCTGCGGCGCATGGCCCGCGGCCGAGGCCATGAAAATCGACGATGTGATCGACCCGGCCGAGACGCGCCCGCGGCTGATCGAGGCGTTGGCGCGGGCCGAAATGCGCCGGACGGAGCCGGCGCGGCCAACCATGCGCCATGGCGTCATGCCGTGAACGGGCCGGGTTTCAGTCGTCATAAGGGTTTTCGACTCTGGGCCAGTAGGGGGCCGTGAAGCGCTTGTAGGGGATGGCCGCGAAATCCGGCGGGATCGCTCCAGGGCAGGCCATATAGGCGATCCGCGATGCGATGGGCGCGAAACCGGCATGGAAATGCTGGGTCGATTTGACGACGACGCCCTTGTAGCCGGTCGGATCAATGCCAAGCTGCGTCATCCCGTTCGGGTGAAACACCTGCGTCCGCGTCGAGGTGAGGATGAGGTCGATACCCGCCTCGGCCGACAGCCAGACGGCCGTGCCCATGCCCGAGACCGCATCGCCGAAGCTTTGGCTCGCGCCCTTGAGGATGCGCTGGACCGTGGCCGTCAGGTCCACCGGATCGCCTGAATCCGGTCCGCATTTGCCGCCCACCCGCAGCTGCAATGTTGCGCCTTCTCCGGCTTCCTCGCAGAACCGCACGGCGACCGGGTCCCAGTAATATCCGGTCAGCACGCCCGTAATCCCGCGTTCGAGCGCGCGGGCGAGCAGGAAGGTCGAATCGGACGGCGCGCCGCCGCCGGCATTGTCGGCGACATCGGCCACGACCACGGGGCCGGGGCCCGCCTCGATCAGGTCCAGCGCCTCGTCGATCGTGACGGTCTGCTGCCCGGTCTCGCCGCGCCGCTCCCAGATTTTCCGCCCGAACGCCCGCGCCGCCTCGGCAGCGAGGGCGGCGTCCCCGTCGGCAATAACCAGCATTTTTGCGGAATTTTCCGGCACATCCTGCCAGGGAAAACCGTGGGCGAAGGAGACGGACAGAATGCCGTCCTTGCCTTCGGCCGCCTGCATCTCATCGACCAGGCTCCGCATCGGCTCGAAAGAAGTGCGCCACATGTCGATCATCCGGCAGTCATGCACGGCCATCACGGGTTTGGCGCGGCCCTGATGCGCGGCCAGGCAGATCTCGAACAGTTCCGTCGCCCGCTCGCCGGCGTCGATATGCGGATATTCCTTGAAGAGGATGAGCGCATCGGCGTGTTCGACCATCTGCGGCGTGATCGAGCAGTGGAGGTCCAGCTCTCCGCCTATCACGACATCCGGCCCGGCAATCGCGCGGACACGGGCCAGAAGGTCGCCCTCGCAGTCCTCGTAACCTTCCGCGGTCATGGCGCCGTGCATCGACAACAGCACGATATCGACCGGCATCGCGTCGCGGAGGTCCTGGAGGATTTCGTCCCGAAAGCTCTCATAGACCCGGCGCACGGTCAGCCCGCCCGGTTCGGCGAAAGCGGCGAGGCTCTCCACTGTCTCGCCCTGGCGTTCTTCGGTGGCGGTGCGCCAGACATGCAGCGGCAGGCTGAATGTCGTGGCGGGATGGCGCGTGGCATCGCCGTGGAAGAGCATGGTGTCCGCGAAGCCCTGCACACCTGTCGGCATGGACGAAAAAGTGTTCGTCTCGGTTCCCAGGCTGGCGATAAAGACTTTCATGTTCCCTCATTCGGCCGCGCAACGCGGCGTGCTGATGTCGTCCGGCGCCGTCCGGGCGGCGCCGCCCCCCTGCCTCAGCCGGCGAAACGCGGTTCGGGGATCCCGGTGACGCCGAGATTGTGGATGGCGAACAGGGCGCCGTCTATCTCCTTGTCGCCGCGCACATTGCCGGAATCGCGGATCGACGGCACGAAAACGATGTCGAGGTCCGGGCCGCCGAACATGACGCTTGCCGGGCGGGTGCACGGCATGTCTATGAGCCGGTCGAGGCTGCCGTCGGGCGTGAAACGGGCGATCTTGCCCGCATGGACGAGCGCGCTCCACAGACAGCCTTCGCTGTCCACCGTGCCGCCGTCGGGGCCGCTGTCCCAGGGGGTCGTGTCCACCGCGACGCGCTCCGGCCCGATGGCGCCCGCCGCAATGTCGTAGTCATAGGCGAAAATCGCATTGCGGCGGGTGTCGGCGAAATAGAAGGTCTCGCCGTCCGGGCTGAAGCAGGGGCCGTTGGCGACAATGACCCCGCCCTTCAGGCGGTGCAGCGAGAGGTCCGTGTCGAGGCGGTAGATCGAGCCGCGCGCTTCCCCGCCGATCCGCGTCGCCATGGTGCCGGTCAGGAAACGGCCTTGCCGGTCCACCTTGCCGTCATTGAAGCGGGTCGTTGGATCGTCCGCTTCCGGATCGGCGACCGCCACCGCCTCGCCGGTTTCGAAATCGAAGGTATGAATGCCGGTCTGCAGCGCAAGAACGGCGCCCCCGGCTTCGCGCAGCGCCATGGAGCCGATCATCGCCGGCACCCGCCAGTCGCGGCGCTCGCCGCTTTCCCAGTCCAGGCGGTGGATGGCGCAGCCCCGGCTGTCCACCCAGTAGAGCGCCTGCTCGCGGACATCCCAGAGCGGGCCCTCGCCGAGCATGTCGATCGTGTCGCCGACGCGCTCGATCCTCATGGCTGCGGCCTCGTCACAGCCGGTATTCCGGCTCTTCGCGGTCCAGAATGCGCTTCAGCGCCGCGAAATGGCGGTCCGCCAGCTTCGGCCGCTCCTCGGCGAATTGCTGGCGCACCGAATTCCGCACCGTGTCGGAAATCGTCCGCAGCGCGCCGCCCGTCGATCTTGCGATCATCTGGAACTGCGCGGCCCGCTCCAGATAGTAGAGGTCGGTGAAGGCGTCGCCGACGGTCTCCCCGCTGACGATGACGCCGTGGCTCGCCAGAAAGGCGATGGACCGGTTGCCCATGGCGCGCGCCAGCCGGTCGCCCTCGTCATTGTCGAGCGCCAGGCCGTCATAGTCGTCGTCATAGGCGATGCGCTCGTCGAACATCAGCGCGTTCTGCTCGCACATTTCCAGCCGACCGCCTTCCAGCAGCGTAATCGCCGTCGAATAGGGCTGGTGCGTATGCAGCACGACCTTCGCCGAAGGCACATTCACATGAATGCGGCTGTGAATATGGAAGGCGGTGTTCTCCACCTTCCCGCCGCCCTCCAGCACCCGGCCGTCCTCGTCGCAGAGGCAGAGCGCGGAGGCGGTCATCTCCGACCAGTGGACGCCGTAAGGGTTGATGAGGAAGCGGTCGCCGCGCGTTTCGCCGTCCTCTCCGGGCACGACCGCCGAGAAATGGTTATCGACGCCTTCATGCAGGTCCAGCCTTACCGCCCAGCGCAGCGCGCAGGCGAGGTCTTCCCGCAGTTCGGCATGGGCGAGTTGTGTCATAGCCGTATCACCTTGCCGGGGTTCATCCTGTTTGCCGGGTCGAGAGCGCGTTTGAGGGCGCGCATGACATCGACGGCCTCTCCCCTCTCGGCCTCGACAGAGTCGATCTTGCCGAGGCCGACGCCGTGTTCGCCGGTGCAGGTGCCTCCCATCGCGAGCGCCCGCGCCACAAGGCGCTTGTTGAAGGCCCGGGCCGTCGCCATCTCCTCCGGATTGTCGGGATCGATGACGATGCCGCAATGGAAATTGCCGTCGCCGACATGGCCGACAATTGGCGCGATCAACCCGGTCTCGTCCACATCGCGCCTGGTGTCGATCAGGCATTCCGCCAGCCTGGAAATCGGCACGCAGACATCCGTGGACCAGGCCCGGCAGCCGGGCCTGAGCGCCATGCAGGCGTAATAGACATCATGGCGGGCCTGCCAGAGCCTGTTGCGCTCCTCCTGGTTCCGCGTCCATCTGAAGGCGCTGCCGCCGAGGTCGCCGGCGATCGCCTCCACCGTCTCCGCCTGTTCCGCCGTGCCGGCGGGCGAGCCGTGGAACTCGAAGAACAGGGTGGGCTTCACCTCGAAGTCCTGCAGGTTGGAGTAGCGGATGCAGGCGTCTATCTGCGTGTCGTCCAGCAGCTCGATGCGCGCCACCGGAACGCCGGACTGCATGGTGAGCGTCACGGTATCGACCGCGGCCTCCAGGCTGGGGAATTGACAGACCGCCGACGCGATGCTCTCCGGGATGCCATACAGCTTGAGGCGCACTTCCGTAATCGTGCACAGCGTGCCCTCGGAGCCGACGAACAGCCGCGTGAGATCGTAGCCCGCGGAAGACTTGCGCGCCCTGCCGCCGGTCTCGACGATCTCGCCGTCGGACATGACCACGGTCAGGCCGAGCACATTCTCGCTCATCGTGCCATAGCGCACCGCGTTGGTGCCGGATGCGCCGGTCGCCGCCATGCCGCCGAGCGAGGCGTCGGCGCCGGGGTCGATCGGAAAGAACAGGCCGGTGTCGCGCAGATATTCGTTCAACTGCTTGCGCGTGACGCCTGCCTGCACGCGGCAGTCCCCGTCCTCGCCATTGACCTCCAGCACCCGGTCCATCCGGCTGAGATCAATCGTGAGGCCGCCATTCACGGCTCCGACATGGCCTTCCAGCGATGTGCCCGTGCCGAAGGGAACAACCGGAAGGCCGAACTCCGCGCAGATGCGGTGCGCAGCGCTGACCTCCTCCGTCGTCAGGGCGAAAGCAACCGCATCCGGCGGCGCCAGGGGAAAATAGTCCTCGCCGCGCCCGTGTTGCTCGCGGACCGCGTCCGAAGTGGACAGGCGGTCGCCGAACAGCCCGCGCAACGCGGCGATAGCGGCATTGTGGCCGATGGGTGGTGCGCTCATAAGAGCCGGTTTCTAGCCCATGCGGCGCCGCGAAAGAAGGCGGATTGCGCCACTCTTTGGAGGATTCGCGGCAATTGCGGCGATTGCCGCGCGGCTCAGCCGTCGTCTTCCGGAAGCGGCGGCGCCTCGCCCAGCTCGCCGTCAGTCTGTATGGCGTAGCCTTCGGTCAGCCAGCGGCCGAGATCGACGCGGCGGCACTGCGCGGAGCAGAAGGGGCGAACCGCCTCCACCGCCGGCCGGCCGCATATCGGGCAGGAACCGAAAGGACGAAGTTTGACGGGTTTTTCGGCCATGGCTACCTCCGGCGCTCGGCCCACTGTTCCGCGAGCGGCGCGGCCAGGCGCTGACGGGCCATCTCTATCACCCCCAGCGCCGATAACGGCAATTGGCGGCGCGCCGCCGGATCACCCGCGAAGCCGTCCGCCAGGCGGCGGTCCACCCTCCGGCGTTCGGCCGCCCGGTCGAGATCGACAAAATCGATCAGCACCAGGCCGCCAAGCCCCCGCAGCCGAATCTCTCTCGCGACCGCCCCGGCGGCTTCCAGGTTGAGCGCCAGCACATCCCGCCGCCCGCCGCCGTCCACATCGATCACCGTCGCGGCGCGCGTCGTTTCTATGGAAATGCTGCCGCCGCCGGCAAGCGCCACGACCGGCTCCAGCGCGCGCCCGATAACATCCTCCAGCCCGAACGCCCGCCAGCCCGGCTCTTGCAGCAGCTCGATTTGCGCGTCGGAAACGCCGATGCGTTCGGCGTAGCGGCGCAATGCCCGGTCCGCGAGCACCTTGCCGCCCGGCTCGAGCCGATCGCGCAGGAAAGCCGCCAGCGGGTCGGGCTCCCGCCACAGCAGGGCCGGCGCGCCGTCCGGAGCCGCCTCGATGCGTTTCCACCGCATTCGCAACAGTTCCAGTTCGCGGACAATGGCCGCATCGCCGACGGCGGCGGCCGCCGCACGCATGACCACGCCTTCACCCGGCTGCAGCAGCCGGCGGGCGAACCCCTGCAGCCGCGCCCGCGCGCCGGTGTCGGGCAACCGCTTCGAGGCGGCGACGCCCGGCCGCCGGGGCGTATAGACCAGATACCGCCCCGCAAGACGGGGCGCGGCGCCGAGGGCCGGCCCCTTGCCGCCGGTCGCGTTCCGGGTTCCCTGCACCAGAACCGCAGCGCCTTCATCGGGCGGCTTGCCCCCCGCGAGCAGTCCGGTGCCGGCGTCGCCCAGATCGACGAATGCGCCGAGACCCGGTTGGACGCGCACCACCCGGCCGCGCCAGACTGCGCCTGTGTCCTCCGGCGGGCGCTCCAGCCGCAGCTCCACCGGCGCGCCGCCCGCCAGCAAGGCCGCCGTCCTGCCCCAGGGCGCCTCTGTCAACAGCGCGCGGTTCATGGCACGGGGTAGCCAAGGCCGGCGAGCAGCGCCCGCGTCTCGTAGAGCGCCAGACCGACGACATTCGGGTAAGAGCCCGTCAACGCCTTGACGAAGCCGCCCGCCCGGCCCTGGATGGCATAGGCGCCGGCCTTGCCCCGCCATTCTCCGCAGGCCAGATAAGCGTTGATCTCGCGCGCCTCCAGCCGCTTGAAGGCCACATGCGTCATCACAAGGCGCGCCGCCCGGCGCCCGTCCGGCGCCCGAAGCGCAACGCCGCCCCACACACGGTGGCGGCGCCCGGACAGCATGGACAGGAAACGGCGCGCCTCTTCGGCGTCGCACGGCTTGCCGAGCACCCGCCGCCCGCAGGCCACCACCGTATCGGCGGCAAGCACATAGCTGTCTGCAAAATGCGCCGCTGCCGCCGAGCATTTCTCCTCCGCCAGACGCGCGGCAAGGTCGCGCGGCAACTCCCGCGGGCGCGGCCGCTCGTCGATGTCCGCCGGCGCGACACGGTCCGGCTCAATGCCGATGCCGCGCAGCAATTCCAGCCGGCGGGGCGACGCCGAGGCAAGCACCAGTGAAGCCACGGGTCTTCTCACCCTGCGCCGGGCGCGCGGGGGAAGCGCCGGCGGATGCGCGCCTCCAGGTCCGCGCGCACCATGCGGAATGCCGTCAGCCGTTGCTCGCGCGACCCCTCGTTCAGGGTCGGGTCCGCCACGCGCCAGAACTCGACCGCGGCGCCGCCGCCCGCATACGCCCTTGCCTGCCGGTGCGCGCTTTCGGTCAAGGCGATGACGGTATCGAAGCGCTGGTCCGAAAGGTCCTCGAATGTCGTGGTCCGGTGACCGCGGATATCGAGTCCGATTTCATCCATGACGGCGACCGCAAACGGATTCAGGGGTCCGGGCGCAATGCCTGCCGACTCGATGACTGCCCCGCCGCCGAGCCAGCGTCTCGCCAGCGCCTCCGCCATGGGCGAGCGGACCGCGTTGCGCGTGCAGGCGAACAGGAGGCGGCGCGGCGCGGCGGTCATCCGAAGCGCCGCCGGAAATGCAGGACGCAGAGCAGGGTGAACAGCCGCCGGGCGGTGTCGTGGTCCACCTCGACCCGGGGCGCCAGCGCCTGCCGCAGTCTGTCGGCTCCTTCGTCATGGAGGGCGCGCCGCCCCATATCAATGGCCTCGATGCGCGATGGTGACAGATATTTGATGGCCTCGTAATAGCTGTCGCATACAATGAAATACTCCTTGACGAGGCGTCGGAAAGACCCGAGCGAAACGGAAATCTGCACGGGGGCGGACTCGTCCGGCGGCGCGATTCGCAACTCCAGGCGGCTTCCCGAGACAGAGAGATGAAGCGCATAGGGTCCGGCAGGCCCCTCCAGAAGGCGAAAGCGGTTCTGCTCCACCAAATCGAAAATCGCCACGGCGCGTTCCTGCTCGATCTCGGGTGTTCGCCGCAGGACGAGCCGTTCGTCCAGGCTGACTGAAGCAATCTCGAACCGCGGCTCCGGCCCGCCGTCAATCATTGATCCGGAGCGACACCGACAGGCCGTGGGCGTCCAGCCCCTCGGCGGACGCGAGCACAGCGGCGGCGGGGCCGATAGCAGCGATCGCCCCGGCGCTGCAACCGAGCAGGGTGGTGCGTTTCATGAAGTCCATGACGCCGAGGCCGGAGGCGAACCGCGCAGTCCGCGAAGTCGGCAGAACATGGTTCGGCCCGCCGACATAATCGCCGACGGCTTCGGGCGTCAGGGCGCCCAGAAAAATGGCGCCGGCATGGCGCACCTGCGCGGCCAGGCCGTCGGGTTCCGCAATGGCGAGCTGGAGATGTTCGGGCGCCGCGGCGTTTATCAGTGCGGGCGCTTCCTCGAGGTCCCGCACGACGATACAGGCGCCGTGGCGCTCCCAGCTTGCCCGCGCAACCGCCGCACGCGGCAAGGAGGCGAGAAGGCGCGCGATTTCCGCCTCGACAGCATCGGCATAGTCGTGCGAAAGCGCGATGAGAATGCTCTGCGCCGCTTCGTCATGTTCGGCCTGGGCCATCAGGTCGGCTGCGATCCAGGAGGCGGGGCAGCAGCCGTCCGCGACAACAAGCACCTCGGACGGGCCTGCGATCGTGTCGATGCCGACATGTCCGAACACCTGCCGCTTTGCAGACGCCACCCAGGCATTTCCGGGGCCGACGATCTTGTCCACCGGGGCGATGCTTTGCGTGCCGTAGGCGAGCGCGCCGACCGCCTGCGCCCCGCCTGTCCGATAGGCTTCGTCTATGCCGACAAGGCGCGCGGCGGCGAACACCAGCGGGTCGAAGGCGCCTGCCGGCGTCGGCACCGTCATCGCCAAACGCTCGACGCCGGCCACCCTGGCCGGTATCGCGTTCATCAGCACGGAACTCGGATAGGCGGCTGCGCCCCCGGGCACATACAGGCCCACCGCCTCCACCGGCGTCCAGCGCAGCCCGAGGCGTGTGCCTGTCGCGTCCCGGTAGTCGAGGTCCGCCGGCATTTGCGCGCGGTGGAAGGCCTCGATCCGCGATGCGGCAAGCTCCAGCGCCTCGCGGGCCGCTTTCGGCGTCTGCGCCAGGGCCCGGTCGAGCGTCTCGACCGGAATGCGCAGCGGGCCGGTTACCTTGTCGAACCGGGCGGTATAGTCCGCGACGGCCTCGTCGCCCCTGGCGCGCACATCGGCGAGAATGGCGGCGGCGGCGGCATCGACATCGGCCGTTTCGGCGCGTTCCGCCCGCAGGAATGCCTCGAAATCGCGGGCGAAGCCGGCGGCGCTGCTGTCAAGCCGCCTGGGCAAGGGCGGCCTCCCGGAAACGCTCGATCCAGCCCTGCAGGGCCGCCGTGCGGGTCTTCAACGCCGTGCGGTTGACGATCAGACAGGATGTTATGTCGGCGATATGCTCGACCTCGACCAGGCCGTTGGCCTTCAGCGTTGCGCCCGAAGAAACGAGGTCCACGATGCGCCGGCACAGGCCGAGCGTGGGTGCAAGCTCCATGGCGCCGTTGAGCTTGATGCATTGCGCCTGGACGCCGCGCGCGGCGAAATGGCGTTTGGTGATCTCCGGATATTTCGTCGCGATGCGAATCTGGCTCCAGCGGCGGGGGTCGTCATTGGCGACCAGGGCCGCCGGTTCCGCTACGGCGAGGCGGCAGCGGCCGATACCGAGGTCGAGCGGAGCATAGAGTTCATCATAATCGAATTCCATCACCACATCCCGGCCCGCAATGCCGATTCCGGCCGCGCCGAATGCCACGAACGTGGCGACATCGAACGGCCGCACCCGGATAATCGACACATCCGGCCGGTTGGTGCGAAAATGCAGCCGCCGGTCGCGCGGATCGTCGAAACCGCGCTCCGGCTCGATGCCGGCCGCGCGGACCAGGGGCATGGCTTCCGAAAGGATGCGCCCCTTCGGCAGCGCCAGAACGAGCGGGCTTGTCACCCTTCCTCCTCTTGGCCGCCATGGTCCGGACGCCAGGCGGTCGGCCAGGGTTCGCCCAAATCCTCCAGCACGCATTCGAACGGATCGCTCTCCACCCGGACGACCGCCCCGCCGGCGAAGGAAAGATCCACCGCGCCGCCCTCGCCGGGCGCAAGGGTCAACAGATTGAGCAGCCGGTCCGGCTGGCTGCGGTCCACATTGCTGGTGCGCACCGCCCGGACATTCTGGAATGACAGCATGGCGTGGGTGCGCTCGAACGGCGGCGCATCGCCGGCGCATTCCCACCGGAAACGGTTGAACACGACAACGAACCGGCGCTGGTCGCGGATCATGGTCATGTCGGCCAGCGGCGCGATGGCATCCTGCACGCAGGCCGCGAGCACCGGCAACTCGTCCACGGATACAGCCTGCAATTTCAGCTTCGGAGTCATTGCGCGGCCAGGCTGCCGCCGGAGGGCGGCACGATGTCGATATCCGCGCCGATACTCGCCAGCCGCCCCGGCACATCGGCGTAACCCCGCTCGATATAATGGGAGCCGGAAACCTCGCTCTCGCCTTCGGCGATCAGCGCTGCGAGCAGATAGGCGAAGCCGGCCCGCAGGTCGGGCACGGCAATCCGCCGCCCGACAAGCGCCGTCGCCCCCTGCACGATCGCGCTGTGCGGAAAGTTGCGCTCCAGAAAACGGCAGGGCTTGCTGCCGAGACAGGCCGTGGTGAGCGTGATATTCGCGCCCATCGCGTTGAGGGTCCGGGTATAGCCGAAACGATTCTCATAGACCGTCTCGTGCAGGACCGACACGCCTTCCGCCTGGGTCAGCAGCGTCACCATGGGCTGCTGCCAGTCGGTCATGAAACCCGGATGGACATCCGTCTCGATGTGGATCGGGTTCAGGGTGTCGCGGGCGCGAAAGAAGGTGATGGCGTTATCCGCAATCTCGAAGCCGCCGCCGATCTTGCGCAGCACATTCAGGAAGGTGACCATGGTGCGCTGGTCGGCCCCGTCTATGCGGATGCGCCCGCCGGTCGCGACGGCCGCCATGGCGAAGGACGCCACCTCGATACGGTCTGCAATCGGCCGGTGATGCGCGCCGTTGAGCTTGTCCACGCCCTCGATCACGATTTTGCGGTCGGTCTCGATCTGGATCAGGGCGCCCATCTTCTGCAGAAACAGGACGGTATCGACGATCTCCGGCTCGATGGCTGCGTTGCGAATCACCGTTGTGCCGTCGGCCAGGCACGCCGCCTGTATGGCGTTCTCGGTCGCGCCGACGCTGGGATAGGGCAGGTGGATAACGGCGCCTTTCAGCCGGTCGGCCTTGGCCGTATAGCCGTCGCTGTCGGCGTCGATGCGGGCGCCCATCCGCTCCAGCAATGCGATATGGAAGTCTATCGGACGTTCGCCGATATGGTCTCCGCCGACCACCGGCACCCGCGCCGCGCCCGCCCGGTGCAGAAGCGGGGCGATCAACAGCACCGGCAGGCGGTTGACGCCGGAATAACGCTGCCCGACGACCGTGGAGGCGATGTCGGCGGTCTGGATGTCAATGGCGCCGGAGCCGTCTCGGGATATGACGGCGCCGATCTCGGCCAGCATACCGAGCGCCAGTTCGATCTCGGAAATCTCCGGGACATCCAGCAGGCGGCAGGGTTCGGCCGTCAACAGGGATGCGACCAATTGCTTGCTGACGGCATTCTTGGCCGTCTGGGCGCGAATGGCGCCGTTCAACGGCCTGCCGCCGCGAATGCGGTAGGCGCCGGCAGCGGTTTCAAGCACGAGTCGAGCCCTCGTTGCGGATCGCGTGCAACCGGCGGCGCTTCATCCGGCCGCCGTCATATTGCCGGGGGTGCTTGTAGCTTCAGCAGTCCCGTTCGGCAACGCTGTCGGGCGTTTCGGCCCGCTCCTCTTCCCGCCGCCGCCCTGCCTTGCGGCGGCGCAGGTTCCGCCGCAGCGCTTCTGCAAGACGCCGTTTCCTGTCCTCTTTTGTCTCGCGGTCGTCCGATGCGCTCATGTCCGCTTGCCCTCCCCGTATTCCCTGTGGCATAGACGCGCCCGGCGGGCCGCCGTAGCTCAGGGGTAGAGCACACCCTTGGTAAGGGTGGGGTCGAGTGTTCAATTCACTCCGGCGGCACCACCGCCCGGCGCATGGCGAGCATGGTTTCGCGGCTGGCGGCCAGCGCATCCATGACCGGGAGGTCCAGGGACCTCTGGAAAACCCGCTTGGTCGCGCGCACGGCCTCGCGGTCGAAAGCGGCCAGCGCATCCGCCATGGCAAGCGCCTCGTCCAGAACCTTCTCGTCGGGCACGACCCGGTTGACCATGCCGAGCTCCAGCGCCCGGTTGGCGGAGACATCCTCGGCCAGGGTCAGCAGCTCAAAGGCTGCCTTCGGCCCGATACGGTGTGCAAGCCCCGGCGTCACCAGCGTCGCGGCCAGTCCGCGCCTCACTTCGGGATAGCCGAAAACGGCGCTCGCGCCGGCGACTGTCAGGTCGCAGGCAATGGCGAGATTGCATCCGCCGCCGAGCGCATAGCCGCGCACTGCGGCGATCAGAGGCTTGTCCGTCAACCGCCCGAGTTCGTGGATGGCGGCGCCGGCTTCCGCCCGGTTCCGCGCGGCCCGCAGGCTTTCGCCGGCATGGGCCGCGGCTTCCTTCATATCGGCCCCGGCGGAAAAGGCGCGCTCGTTTCCCTGCAGCACAATGCAGGCGACCGCATCATCGCCATGGGCGCGCGCCACGGCGCTGCAAACGGCGTCCACCAGCGCGCCGTTGAGCGCGTTGAGCCGCCGCGGGCGGTTGAGGGTCAGGATGCGCGCGCTGCCGCGGTCTTCCTGGAGAAGGATATCGGTATCGGCCATTCTGGAAGCATCCCCGGATGAATGGCGCCAGTGTATGCTGCGCTGCAGGGAACGGAAGAGGGAAGCATTGTGAGCGATCTCAACCAGTGGCTGGAACGGGTTTATGACGCCCGGTCGGCGGCGGAGAACCGGCGCATTTACGACGACTGGGCGGAGAGCTACGACGCCGATGTGTCGTCCGGCGGCTACAGCTACGCGCCGATGGCGGCGGGCCTGTTCGGGCGTCATGTCGCGCCGGGGGAAACGCCGGTTCTGGATGCGGGCTGCGGCAGCGGACTGATCGGCGCGACGCTGGCGCGGCTCGGCTATGCCAATCTTTCCGGGATCGACCTGTCGGAAGGCATGTTGCAGGCCGCGGCGCGCAAGGGCGTCTATCGAGACCTGCGCCGCAGGGTGCTCGGCGAACCGCTCGACTTCGAGGACGGCGCGTTTCAGGCCGTGGTCTGCACCGGCGTCTTCACGCCGGGGCACGCGCCACCGGAATCGCTCGACGAGCTTGTGCGTGCGACGGCAAAGGGCGGGGTGCTGATCTTCTGCTGCACCGAAGCGGCGCTCTCGGAAGGCGGCTTCGGCGCCAGGATCGACGCGATCTCCGCCGCCGGCCTCTGGACCCGGATCGACACGGCCGGGCCGGTCACGGCACTGCCGCAGGCCGCGATCCGGCATGAGGCGATGTTCTTCGTCTATCGGCGCTGAGCCGGCAGCCCGGCGTTACCGCGGCGGCGGCGAAGCCTTGTCCGCCGCCGCTTCCTTCGCGGCCCGGATACGCCGGGCGATCATCCAGAGCTTGAGCCCGGCGACCAGCCCGAGCGCCCCGAAGACGACCAGCGCCTCCAGGATCATGCGGCGCCCCGGCCCCGCTCCGTCGCATTGACCAGCACGGCCATCTGGCCGGCGGCATGGCGGTTTTCGTGCATCAGTTGGTGGGCGCGGCCGAGATCGTCGAAATCGAAGACCTCGGACAGGCAGGGGTCGATCTTGCCGTCGATGACGAGCTGATTCACCGCCGCCGCCTGTTCGTCGTTGGACAGATGGCTGCCCTGGAAACGCTTTTGACGCATCCAGTGATAGCGGAGATCAAGGGTGACATTGTATCCGGTCGTGCCGGCGCAGATGACAATCATGCCGCCGGTGTCGCAGACGAATTCCGAGGTCGGCAGGGTCGCCTCGCCGGGATGCTCGAAGACGATCTTCGGGCTGGCGCGTTCGCCGAGCGCCTCCCAGATGGCGCCGCCAAAGGCCCGTGCGCCCTTGGCCCATGCACCGTATGCGGCATTGTCGGTGGTGTCCGGCATCGGCCCCCAATGGTCGAAGGCGGTGCGGTTGATGACGCCGACCGCACCCATCTCCATGCACCAGTCCCGTTTCGCGTCGTCGGAAATGACGGCGACCGGCCGGCCGCCAAGCGCGGCCGTGATCTGCAGGGCCATGGCGCCGAGACCGCCCGATGCGCCCCATACCAGCACCGGGTCTCCCGGCTCGACAATGTGCGGCGGCCAGCCCATCAGCATCCGGTATGCCGTTGACGCGCAAAGCAGATAGCAGCCCGACTGCTCCCAGGTCAGATGCCTGGGGCGCGGCTGGCACTGATGCGCCTGCGCCTTGGCGAACTGGCAGTAGGAGCCGTAATTGGTCTGGTATCCCCAGATGCGGGTCGAGCCGGCCAGCATGGGATCCTTGCCGGCCAGCACCCACGGGTCATCCGGCTCCCACCAGCCGGAATGGATCACCACCTCATCGCCGACCTTGACATTGACGACCTCCGATCCGACGGCCTGGACGATGCCCGAACAGTCGCTGCCGCCGGCATGGAAGTCCTCGGGCTCGCCCTTGCGCATCCTGTCCTTGATGACATCGACGGGATAGCCGAGCGCGGCCCAGACATTGTTGTAGTTGATGCCGGTCGCCATGACATAGATCAGGACCTCGTCCGGCTTGAGCGCCGGCACGGGGAGGATTTCGCGCTGCCAGGCGTCCTTCGGTTCCCCGAAACGGTCCTGGCGCACGGCGAAGGCGTGCATTTTCTCCGGGACCTCGCCAAGCGGCGGCTGTTCGCC
The DNA here is from genome assembly GCA_965200785.1 of Alphaproteobacteria bacterium. Taxonomy (GTDB): domain Bacteria; phylum Pseudomonadota; class Alphaproteobacteria; order Bin95; family Bin95; genus Bin95. The sequence goes on along the minus strand of CBDAVA010000002.1, from coordinate 92,303 downwards.
CAATGCGCAGAGTTCCATGGGGCCGGCTCCTCGATCGGTTCTCGTCTCAGCAGGGCTATGCTGTAGGCGTTTGCCGCCCGGAATTCAATTCCCGCTCCCGCCCTCCCGGCTTCCGCCTGCGCTGTCGAGGTGGTATCCATCCAGCCCCGGCGCAGGTGGAGAGGTCGTCATGGCGGGAGCATATAAGAGGGCGTTCCGTCGTTCGCTCGACGAGCGCGAGGCATTCTGGGCCGAAGCCGCCGCCGCGCTGCACTGGTTCAAGGCGCCGACCGAGATTCTGGAAACCGAGACCACGCCTGCCGGACGCTGGTTTGCCGACGGCGTGACCAACACCTGTTTCAACGCCCTCGACCGGCATGTGGACGCAGGGCGCGGCGACCAGGCAGCGATCATTTACGACAGTCCGGTAACGGACACGATACAGACCCTGACCTACCGCGAGCTGCGCGACGCCGCGGCGGTGTTCGCCGGCGCGCTGGCGAGCCGGGGCGTCGGCAAGGGCGACCGGGTGATCATCTATATGCCGATGATCCCGGAGACGGCTGTCGCCATGCTGGCCTGCGCAAGGCTGGGCGCGGTGCATTCAGTGGTTTTCGGCGGGTTCGCCTCCAACGAGCTTGCGGTGCGGATCGACGACAGCGAATGCAAGGCCGTCGTCACGGCTTCCTGCGGCATAGAGCCGGGCCGGATTGTGGAATACAAGCCGCTGCTCGACGGCGCCATCGCGCTCGCCGAACACAAGCCCGATTTCTGCATCGTCTTTCAGCGCCCCCAATGCGAGGCGTCGATGATCGACGGACGCGATGTCGATTGGGTCGAGGCCGCGGCGGCGGCCGCGCCGGTCGATTGCACGCCGGTCGGGGCGCTGGACCCGCTCTATATCCTCTACACCTCCGGCACCACCGGCCAGCCCAAGGGCGTGGTGCGCGACAATGGCAGCCACATGGTGGCGCTGCACTGGTCGATGAAGAATGTTTACGATGTCGAGCCGGGCGAGGTGTTCTGGGCGGCGTCCGATGTCGGCTGGGTCGTCGGCCATTCCTATATCGTCTATGCGCCGCTGCTTGCCGGCAATACCGCCGTGCTGTTCGAGGGCAAGCCGGTCGGCACGCCGGACGCCGGCGTCTATTGGCGCATTATCGAGCAGCACAAGGTGGCGGCGCTGTTCACCGCGCCGACGGCCTTTCGGGCCATCCGCCGGGACGATCCCGAAGCGAAGCTGCTTCAGGGCCGCGACCTGTCGCATTTCCGCACGCTGTTCCTGGCCGGCGAGCGCAGCGATCCGGATACCCTGCAATGGGCCGAGGATGTGCTGTCGCGTCCGGTGATCGACCATTGGTGGCAGACGGAGACCGGCTGGCCCATGTGCGCCAACTGCGTCGGCATCGAGTTGCTGCCGGTGAAGCACGGGTCGCCGACCTGCCCGGTGCCGGGCTGGGACCTGCGCGTCGTGGACGAGGACAACCAGGAGGTGCCGCCGGGCACGATCGGGGCGCTGGTCGTGAAGACGCCCCTGCCGCCGGGCGCGTTCCCGACGCTCTGGAATGCGCATGAGCGCTATCTGGAGACGTATTTCACCGAGTTCCCCGGCTATTACAAGACGGCCGATGCCGGCTATATCGACGAGGAAGGCTACACCTACATCATGGCCCGCACCGACGATATCATCAATGTCGCGGGCCACCGCCTGTCCACCGGCGCGATGGAGGAAGTGCTGGCCGCGCATATCGATGTGGCGGAATGCGCGGTTATCGGCGTCGCCGACCGCCTGAAGGGGCAGATCCCGGTCGGTTTCCTGGTGCTCAAGGCGGGGGTGAACCGGCCGCTCGGCGAGATCGAGGCCGAGGTCGTCGCCATGGTGCGCCGCCAGATCGGCCCGGTGGCGGCCTTCAGGACGGCGGTTGTCGTCGAGCGGCTGCCGAAGACGCGCTCCGGCAAGATCCTGCGCGGCACCATGCAGAAGGTCGCCGACCGGGAAACCTGGAAAATGCCGGCGACCATCGACGACCCCGAGATCATGGCGGAGATCGAAGCGGCGCTGAAGCATGTCGGCTATGCCGGCGGTGCGCCGGCGCCATAGCCTCCGCGGCTTCTCCCCGCGCCATTCGCTACCCGACACCGAAAGCACGCCCGATGCCCGACTCGATGAAACAGAAACGCGCCGCTTTCGCCTGGGAGGATCCGTTCCTGCTCGGCGACCAGCTCGACGATGATGAGCGCCTGGTGAGCGAAACCGCGCGGCGCTTCACCGCCGAGACGCTTGCGCCGGGCGTGCGCGACGCCCATCGCCACGAGACCTTCGATCCCGAGATGATGAAGGCTTACGGCGAGGCCGGATTTCTGGGCGTCGGGCTTGACGGCTATGGCTGCCCCGGCGGCAGCGCGGTGATGTACGGGCTGATCGCGCGCGAGGTGGAGCGCTGCGACAGTTCCTACCGCTCCGCGATGAGCGTGCAATCGTCGCTGGTGATGTTTCCGATCCACAGCTACGGCACCGAGGCGCAGAAGGAGAAATATCTGCCGCGGCTGGCCTCCGGAGAGTCGATCGGCGCTTTCGGTCTGACCGAACCCGACCACGGCTCCGATGCCGGCGGCCTGACGACGCGGGCGCGCAAGGTCGCCGGCGGCTATCGGCTTTCCGGGGCGAAGATGTGGATCACCCAGGCCAATATCGCCGATGTGTTCGTCATCTGGGCGAAAGACGATGCGGATGTCATCCGCGGTTTCGTGCTGGAGCGCGGCATGGAGGGGCTGACGACGGCGAAGATCGAGGGCAAATTCTCGCTGCGCGCCTGGCCGACCGGCGAGATTGCAATGGACGATGTGTTCGTGCCGGAGGAGAACCGCTTTCCCCATGCGCGCGGCCTGGGCGGCCCGTTCGGTTGTCTCAACAAGGCGCGTTACGGCATCGCCTGGGGGTCGATGGGTGCGGCGGAATTCTGCTGGCACGCGGCGCGCCAATACACGCTGGACCGGCGCGCTTTCGGCCGCCCGCTGGCGCAGACCCAATTGATCCAGAAGAAGCTGGCGGACATGCAGACCGAGATTGCGCTCGGCCTGCAGGGCGCGCTGCGCGTCGGGCGGCTGATGGATGAAGGCCGAGCGGCGCCGGAGATGATCTCGCTCGTCAAGCGCAACAATTGCGGCAAGGCGCTCGACATCGCCCGTGTCGCCCGCGACATGCACGGGGGCAATGGCGTGCATGACGACTATCACGTCGTGCGCCACTCGATGAACCTGGAAGCCGTCAACACTTATGAAGGCACGCATGACATCCACGCGCTGATCCTCGGGCGCGCACAAACGGGCCTGCAGGCGTTTTCCTGAAGCGCGGCCCGTCGCCTGTCGCCGCCAGGCTCCAGCCTCACCGCAACAGGCCCGCCGGTACGCGCGGCTTAACGGGATTATTGGTAGCACCTCAGTTTCACATTCGGCTTCTTGTCCGCAGTCGGTTGATGCAACCGTGTCGCGGGCGGCAGGCAAGGACATTGCCTGCATGGGGCCCCCGCTCTCCCCTGTCACCCCCGCGCAGGCGGGGGTCCAGCTCCAATTCTCTCCGCAGCCTCGGACGGTTTGTCCATTCTCCACCACCTGCGGCGGCGGTGCGTATCCGGGATGGACCCCCGCCTGCGCGGGGGTGACGGATGAATGCCGCAACGAGCCCAAATGTTAAACTGACACACGACCGGATTATTGGGCTGCGCGAACGCGCCGGGCGGCGGCTGCAGGATCGGCGGCGGGCCGGAGGCGGGGGCCGGCCATCGGTTCCAGGGAGGCCGGCGGCGCTACCGCCGGCGGGCCGGGCCGCGTTTCTTCCGGCCGGCGACGGCGCCCCGGGCGATGCGGGTGACGGGTTTCGCCATGGCGGCGTCGAGGCCGAGATCCATGGATTTGAGCCGCTTGATTTCGTCGCGCAGCCTCGCCGCTTCCTCGAATTCCAGATCGGCCGCCGCGGCGCGCATCTGCTTCTCGAGTTCGGCCAGCGTGGTTTCGAGATTGTGGCCGAGGGCCGCCTGCTCCTCGGCCAGGCCCGTCTCGACCGTCATGCTGTCGCGCGCATAGACGCTCTTCAGAATATCCGAGATACCCTTGCGCACGCTTTCCGGCGTGATGCCGTTGGCCTGGTTGAAGGCGTGCTGCTTCTCGCGCCGGCGGGCGGTTTCCTCCAGCGCCGCCGCCAGCGACCGCGTTTCCCGGTCCGCATATAGGATGACGCGGCCATCCACATTGCGCGCGGCGCGGCCGATGGTCTGGATCAGCGAGGTATAGGAGCGCAGATAGCCCTCCTTGTCCGCATCCAGAATGGCGACCAGCGCGCATTCCGGAATGTCGAGGCCCTCGCGCAGCAGGTTGATGCCGATCAGCACGTCGAAGGCGCCGAGGCGCAGGTCGCGGATGATCTCGATGCGCTCCAGCGTCTCGACATCCGAATGGAGGTAACGCACGCGGATGCCGGCCTCGTGCATGTATTCGGTGAGATCCTCGGCCATGCGCTTGGTCAGCGTCGTGACCAGCACGCGCTGGCCCTTGAGGGCCGCATCCCGGCATTCAGCCAGCAAGTCGTCCACCTGGCGCTCAGTCGGCCGCATGATGCACACCGGGTCCACAAGGCCGGTCGGCCGAACCACCTGCTCGACGACCACGCCCTCGACCCGCTCCAGCTCCCAGGAGCCGGGCGTCGCCGAGACGAATACCGTCTGCGGGCGCATCTCGTCCCATTCCTCGAATTTGAGCGGCCGGTTGTCGACGCAGGAAGGCAGGCGGAAGCCGAATTCGGAAAGGGTCGATTTGCGCGCATAGTCGCCGCGGAACATGCCGCCCACCTGGGGCACGGAAACATGGCTCTCATCCACGATCAGCAGCGCATCCGGCGGCAGATATTCAAACAGGGTGGGCGGCGGCTGGCCCGGGGCGCGGCCGGTAAGATAGCGGGAGTAGTTCTCGATGCCGGCGCAGGAGCCGGTCGTGACCATCATCTCCAGATCGAAGGTGGTGCGCTGCTCCAGGCGCTGCGCTTCCAGCAGCTTGCCCTGGGCGGTCAACTCCTTGAGGCGCTGCGCAAGTTCGCCCCGGATCTGTCCCGCCGCCTGGATCAGCGTCGGTTTCGGCGTCACATAATGGCTGTTGGGAAACACCCGGATGGAACCGAGGGCCGCGGCGCGCTCGCCGGTCAGCGGGTCGAATTCGTGGATCGCCTCGACTTCGTCGTCCCAGAGCATCAGCCGCCATGCGCGGTCCTCGAGATGGGCGGGGAATATCTCGATGCTGTCGCCGCGAACCCGGAATGCGCCGCGATGGAAATTGTTGTCGTTGCGCCGGTATTGCAGCTCGACCAGGCGCTTGAGGAAACGGTCGCGGTCCAGCCGCTTGCCCGCCGCCGCCGTCGCCGTCATCTCGGCATAGGTCTCGACCGCGCCGATGCCGTAGATGCATGAGACGCTGGCGACGATGACGACATCGCGCCGTTCCAGCAGGGCGCGCGTCGCCGAGTGGCGCATCCTGTCGATTTCCTCGTTGATCGAGGCTTCCTTCTCGACATAGGTGTCGGTGCGCGGGACATAGGCTTCGGGCTGGTAGTAGTCGTAATAGGAGACGAAATACTCCACGGCGTTATCGGGAAACAGGCTCTTCATCTCCGCATAGAGCTGGGCCGCGAGCGTCTTGTTGGGGGCCATGATGAGCGTCGGCCGGCCCAGTTCGCGGATGACATGGGCGACGGTGAAGGTCTTGCCGGAGCCGGTGACGCCAAGCAGCACCTGTTCCTGCTCGCCGGCGCGGACGCCGCAGAGAAGCTCGGCAATGGCTTCCGGCTGATCGCCCGCCGGCTCGAAATCCGATGAGATGCGAAATGCCGCCGGCTCCGGAGCCGGCGGCCCGCCAAGTGTCGGCAGGGTCGTGGGCAGAGATTGGCGCATCGTCGTCAGTCTAGGTTTGATCGACATACGGGACTCGCAAGAGTTCGATCAGGTGAGTCATGGGTCTCGGACTGTTTTTCGGTTGGAAGGTTTGGGCGGCAGGGCGCCAACACCTAAGCAGCACGGATACAGCGGACCATATGTTGAGGGGAGAGCTGGCTGGCGGGTGGCGGCGTCTCGCATAGAGGCTCCGCGAACCGGCAGCGGGGCGCGAAGGCGCAGCCGGGAGGCAGGCGGGTCATGTCCGGCGGCGAGCCTGGAATCGCCTCCAGCGTCTTGCCGCGCAACGAGCCATGGACGGTCGAGGAAAGCAGCCCCTGGGTATAGGGATGGCGGGGATTGCGCATGATCTCCCGCACGGGGCCCGTCTCCACGAACCGGCCTCCGTACATCACAGCGATTCGGTCCGCGATCTCGACCGCCACACCCACATCGTGGGTGACGAAGATGACGGCCATGCCGAGTTCGCGCTGCAATTCCCGCAGCAGCAGCAATATCTGGATCTGCACCGTCGCATCGAGCGCGGTGGTCGGCTCGTCCGCGAGCAGCAGGCTCGGATTGCAGCAGAGCGCCAGCGCGATCATGGCGCGCTGGCGCATGCCGCCGGACAGCTCGTGCGGATAGGCGCGAAGCCGCCGCTCGGGCGAGGGGATGCGCACCCGGTCGAGAAGGTCTATCGCCCGCCGTCTGGCCTCTTCGCGGCTCGCTCCCTCATGGCGGATGATCGTCTCGGTGATCTGCCTGCCGACAGTATAGACCGGGTCGAACGCCACCATCGGCTCCTGGAAGATCATGCCGACCTCGGTCCCGCGCAGGTCCGCAAGCGCGCGGTGACTCATCGCCATCACATCCTGCCCCGCAAGCTCGATACGGCCCGAGATCTCGGTTCGGCGAGCCGGGAGCAGGCGCATCAGGGCGCGCAGCGTCACGCTTTTGCCGGACCCCGACTCACCGAGAATGCCGAGCACCTCGCCCTGGTCGAGCCCGAAGGAAACGCCGTTCACCGCATGCACTGTGGCGTCGCGTCCGGTAAAGCGGACCGTGACATCCTCCGCTTGGAGAACCGGAACTCTGGCCGGAGCCGCCATGCTCATGCCGGCGCCTGTGTGTGGCCGGACCCGGCCCTGCGCATGTGGCAGGCGACGAAATGGCCGGCGCCGCCCGCCGGCTCGAGACGAGGTGCGGCGCTGCGGCAGACATCCTCGGCGAAGCGGCAGCGCGTATGGAAGCGGCATCCGGGCGGCGGATCGATGGGGTTGGGCGGATCGCCCATCAGCGGCGGACTCTCGATCCGCCGGTCGGGATCCATCGACGGCATGGCGGATAACAGCGCCTCGGTATAGGGATGCTGCATACGGTCGTAGATTTCGGCTGTCGGGCCGATCTCCACCACCTTGCCGAGATACATCACCAGCACCCGGTCGCTCATATATTGCACGACATTGAGATCGTGCGAGATGAAGATATAGGTGAGTCCGAGTTCCCGCTGGAGCGTCAGCAACAGATTCAGCACCTGCGCTTCCACCGACTTGTCGAGCGCCGAGACCGCCTCGTCGAGGATAAGGAGCTGGGGTTCGAGTGCGAGTGCGCGGGCGATGTTCACCCGCTGGCGCTGGCCGCCGGAGAGCTCGTGCGGATAGCGGCGGATAAACTGCGCCGGGTCGAGTCCCACCAGCGCGAACAATTCACGCGCCCGCTCGCGGGCCTCGGCGGCGGACACGCCGTGGACCTTCGGCCCGAACATGATCGTGTCCTCGATCGGGAGGCGCGGATTGAGCGAGGAATAAGAGTCCTGGAACACCATCTGCATCCGGCGGCGCAGCGCGCGCAGACCGGCCGCGTCGTCGGGGCGAACGGCCTCGCCGTCGAAGCTAATCCGGCCTGCATCGGCGCGGATGAGATGCATGAGCAGGCGCGCCGTCGTGGATTTGCCGCAGCCCGACTCGCCGACAATGCCAAGCACCTCGCCGGGCAGCACGTCGAAATCGACATCGTCCACCGCCTGCACCCAACCGACGGTGCGGTTGAGGATGCCGCCCCGGACCGGGAAATATTTGCGCAGCGCCTGCACTTCGAGCAGCGCGGCCCCGCTCGCGGTTGTCGCCGAGGTCACAGCCTGACATCCATCGCGCTGCGGAGCCCGTCGCTCAACAGGTTGAAGGTCAATGAGGTGAGGAAGATCATCGCTCCCGGAAGCGCCGCAACCCACGGGTTGACATAGATGGACTGCCTGAGCGTGTTCAGCATCAGGCCCCATTCCGGCTCGGGCGGCTCGGTGCCGAGGCCGAGAAAGCTCAGGCCCGACGCCAGGATGATGCTGACGCTTATAAGGCTGGTCGCATAGATGAACACCGGCCCCAACACATTGCTCAGCACATGCACACGGATGATGGTGAGACTGCCGGCGCCGCTGGCGCGGGCGGCCTCCACATAGTCGAGCGAGCGGACCTGGGTCGTGACGCTCTCCGTCACGCGCGTAATCGGCGGAATGAAGACCAGGGTCAGCGACACGATGGCATTGCCGATGCCCGCGCCGAGCGCGCCTGAGATCGCGACCGCGAGCAGGACGGAAGGGAAGGCGTAGAAGACGTCCATCACGCGCATGATCGCCATGTTGACCCGGCCGCCGAGGAAGCCTGCGACCAGGCCGAGCGTGCCGCCGATGGCGAGCGCGATGACGATGGGGCTGACGCCCATGAACAGCGAGAGCCTGCCGCCGTAAAGCAGGCGGGTAAGCATGTCGCGGCCCATCTCGTCCGCGCCAAGGGGATATCCGGGCGCCCCGATCTCCGCGAGGCGCTTCAACATGCTGGCCTTGTAGGGGTCGGCAAGCGCGATCAGATCGGCAAAGACGGCGGAGAACACGATGAGCAGCAGGACGATGCCGCAAGCGATGGTGACCTTGTCGTCACGGATGCGTCCGGCCACCGTCGTCCAGTAGCCGCGCGACTGCACGGCCACCTGCGCTGCATCGACGGCGGCCTGCTGCTTGCTGTCGAGGGCGGGCGCCGTCGTCATCGACGCGACATCCGCGGGTCGATGGCCGATTGCAGGATATCCACCATCAGATTCAGCAGCACGAAGAACATGGCGAGGACCAGGATCGTGCCCTGGAGCAGCGGCAGGTCGCGCTCGAAGATCGCGCTGTTGAGGAGAGAGCCCGTGCCCGGCCACTGGAAGACGGTCTCCACCAGGATGGAGCCTCCCAGCAGGTAGCCGAGCTGGAGGCCCATGACGGCGAGCGTGGTGGGCGCGGCATTGCGGACGATATGGGCCAGCACCTGACGCTGGAAGAGGCCCTTGGCGTGCAACGCCTGCACGAATTCCTGGTTCAGGATTTCGGCCACGGTGGCGCGGACGGTACGGGTGATGAGGCCCATCGGAATGACGGAAAGTGTGACGACCGGTAGCACCAGATGGCGCATGTGCTCGGCATCCCAGGCCCAGGCCGTGGAACCGCCCGGCCCCATGCCAAAGGCAGGCAGGACGTTCATCTCCACCGAGAATATGATGACCAGGACGAGGCCCAGCCAGTAATGCGGGACGCTGACGCCTGTGATCGCGATGGAGGTCGCGAGCTTGTCGATCCAGCGCCCCTGGAAGAAACCGGCGATGCCGCCGAACACCGCGCCCAAGGTGAAGCCGAGCAGCGTTCCCCCCGCCGCCAGGATGAACGTGTTGGGCACGGCGAGGCGCAACTCTTCCACCACCTCGCGGCCGCGCGCGACGGAGACCCCGAGATCGCCCGTCACCACCCGCCCGAGCCAGGTGACATACTGGACGGGCAGCGGCTTGTCGAAGCCGTAGGCCTTGCGCAGGTCCTGCACCATCTCTTCCGGCGCGTCCGGCGGGACAACGGCGCTCAGCGGGTCGCCCGGCGACATGTGGACCAGGGCGAAGACGAGCACGGTCACCCCCAGGCCGATCGGGATGACATAGAGAACCCGGCGGATGATGTAGTCGAGCATGGGGTGCGGCAGACGCCGAAGCGGGCGATCCGCGGGATGCGGACCGCCCGGCCCGGTGCCCGGCCTAGTCCATGGTGACCGGGGTCAACGACTGGAACCAGTTGCGGGCCTGGACGAAGCCCTGCACCTGCTTCGTCATCGCCCTTGGCGCCACATCGTGGACCACCCAGAGGAAGAGCGCATTGTCCACCTCTCGGGTATGGACCTTGGCAAGCCAGCCGTCGCGCTCCGCGGGGTCGAAGGCCAGTGAGGCGTTCTTCAGCAACTCGTCCATTTCTGCATCGCAGTGATAGCCCCAGTTCACGCCGGCCGGCGCATGCAGGTCGCAGCGCAGGAAACGGGTGAAGCTGCTATAGGGATCCTGCGTGGTGTAGCTGACATTGATGCCGTTCGCGCCCTGGGCCTGCTCCGCCTTGGCGCCGGCGCGCCAGCGGTCCAGCAGACTCTGCCACTCCATGACCTCGAACTCGACCTTGATGCCGACCTCCGCAAGATTCTGCTGCATGTATTCGTTCATTGGCAGGGGCAGCATCTGCCCGGAGCCGCTGGCCGAAATCATCATCTTGACCTCGACCGGGTTGTCGGGGCCGAACCCGGCCTCGGCGAGCAGGGCCCTGGCCGCATCGGGGTCGTAATCGAGCTTGAAGCTGGGCGCGCCGTACCAGGGATCGGCCGGGGACACATGCCCGCTCGCCTTCACAGCGTAGCCGCCGAGCAGCGAGACAATGCCGTCGCGGTCAATGGCGAGATTGGCCGCCTTGCGCACCCGGATGTCGTTCCAGGGCGAGCCTTCGACCCGGCTCAGATGCCAGGACCAGACATGCGGATAGAGGTTCGACGAGATCACCATGCCCCGTTCTTCAAGCCGGGGGATGGCGTCCGGCGCGGGCGCCTCGATCCAGTCGACTTGTCCTGCAAGCAGCGCGGCGGTGCGCGCGTTCGGGTCCGGAATCGGGATCGTGACAACCTTGTCCAGCTTCGGCTGGCGCGTCTCGTCCCAGTGCTCTGTGAAGGGCACGAACTCTGCGCGCTCGCGCGGCACGATCTGCACAAGCTTCCACGGGCCGGTGCCGGAGGGGTTCTGAGCGAACTTGTTCCAGTCTCCGCCGGCCGCCTCGAACTGCGCCGGACTCGACATCAGAATGTAGCAGATCTGGTAGGGGAAGAAGCTGTCCGGCGACTTGGTCGTGAACTCGACCGTGTGCGAATCGATCTTTTTCCATCCCTTCGTGTTAGTGTCCGCGTCATAGACGAGGGAGGGGATGCGAAAGTTCACCAGCGAGGCCATACGCGCGCTGTATTGCGGCGAATCCTTGTCGAACAGCCGGTCGAAGTTCCACAGCACCGCATCGGCGTCGAACTCGGAGCCGTCATGGAACTTCGCGCCCTTGCGCAGCCTGAAGGTCCATTTGGTCTTGTCGGCCTCGTCCACCGACCAGCTCTCGGCGAGGCCCGGAATGAGGCCGGACGCCTTGTCGGCGGAGCTCATGTCCCAGTTGATGAGCGCGTCGTAAAGCATCAGCCCCATGAAGCGGAAGCCTTCGAAGCCTTGGTCGGGCTGCCCCCAGGAAAGCGGGATGTCCGCCGCCGTCATACCGACCCGCAGCGTTCCTCCGGCGCGGGCCGGGGCTGACACGGCGCCGGCGAACAATATGGCCGCCGCCGCTCCGACCGCCAGGTTACGCAGTGAAAATCGCCTTGTCGATCTCATGAACTCTCCTCCCGGTTCGAAACCAGGCGCGGGCGCCGCAATACAACAAGCCATGCCGGGCCGGCGACCCGGCATGGCTTGTTGCGCTCCGGCTCCCTTGCCGGAAGGAGAGCATAGCACGGTCTCCAGACGACAAGCGGCATGCCGAACGAAAATTCCGGCGGCCCCTGATGGTCGAGGGCGGGTCCGGCAGGTCTCGCCGCGATTTCAACTGCGTTTGACGGCCTCGGAGAGGGCCCGGCCCGCCCGCGAAGCCGGACGACCCGGTGCTGCGACAATATGGATGCGGTGATTGTCGAGCCCGGCTAGAGCCAGTCGGGGGCGGGCAGGCCGGCCTCGTTCAGGAATGCCGGGTTCCAGATCTTGGCCGAATAGCGCTGCCCGAGATCGCAGAGCAGGGTGACGACCGTGTGGCCGGGGCCCAGCTCCCTTGCGGCGCGGATCGCGCCGGCGACATTGATGCCGCTGGACAGGCCGACGCAGAAGCCCTCCTCCTTCAGCAGGTCGAAGACGATCGGCAGCGCCTCGGAATCCGGAATCAGATAGGGAAAATCGACTTCCAGACCCTCCAGATTGGCGGTGACGCGCCCCTGGCCGATGCCTTCGCTGATGGAACTGCCGTCCGACTTGAGCGCGCCGTTCGCATACCACTCATAAAGCGCCGCGCCCTCGGGGTCGGCGAGGCCGATCTTGATGCCGCGGTTGCGCTCCTGCAGGCCCATGGCGGTTCCGGCAAGCGTGCCTCCGGTGCCGACCGCGGAGACGAAGGCGTCCACCTTTCCGCCGGTCTGGGACCAGATTTCGGGGGCGGTGGTCTCGATATGCACCTGACGGTTGGCGGTGTTGTCGAACTGGTTGGCCCAGATGGCGCCCTGCTCGTGCGACGCCGCCATTTCCTCCGCCAGACGGCGCGAGACATGCACATAATTGCCGGGGTCGCGATAGGGCGCGGCCGGCACCTGCCGGAGATCGGCGCCGCAGAGGCGCAGCATCTGCTTCTTCTCTTCCGACTGCGTTTCCGGAATCACGATCACCGTGCGGTATCCGCGCGCATTGGCGACCAGCGCGAGGCCGATGCCGGTATTGCCGGCGGTGCCCTCCACAATGACGCCTCCGGGTTCCAGCTGTCCCCTGGCCTCGGCGTCGCGGATGATGCCGAGCGCCGCCCGGTCCTTCACCGAACCGCCGGGATTGAGGAATTCCAATTTGGCGAGCACCTCGCAACCCGTCAGCTCGGAGGCCTTTCTGAGGCGCACCAGCGGCGTGTTCCCGATGGTATCGACGAAGCCGTCGCGGATGTTCATGATTCTCCAACCCTTGCCGCGCGCCAAATGCAGGGCATATAAGCGGATTATCGGCGGCGATGGAAGGCGCGCGGCGATGGGCCTGCTCCGGGAGATCGACAGCTATATCGACCGCGACCCCGCCTTGCGGTCGCGTCTGGAAGTGGTGCTGGCCTATCCGGGCTTCCACGCGCTGATCTTCTACCGGACCGCCAACTGGTTCTGGCGCCGGCGGTTCTTTCTTGTCGGGCGGTTCGTCAGCCATCTCGGCCGGTGGTTCTCCGGTATCGAGATTCACCCGGGGGCCAAGATCGGCAAGCGGTTCTTCATCGACCACGGCATGGGCGTTGTCATCGGCGAGACGGCCGAAATCGGCGACGATGTAACGCTTTATCAGGGGGTCACGCTCGGAGCCACTTCGACGGCGAAGGGCAAGCGCCATCCGACGCTCGGCGACGGCGTTATCGTCGGGTCCGGAGCTCAGGTGCTGGGGCCGTTCACCGTCGGCGAAGGGGCGCGGATCGGCGCCAATGCCGTCGTGCTGAAAGCCGTGCAACCCGGCGCGACGATGACCGGCATTCCGGCAAAGATGGCGCAGCCGCGCAGCCGCCGCAGCCAGTCGGACAGCTTCGTCGCCTACGGCACGCCGGAAGGCGTGACCGACCCGGACAGCCGGTCCATCCACACGCTCACCGAGACGGTGAAGCGGCTCGAGGCGCGGGTGGCCGAACTGGAGCGGGAACTCGACGAGCGCGGCCGCCGGGACGAGAAGCCGCCGCCGCGCATCGGCGCCGCCGGCTGAGTCCGGCGCGGCGGCCCTGTTCCCGGCATCACGCAACAAGGAGAGAGCGCAATGGCGCGTCTGCCCATGCCCGACAAGCTGACCGCGCGGCAGCGCGAGGTTCTGGATGCGATTACCGCAGGGCCGCGCGGCGGCGCGCGCGGGCCGTTCGCCGCCTTGTTGCGCAGCCCGGAGCTTTGCGAAAAGGCGCAGGAACTCGGCGCCTTCTGCCGGTTCGGCACGAGTCTCGGGCCGCGGCTGTCGGAACTCGCGATCCTGGTGACGGCGCGCGAATGGACGGCGCAATATGAGTGGTTCGCCCATGCGCGCCTCGCCCGCGAAGCCGGCCTCGACGAGGCGGTCATCGACGCGATCCGCGACCGGCGGCGCCCGGAAGGCATGGCGGAAGACGAGGCCGCGATATACGACCTCGCCACCGAACTCTACGCCGCCAAGCGTGTCAGCGACGCCGCCTATGGCCGCGCGGTGGCGGCTCTCGGAGAGGCCGGCGTCGTCGAGACCATCGGCGTGATGGGCTATTACTGCCTGGTCTCGATGGTGCTGAACGTCTCCGGCGTCGAACTCCCGGAGGGCGAGCCGGAGCCGCTCAGCCTGTAGCCGCCTAGCCGCGGCGGCCCTTGCCGCGGTGCTTGTGGCCCCGGCGCTTCATCAACCCTTCCAGCGCCTCGCGCTGTTCGTCGCTCAGCGTGGCGTACCAGCCGTCGAAGGCGGGCCGGACATCGCCGAGAACCTCGGCGGCGGTCCGGCTTGCGGTTTCCGCCAGGGCGAGCCGGGACGGCAGCGACCGTTCGGCGCGCAGCTCCTTCGTTTCCTCGCAGGTCTCGCCGATCTTTTCGCTGCCGGTCCGCACGGCCGCGGTCAGCCCGTCCCAGGCGGTGCGCTGCTCGGGCGTGAATGTCATGAAAGTCTCGGCGAAGGTAATCCCGGCTTCGATATGCTCGCCGCGCGCATCGCTGCACAGCTTGTGCATCATGCCGCCCCGCCGGCCGCCATGGCCGCCGTGGCGGTATCCCGCCAGCGTGACGACGGCCTTGCCCGCCTCCACGCCCTGGCGCACATCCGGGGACAGGGCGAAGGCGCCGACCGCGCCCAGGCTTGCCAGACCCAGCCCGCCGGCGATGAGGACGATCTTGAGTTTCATGGAATGTCTCTCCTGATTTGTTCCCGGCATCCATGCCGGATGCGAACCAATGTGGGGGCGCCGTGTAACGCGCCCATGTCCTGGCCGCCGCCGATTGGCAACAGAGCGTTACGGCCTCCGGCTCCGTTACGGTTCGTTACAAGAAATCCTCCGGCGCCCCGGCGCGGGGTTCTACATTCCGGTCCATGAACACCGGCCCGCATATCCTGGTGGTCGATGACGACCGCGAAATCCGCGACCTGCTCGCCCGCTTTCTGCGCAGGCACGGGTTCCGGGTCGAGACCGCCGCCGACGGGAAGGCGATGTTCGCCGCGCTTGCCGCCGGGCGCTTCGATCTCGTCGTGCTCGATCTGATGCTGCCCGGCGAGGACGGGCTCAGCCTCTGCCGCCGGGTGCGCGCCGGCTCCGATCTGCCGATCGTCATGCTGACCGCCATCGGTGAGGACACGGACCGGATTGTCGGCCTGGAGATGGGAGCGGACGACTATCTCGCCAAACCCTTCAATCCGCGTGAATTGCTGGCCCGTATCCGCGCTGTGCTGCGGCGCGCGCCGGAGGTCCGCCGCGGCGCCGACGCCGACCGGTCCCGGAAGCTCGAATTCCACGGCTGGACGCTGGATACCGGGCGGCGCAGCCTCCATGCGCACGACGGCGCGCTGGTGGATCTGACCGGCGGTGAATTCGATCTTCTGCTGGCCCTGGTCGAGCATCCGGGCCGGGTGTTGAACCGCGACCAGCTCCTCGACCTGACGCGCGGGCGCGAAGCCGGCCCGTTCGACCGCAGCGTGGATGTGCAGGTGAGCCGGCTGCGCCGCAAGATCGAGGACGACCCGAAACAGCCGGCGCTGATAAAGACCGTGCGCGGGGGCGGCTATGTGTTCGCCGGCGCCGTCCGGGAAAGCTGATGAGGCGCTGGCTCCTGCGATTGTGGCCGGAAGGGATTGCGGCGCGCCTGGGCCTCTTGCTGCTTGCCGGACTGGGCGTCGTCGGCGTGGTGGCCGGCCTGCTCTATCTGCAGGAGCGCCGGGAGCGCGCGATGGATCATTTCGGTCGGGCCCTGTCGGACCGTCTGGCGCGCATCGTGGCAGTGCTTGAGGACACGCCGGACCCGAAGCGGCAACAGTTGCTGGCCGCGCTGTCGGACCGGCAATTGCGCGTGAGGCTGCGGCCCGGACCGCCGCAGGGCCGGAAATGGCTGCCGCCGGAGCAAGTCGGCGAGGATGCCGCCCGCCATCTGACGCTCTCCATGGCGCCGAGGCCGGTGCTCCTGCGCATCGGCGGCCCGGACGGCGAATGGCAGCATGGCCGGCCGCGCCTTGCGGTGGCGGTCGGCCTCGAACGGGATTTGTGGGCCGAGTTCACCGTTCGGCCTCCCCATTGGCCGTGGCGCGCCGGGCCGCTGTTGTGGCTCGGCGTGACCGCGGCGCTGGTGGCGGCGGCGCTGGTCTGGGGCGCGCACCGGATGACGCGGCCGCTGCGCGGCTTCGCCGAGGCGGCGGACCGGCTGGGGCTGGACGCCGGCGCGCCGCCTTTGCCGGAGCGCGGCCCGCGCGAGCTGCGCAACGCCGCCCGCGCGTTAAACCGCATGACGGCGCGCATCAAGCGGCTGGTGGACGACCGCACCTTGATGCTGGCGGCGGTCTCGCACGACCTCAAGACCATGCTGACGCGGCTTCGGCTGCGCGCCGAGTTCATCGAGGACGACGAGCAGCGGCAGAAAGCCGCCGCCGATCTCGACGAAATGCAGGCCATGCTGGAGGCGACGCTCACCTTCGCCAGGGACGACGCGGCGGACGAACGCCCGGTGCCCGTCGATCTCGCGGCCCTGCTGCAAAGCCTGACCGCCGACCTCGCCGATACCGGGCGCGCGGCCTGCTATGACGGGCCGGACCGGATGGTCGTGCAGGGCCGGCCGGTGGCGCTGCGCCGGGTGTTCGAGAACCTGCTCGATAACGCCCTGCGCTATGGCGGGCAGGCGGATGCGGGGCTGCGCAGCGCGGACGGCCGGGTCGAGGTGACGATCGACGACCGCGGCCCCGGCATCCCGGCGGCGCTGCGGGAACGGGTGTTCGACCCCTTCTTCCGCGTGGAGGCGTCGCGCAGCCGCGACACGGGCGGCAGCGGGCTCGGCCTCGCCGTGGTGCGCGCCATCGTCCAGCGCCATGACGGCATGGTCCGTCTGGAGGACCGGCCCGGCGGCGGCCTCCGCGTCCGCGTCTCCCTACCGCTCGACGGCGCGGCGTCTGCAGGCCCGGCCTCCGGCGGCGCATAGGGACGCGGCGGATTGCCCGCCGCGCCCGGTCCGCTATCTTCTGCGGAAAGACACCGCCCCGCGAGAGGAACGCAGCCGATGGCCTTCCAGCACCTGATCTTTGATGTCGCCGACGAGATCGCGACCATCACCCTCAACCGCCCGGAGGCGCGCAATGCGCTTTCCGTGCCCATGCGCAGCGAACTGGACACCGTGCTCGGCGAGCTCAAGCGCGAGGCGGGGCGGAGCGTCAAGGCCGTGATCCTGACCGGGGCGGGGCGGGCCTTCTGCGCCGGGGGCGATGTCAAGGCGATGCAGTCGCGCAGCAAGACCGCCGAGACAACCCGCCGCCGGATGCGCGAAGGCCATAACCGGTTTTACGATATCCTGAATCTGGAATTGCCGGTGATCGCGGCCGTGAACGGCGCCGCCGCCGGCGCGGGATGCAATCTGGCGCTGGCTTGCGACTTCATCCTCGCCACGCCGCGCTCCGTCTTCATGCAGGCGTTCGGCCGTATCGGCCTGGTGCCGGACTGGTCGGGCTTCTACCTGCTGCCGCGCATTGTGGGGCTGCAACGGGCGAAGGAGCTGATCTTCAGCGCGCGCAAGCTCTCCGCGGCCGAAGCCAGGGAATACGGCATCGTCTTCGAACTGCATGAGGAGGCGGAAATCATGGGTGCGGCGCAGGCGCTCGCCGCGCGCTTCACCAGGGCGTCCACGACGGCGATCGGCCTCTCCAAGACCATCCTCAACCAGTCGTTCAATCTCGACCACCGCGCCATGCTGGAAATGGAAGCCTTCGCGCAGGCGGTTGCGTCCGGCTCCGAATATCACAGCGCTGCGGTGGACCGTTTCGTCGGAAAGCAGCCCGCCCTGTTTGACTGGGAGGCGATGGACCGGGCGCAGGCGGACGCTCTTGCGGCCGAATAGGCGGCGGCCGGCCCCGTCCGTTTCCCCGGGCGGGGCCGCTGTCCGGCTCCGTTACTCCGCCGCCTGGTCGAGCGGGGCCCCTTCGTCGTAAACCGTGTTGTATTCCCGGTCCATGGTGATGGGCATCTCATACATCTCGATCTGCGGCGGGTGGTCGTATTTCGCCGTCATATAGGCGGTCCATTCGGAATTATAGGCCTTCTCCGCCGCGGCCAGCGACTCCCAGAGGTAAACCCCGCCGCCGAGCCCGTCCCGGTAGAGGACGTTCTTGCGCAGCAGGCCGTCGGTTCCCATGTAGCGCGGGATTGAATCCCGGAACAACTGCACGGCCGTTTCCCGGTCTGTGCCTTCGGGCAGTTTGTAAGTGACAACAGCCATCATCCTGGTCATGACCTGTCTCCCCATCTATTGCCGGGACAGCATAGCATCGAACCGCCGTTTCCGCCGCCTCCGGGCCCACATTCCGGGCTGAGCCGCCCGGCGCGGCGGAGGGCGAAGACCCGCCTGTTTCGGAGGCCGGGGGCGTCAGCCCTGTTCGAGCTCGCTGTCCCAGTAGAGGAAGTCGGACCAGCTCTCATGCAGGAAATTGGGCGGGAAGCCGCGCCCGTTCTCCTGCAGGCGGTGCACGCTCGGCCGAACCGGGTCCTTCAGCAGACGCATCCCGGAATCGCGCAGCAGCCGGTTGCCCTTGAGGCGGTTGCACCGCCCGCAGGCCGCGACGACATTGGTCCAGCCCGTGCGCCCGCCGCGCGAACGCGGCAGCACATGGTCGAAGGTCAGATGCTCCGGCGGCAGCCGGCTGCCGCAATACTGGCAGGCGAACCGGTCGCGCAGGAAGACGTTGAAGCGGGTGAAGGCCGGATGCCGGGCGGGCGCGGCGTATTTCTTGAGCGCGATGACGCTCGGCAGGCGCATGGCCGAGGTCGGCGAGCGCACCTCGCGGTCATATTCCGCCAGCACCCGCACCCGGTCCAGGAACACGGCCTTGACGCTCTCCTGCCACGGCCACAGCGACAGCGGGAAATAGCTCAACGGCCGGAAATCGGCGTTAAGCACCAGCGTCGGCGCACTCTCCACAGGCGGTGTCACGGCACCCTCCCGTCGGCCGGGCCAGAATCGACCCTGCCTTCAACATAGGTGCGCAAAATGCCGCAATGCAAGACCGGCAGGGGTGCAATGTGGTGTCGGACGGATGATGGTGCGGCGTCAATTGTCCAGCAGAGCCGGCAAGGCCATACCGCTCCGAAGCGCTGTATTCTCCGCAGGACAGCCGGCGCGCCGCTGGCAGAAGGCGCGGCGTCAACATTGTTCTGGAACGCCCTGTTATGCAAACGGCTCCCGGATTGGAGCGGCGCTATGAGGCGGCGAGCAGCGCGGGGTCCGGGGCGATGACGGCGAAGACGGCGCCGGTGGGGTCCTGGAGCACGGCTATGCGCCCGACCGTCGGCACATCGAAAGCCGCCTTGCACAGCTGGCCCCCGGCCTCGACCGCCGCCGCCTGGGCCGTATCGGCGTCCGCGACCCGGACATAGGGCATCCAGTGCGCCGGAATGCCCGGCTCCGGCGAGGCGAAGGCGCCGCCGACATGCGCGTCCCCCTGCATGAAACTGGTGTAGTCGCCGCCGCCGCCCGGCATTTCCGCCGTGTGCGCCGTCCAGCCGAAAACCCGGCTGTAGAACGCCTTGGCCGCTTCCACATCCGGAGTCATGAGTTCGTTCCAGAAGAACATGCCCGTTTCGCTCATCGGTCCCCGCCTTCTTCCTGTCTTTGCGCCCCTACCCCGCCGCGACCGGCGCCCAGAGCACGTCTTCGATCCGGTTCGCGCCCGCCGCGAGCATGGCCAGGCGGTCAAAACCGAGCGCAATGCCGGCGGCGGCGGGCATACCGTATTCGAGCGCCGCAAGAAAGTCCTCGTCCAGGGGCAGATCGTCGCCGTGAAGCGCCCGGCGGTCGCCCGCCGCCGCCTCGAAACGACGGCGCTGTTCGGCGGCATCGGTCAGTTCGCCGAAGGCGTTGGCAAGCTCCAGACCGCCCACATAGACCTCGAAACGCTCGGCTACTTTCGGGTTGCCAGGGTCGATGCGGGCGAGGGCGGCCATGCGCGCCGGCCAGTCATGCAGCACGGTCGGGCGCTCGAGGCCCAGATGCGGCTCGATCCGGTTCAGGAACAGGCGGAAGAACAGGTCCTCCCAACTGTCCCCGGCCCCGGGCGCCAGACCTTCCGCCCGGCAGGCGGCGGCGAGCCGGACGCTGTCGGCTGCCAGCACGTCGAGGCCGAGCCGGTTTCGGAAGGCCTCGGCCACGGCGACGCGCTCGAAGGGGGCCGCCGTCGGCACGCGCCGCCCGTTCCAGGCGAGCATCGGCCCGGCCAGCGCCAGCAGCGCCTCGCAATCCGCGATCAGGTCCCGCCACCCGGCGCCGGCCCGATACCATTCCAGCAGGGTGAACTCGGGGTGATGCGTCGCCGAGCGCTCGCCGTTCCGGAACACGCGCGCGAACTGGAACAGGCGCGGCTCGCCCGCCGCCAGCAGCTTCTTCATCGCGAATTCCGGCGATGAATGCAGCCGGAGCGAACGGCGCCGGCCGTCCGGCTCCAGCAGGTCCGTAACGAAGGGCGCGACATGCACCTCCATGCCCGCTGCAACCTGCAGGGCCGGCGTCTCCACCTCGACGAAGCCCTGGCTGTGGAACCAGCCGCGCATCCGGCGCAGCAGCGCCGCACGCTGCAACAGCGCCGGGCGCCGGGCGGCATGGACTTCCGGGAGCCACCAGGGCCGGGCTTCGGGACCGGACATCGTTCCTCGCCTCCGGGACGGGCCGGTTATACCCCGGCCGGGGCCGGTATGGACGCCGGGAGTCGAAGGGGGTAGCGTCCGGGTCCGAGCGATTTCCCTCACGGAGCATCCGGACCGATGAACGACATTGCCATCAATGCCGAGAACCTCTGGCGGCTGGAGACGCCCGGCCATGACGGCTGGACGCGCACCGCGCGCGTCGGCGACCCGAAAAAATACTTCATGGTCTCGACCGACAGCCACGCCAATGAGCCGCCGGACCTTTGGGCGGCGCGCCTGCCCGCGAAATACCGCGAGCGCGCGCCGCGCGTCGTGACCGACGAGAACGGCGTGCAATGGCGCTATTGCGAGGGCTACCGCCCGGACCGCATCCGGATCATGAGCTTCGAGGGCGAGGACTGGCAGCGCTCGCAGGCCGGCGCAAAGCCGGAAGACCGGATCCGGGACAATGAGCGCGACGGCATCGACGCCGAAATCATCTTCCCGAACAAGGGCCTGGCGATGTGGGCGACACCGGACCCGGTGTTCGCGAACGCACAATGCCGGGTATGGAACGACTGGGCGTGGGAGCAGTTCGGCGCCTGGCCGGAGAAGATGGTGCCTGTTGCGGCAATCGCGACGGGCGACCTCGATGGCTCGCTGGCGGAGATCGAGCGCTGCGCCGCCATGGGCTACAAGGCTCTTACCCTGCCCTGCAAGCCGATCTGGGGCGGACATGACGTCGATCATGTCAACTACAACCTGCCGCATTTCGACCCGCTCTGGGCCCTGGTGGAAGAGACCGGGATGCCGGTGACCTTCCATGTTTCCACAGGCCGGGATCCGCGCGCCTCGCGCGGCAATGGCGGGGCGGTCATCAATTATGTGACGCATTCACTGTCGCCCACCATCGAGCCGGTCGCCAATCTCTGCGCCTCCGGCGTGCTGGAGCGTTTCCCGAAGATCCGCTTCGCCACCATCGAGGCCGGGATCGGCTGGGTGCCGTGGCTGCTTGACGCCATGGACGAGGCCTACCGCAAGCATCACATGTGGGTGCGCCCGAAGCTCCAGGGCCTGCCGTCGGACTATTACCGCCAGCATGGCTACGCCACCTTCCAGGAAGACCCGGCCGGGCTCGCGCTTGCGAAGGACTGGGGGCTGAGCGGCAATTTCATGTGGGCCAACGACTATCCGCATCACGAGGGCACCTGGCCGCATTCCAGCGAGGCGATCGAGCGCACCATGGGCGGGCTCGACGACGGCGACCGCGCGAAGATCCTGGGCCTGAATGCGGCCAGGCTGTTCGGGCTGACGGTGCCGGCGCACATGCAGGCCGCTGCGCAGGCCGGCTGACGGCCCGGGCGGCGCCGTGACGGCGGTTGTCCGCATCCGGCCCGGCTGTCCGCCGGTCGTCGAGGAGGAGGCCGTCGGGCCGCCCGGCCCCGGCGATGTGCGGCTTCGCCAGACCGCGATGGGCCTCGACCGCTGCGGCCTGCAGGCGCCGGACGCCGGAGCGGCCTTCATCCCCGGCGTGGCGGCCGCGGGCATCGCCGAGGCGGCGGGAGCGGATGCAGCCGGCATCCGCCCCGGAGACCGGTTCGCCTATGCCGATCTGCCCGGCGCCTGGCGCGTCCTGCGCAATGTTCCGGCCGAGCGGCTGGTGCCGATTCCGGAGGACATCGACGACGCAACCGCCGCCGCAATTCTCCGCCGGGGCCTCGCCGCCCACTACCTGCTGCGCCGGCTGCGCCGCGTCCAGCCCGGCGAGGCGGTGCTGGTGCTGGGCGCCGCCGGCGGCGTCGGGCGCCTGCTCTGCCAATGGGCGGCAGCGGTGGGCGCGGAAGTCTTCGGCGCCGTCAGCAGCCGGGAAAAGGCCGAAATTGCCCGGGCGAACGGCTGCCGCCATACGGTCGTCCACACCGGCGGCGGCCTTGCAGCGAAAGTGAGGGAGGCCGCCGGGGGGCGGGGCGTTGCGGTCGTCTATGATCCGGCGGGCGGAGACGTCTTCGCCCGGAGCCTGGATTGCCTGGCGCCGATGGGCATGGCCGTCGGGTTCGGCGCCGTCGCCGGACCGCCGGACCCGTTGCCGCTCGAACGGCTGGAAGCACGCTCCCTCCTGCTCGCCCGTCCGACGCTGCCGGCCTGGATCGCCGAACGCGGCGACCTGGAGGCGGCTGCAGAAGAGCTGTTCGAGCTGGTGGGCGCCGGTATGCTGCAGACGGGCCCGGTGCACACCCGCCCGCTCGCCGAAGCCGGCGCTGCGCTCCGCGATCTTCTGGACCGCCGCAATGCGGTTTCGGCGGCATTGACAGCATGACACCCGCCGGAGCTGCAGGACACTGCCTGTTGTTTCGGTCGTGTTTCAGCTCGGCATTCGCGTTCCTCTGGCAGATTGAGCCAGAGGCTTGAGAGGCCCAGCCCGCCGCCCCGAACGCCCCAGCGCCGCCCTGGCCCCGCTGTTGCCGCCCCGGCCCCGCTGTTGTCGCCACGGCCCCCCTACTGTCGCCCCGGCCTTGAGCCGGGGCCCAGCTCTGATTCTCTCCGCAGCCTCGGACGGTTTATCCATTCTCCACCACCTGCGGCGGCGGTGCGTATCCGGGATGAACCCCCGCCTTCGGGGGTGACAGGGGGTCCGTGCCGGCGGTTTTTCGGAACGCGCCTCCGTGCTGCGCCGCTTGCATCGCCGCCCTTGTCGTCACCCCGGCCGGAGCAGAGCGGAGAGCCGGGGTCCATCCTCTGCCGTTTCGGTCCTGCGGAAGGATCGGGGGCTGGGCCCCGGCTCAAGGCCGGGGCGACAGTGGGGGGCCGGGACGACAGGGGAGCGCGCGGGGGTGACGGGGGTTCGGGGCGACAACAGGGGGGCCGAGGCGACAACAGGGGGTCCGCGGCGGCGCCGGGGCGTTCGGGGCGGCGGGCAGGGCCTCTCAGGCCCCTGGCTGGCTCTGGCAGAGGAACGCGAATGTCAAACGGAGACACGACCGGCGGTTTCAGGCTCGCCGTCGATCGGCGCTATGTCCCGGTTGACTGGGCGCGCGGCCGCGGCAGAATGGCGGGCGGAAGCGGGCGTAGCTCAGTGGTAGAGCATCGGCTTCCCAAGCCGAGTGCCGTGGGTTCGATCCCCATCGCCCGCTCCAGCTTCACGCTGCGCCGCCTGCACGGAACGGACGCCGTCCGGGGGGAGGCAATGGGATACCGGATTATCGAGGTTGAGCCGGTCGCGGGCGCGCTCGGGGCCGAAATCGGCGGCGTGGACCTGTCGAAACCGCTCGACGAGGAGTGTTTCGGGGAAATCCGCCGCGCCTTCCTCGAATACCGGGTGATCTTCTTCCGCGGCCAGACGCTGACGCCCCGCCGCCAGCGCGATTTCGCCGCCCGGTTCGGCCCCTGCAACCGCTATCCCTTCGTCGCCGGGCTGGAGGAGTGCCCGGAGATCATCCCGGTGGTGAAGGAGCCGGAGGAAACGTTCAATTTCGGCGGCCTCTGGCATTCCGATACGACCTATCTGGAGAAGCCGCCGCTCGGCACCCTGCTTTACGCCGTCGAGACCCCGCCCCGGGGCGGCGACACGCTGTTCGCCAACACCAAGCTGGCTTACGACATGCTGTCCGACAGCGTGAAGACCGCGCTTGCGGGGCTTCGGGGCCTTTCCAGCGCCAGAATCCGCTATGCCGACGGCGGGCGCGCCGGGCAGTTCCGTAAGTTCAAGGGGCCGATGACCGGCATCGCCCTCGAACGCGAGGAAACCCTGGAGGCCTGGCACCCGGTGGTCCGCACCCATCCCGATACCGGCGAGAAGGCGCTCTATCTCAACGGCGCCCACACCGTGCGGTTCGAGGGCTGGACCGAGGCCGAAAGCCGGCCCTGGATCGACTGGCTCTGCGCCCATATCGCGCGCCCGGAATTCACCTGCCGGTTCCGCTGGCGGCCGGGCTCCGTCGCGCTCTGGGACAACCGCTGCACACACCATTTCGCGCTCAACGACTATCACGGCTACCGCCGCCATATGCACCGCTGCACCATTGAAGGCGACCGGCCGTCCTGAGACGGGCCGGAACCATCCGGAGACCCCATGAACAGCAAGACCGCGCCGAAGGGCGCGCCCAAAATCGCCATCGTCTGTGCCGGGGCCGTCGGCTCCCATGTCGGCGGCCATCTCACCCGGGCCGGCTATGCGCCGATCCTGGTCGATTTCTGGCCGGAGCATGTCGAGGCCATGCGCCGCGACGGCCTGAAGCTCACCGGCATGACGGAGCCGGAATGCTTCACCCAGCCGGTCGAGGCCTGGCACATCACCGAGCTCGAACGGCTCTCGCGCGAGCGGCCGATCGATATCGCCTTCGTCTGCGCCAAGTCCTACGATACGGTCTGGGCGACCGAGATGATCCGGCAATATCTGGCGCCGGACGGCTTCGTGGTGTCGCTCCAGAACGGCATCAATGAGGAGCGCGTCGCCGGCGTGGTCGGCTGGGGCAAGACGCTCGGGTCGATTGCGAGCCTGATCGCGGTGGAGCTGCACGCCCCCGGCCAGGTGCGCCGCAATGTGCAGCTCGGCGGCGAGAGACACACCGTGTTCCGCATCGGCGAACCGCATGGGCGGATCACGGACCGGGCGCGGCTGGTCGCGGAAATGCTGGGCCATGTGGACAGCGCCAGGGCAACCGCCAATCTCTGGGGCGAACGCTGGTCGAAGCTCACCATCAACGCGATGCGCAACCCGATGTCGGCGGCGACGGGCCTGGGCGGCAATGACGCGGACCGTCTCGACTATACGCGCCGCCTTGCGATCCGCATTGCCGGCGAGGCGATCCGCGTCGGCCTCGCGCACGGCTTCACGCTGGAGAAGCTCTACGGCATGGCGCCGGAGCGCGTCGCCGAAGCAGCCGAAGGCAGCAATGAGGCGATGGCGGAGATCGAAACCGTGCTGGAGGGCAATGCGCAGGGCCGCTCGGGCGGCCAGCGGCCCTCCATGGGCCAGGACATCCAGAAGGGCCGGCGCACCGAGATCGACTATATCAACGGGCTGGTGGTGGACTATGCCGGGCGTCTTGGCCTCTCCGTCCCTGCCAACCGCGCCATTATCGAGGTGGTGAAGCGCGTCGAGCGCAAGGAAATCCCGCCGGCGCCAGAGAATGTGCGGCATATCTGATCGGGAACGGGGCCGGTCCCCATGATGGATGCCGAGGAAACGGCGCCGAGGGGCCTGACCTGGGAGACCCTGAAGCAGATATTCCCCGTGGCCCTTTCCCTGCGGCGCGAACATTGGGACTTGTTGTCCGGGATCGGGATTGCGGCGGCGCAGAAGAGCGACGATGGATTGTTCTATGAAGCGTTGCTGCACAAATTCCGCAACGACGCCGGGTTCATAGCGGAATTCGACAGCCGGTTCCTGAAATCGAGGAAAAAGAAGGACGAAGGCAAGTCCTTCCTCATCCGGGCGCATCGCTGGCTGTGCAAGAAAATCCCCGATCTTCAGGACTATGACGACTTGCGGGATGCTCCGGGTTCCTTGTTTGAGAAGCATGCCGTCGAACGGGAAGTGCGCGACATGCTTCTGGCTCTGGTCCGGGTATCGGAAGCGTCGGAGGCAAGCTCTGCGGCCGGGATCGAGGAACGCTGGAGGAAGGCCGCCGCCGAAATGCGCGGCCTGCTGGAGGGCGTGGTCCATCCGACGCCGGAGGCGGTGGACCGCACAATGGCGGCCGCACAGGCGCTTCTGGACGCCGGCCGGGAATACGGCAAGCTGGCCGAGGCGGCCGCGCGCGACCGCGGTGTGATTCGCGCCGCGCTGGAGCCGATTTCGGAGCGGCGCCCTGCAGCGGAAATCCTGCAGCGCCTCGACGCGCTGGGTGCGAACCGGCTGCCCGGGCTGGCCCGCCAGGCGTCGCGCGTGCAGGAGCACAGTGCCGCTGCCGCCGCCTTGCAGGAGGCGTTGGCGGGGAAAACCGCCGATTTCGACCGGCTGCGGAGCGAGGGCGCGTCCTGGGCCGCGATCGCGGACCGCGCAAACGCACTGGCGGACCTGGAAGGCGAGGGCGAACGGCGGGAGAAGGCTCTGTCGGAGGCGCTTGACCGGATGGCGGCCGCTGCGGCCTTGCGGGAGGAAGCCGCCGGGGAAGGGCCGGCGCCGCTTGAGGATGCGCGCGCCGGCAAAGGCCGCCGCGTCTCCGGCGGGCGTTCTGCGGACGATGAACCGGAGCCCGCGGAGCCGCCGGACGGGGCGGCGCTGCAGGTGGACGAGATCGAGCCGGATTTGCCGCTGCCAGCGGCATGGGCGGCGTTTCCAGCCTGGTGCGCGCAGCATCTCGGCGACCGTCTCGTGTTGTCGTCGAGAGCCCGGAGCGCGGTCCGGAAGGCGCAGTATGAAGACACCGCAACCGCCGCCAGATGCCTGTGCTGGCTTGCGGGCGAATACCGTCGGGCGCGCCTCAACGGCGCCGGGGACGCGCTCCAGGGGCCGATCGATTCAGGGTTCCGGAATGAGCGCTGCGGCGGCGACTCCTTCGATTTCGACTGGCACGGACAACGGATCCGCGTTGAATGGCATGTCAAGAACGGCGGCAATACGCGCGATCCGGCGCGCTGCCTGCGGGTTTATTATTTCTGGGACGAAAAACGCCGGCAGGTTGTCGTGGCGGACATGCCGGGCCATGTCCGCAGCCGCATCACCTGACCCCCGCCCGGCCGGTCAGAGCCGGCGCAGCCGCTCGAAGCGGTGCAGCATGAAGGCCGTGCCAAGCGCCGGCGCAGCGAGATTCACGAGCGGCACGGTCATCGTCCAGGCCACGACCGCGCCGGCGAGCCAGAGCCGCCAGCGATAGCGGCGGCGCAGGGCGCGCGCCGCCTCCGGACCAATCCTGCGAAGCGCAGCGGCCTCGAAATATTCCCGCCCGCAGAGCCAGCCATTCGCAAGCCAGAACAGCACGAGGCCGAGCGGCGGCAGGGTCAGCCATATCGGCAGCAGCAGCAGGTTGAGGCCCAACGCCGCGCCGGCGAAGAAGAGAGACTGGCGGAGCGTCTCGCGCCAGCCCTGCGCAACGGCCGGTCCCAGATGCGGGTAGTGGCGGGCCTCGACCGCCCGGGCGGCGCTCTCCAGAAACAGCCCCTGCAGCGCCGCCGCCGCCGCCGGAAACAGCATGGCGCCCACGGCCAGCGCCGCGAAGCCGCCGGCGAGGCCCGCCGCCAGGTCGAGCCAGCCGGTCCCGGTCAAGCCGCTGAGCGCCCAGCCGGCGGCTGCCGCCAGCCCCGCCAGCAGCAGCGCGGCCAGCAGGCAGGAGAGCAGGACAACGCGCCGGAAGCGCGGGTCCGAAAGCTGCGCCAAGGCCTTGAGGAGATCGGCGGTCATGGCCCGGCAGCTTCCCGCATCAGCGGATGACTCGCCAGGACGTCCAGGCTGCCCTCACGCACGGGCTCGGCCCTTCCCGAGACGAAAGATCTTATGGAAGGCTTTGCGGGGGGCATCCGGCTGGCCGCGCCAACCGGATGCCCCGCCGGTGTCAGGCGAGATCGAAACGGTCGAGGTTCATCACCTTGCCCCACGCGGCGGCGAAGTCGCGGACGAACTTCTGCTCCGCGTCGTTGCTCCCGTACACCTCAGCGAGCGCCCGGAGCTCCGAGTTCGAGCCGAAGGTGAGATCGACGCGGCTGGCGGTCCATCTGACGTCGCCCGTCCCGCGGTCCCGGCCCTCGAACAGGTCCCCGTCATCCGAAGCCGCTTTCCACTCGGTTCCCATGTCCAGCAGGTTCACGAAGAAGTCGTTGGTCAGCGTTCCGGGCCGGTCTGTGAGGATACCGCATCGGGACGAGCCGGCATTTGCGCCCAGGGCGCGCATACCGCCGACCAGCGCCGTCATCTCGGGCGCGGACAAGTTCAGCATGAATGCCTTGTCCACCAGGAGATGCTCCGAGGAGACCGCATGGCCGTTTTGCAGATAGTTGCGGAACCCGTCGGCGGTCGGCTCCAGCACGGCGAACGACTCGGCGTCGGTCATGTCCTCCGTCGCGTCCGCGCGCCCCGGCGCAAACGGGACCTGCACGTCGTGCCCGGCCTGCCGCGCGGCTTCCTCCACGGCGGCGCATCCGCCCAGCACGATAAGGTCCGCAAGCGACACCATCTTGCCGTTGGGCTGCGCGTTGTTGAACGCCTGCTGGACCCCCTCCAGGGCCTCCACCACCGCCGAAACGCCGGACTGCACATTGACGTCCCATCCCGACTGCGGGGCGAGGCGAATGCGCGCGCCGTTGGCGCCGCCGCGCTTGTCGGTGTTGCGGTAGGTCGAGGCGGACGCCCAGGCGGTCGACACCAGTTGCGAGACAGTGAGGCCGGAGCCGAGAATCTTCCCCTTGAGGGCGGCGATGTCCTCGTCGTCGATCAGGTGGTGTGTGACGGCGGGCACCGGGTCCTGGAAGGGCAGCTGCTCCTCGGGAACCCAAGGGCCGAGATAGCGGGAGGCCGGCCCCATATCGCGGTGCAGCAGCTTGAACCAGGCCCTGGCGAAGGCGTCGGCGAACTCGTCCAGGTTCTCATGAAAGCGTTTCGATATTTCCCGGTAGGCCGGATCGGCGATCAGGGAAAGATCGGTGGTGAGCATCATCGGCGCGTGCCGCTTCGACGGGTCGTGCGCGTCCGGCACGGCGTCCTGCGCCTCGCCGTTCTTCGGCGTCCATTGCTGCGCGCCGGCGGGGCTCTTCGTCAGCTCCCATTCATAGTTGAACAGATTGTCGAAATAGCCGTTGTCCCATTTGACCGGATCATTGGTCCAGGCGC
The DNA here is from genome assembly GCA_965200785.1 of Alphaproteobacteria bacterium. Taxonomy (GTDB): domain Bacteria; phylum Pseudomonadota; class Alphaproteobacteria; order Bin95; family Bin95; genus Bin95. Next base: position 62,764 of record CBDAVA010000002.1, on the reverse strand, counting down.
CCTCGAGCCCGCTGCCGATCTGGTCGCCGGCCTTGCCGCTGCCATGGCTGCTGGTCCAGCCGAAACCCTGTTCCTCGACGGCGGCGCCCTCGGGCTCCGGGCCTTTATGTGCTTCCTCGGCGGCGCCGTGGGCCTTGCCGAATGTGTGGCCGCCGGCGATCAGCGCGACTGTTTCCTCGTCATTCATCGCCATGCGGCGGAAGGTTTCGCGGATGTCGCGGGCCGCCGCCACCGGGTCCGGATTGCCGTTCGGCCCCTGCGGGTTGACATAGATCAGACCCATCTGGACGGCGCCGAGCGGATTGGCCAGTTCCCGGTCGCCGCTATAGCGCTCGTCGTCGAGCCAGCCCCGCTCCGGACCCCAGTATATGTCCTCGTCGGCCGCCCAGATGTCCTCGCGGCCGCCGCCAAAGCCGAAGGTCTTGAAGCCCATCGTCTCCAGGGCGCGGTTCCCGGCGAAGATCAGCAGGTCGGCCCAGGAGATCTTGCGGCCGTATTTCTGCTTGACCGGCCAGAGCAGCCGGCGCGCCTTGTCGAGGTTCACATTGTCGGGCCAGCTATTGAGGGGGGCGAAGCGCTGGTCGCCGGAACCGCCGCCGCCGCGCCCGTCTTCAATGCGGTAAGTGCCTGCGGCATGCCAGGTCATGCGGACGAAGAGCGGTCCGTAATGGCCGTAATCCGCCGGCCACCAGTCCTGTGAATCGGTCATCACCGCATCGACATCCTTCGCCAGGGCGTCGAAATCGAGGCTGTTGAACGCCTCGGCATAGTTGAAATCCGGATCGTTGGGATCGGCCTGGGGGTTGTTCTGGCGGAGGATCCGCAGGTTCAGTTTGTTCGGCCACCAATGCTGGTTCGCAGTCTCGCCGACGGCCTGGTGGGCGGCGCCCATCACCGGGCACTTGCTTGCGGTACTCATTTTCCCTCCGTTCGAGTTCCGAATTCGCGCGCTTCGTTGGGCTCTGCTGTCCCGAGCGCGGGCATCTGTCCCTGTTCCTCATGCATGTGCGCCGGCTCCTGCGGATTCCGGCCTCGCTGAGGCGTCCTGCTGAAGCCGACGACGGGCGCAGTTGTAGAATGCCGGAGCAGCAGCGTCAACAAGTTGGAATCATTCTAACTATTCCGGCGCCGCCATGCGCCGCGCGCGGGCGGCGTCAACGAATGCGCACCACGAGGTCGATGCGTTCCACCGCCTTGCCGCCGGGCGCTTTCGGCAGGCCGGTAATGCCGACCGCTTCGGCGTCGAAATCGATCAGTTCGCCGGTGCTGCTGTCATAGAAGTGGTGATGGGCGGCGAGATTGGTGTCGAAACAGGCGCGGCCCGGCTCCACATCCACCCGGCGCAGCAGTCCGGCCCCGACGAACTGATTGAGGGCGTTATAGACCGTGGCCAGCGAAACGCGCACCCCGGCCGCGCGCGCCTCGGTCATCAGCCCCTCGGCGCTGACATGCCGGGGCGGACCGGCGAACAACAGCCGCGCCAGGTCAAGGCGCTGCCGCGTGGGCCGGAGCCCCGCGCCGAGCAGCCGTTCCCGAATATCCGGATCGTCGGCGTTCATCACGCGCGCCACTCTATCGCCCGGATGGCGAAAGTCCAGCCGGACCGTTCATCTGGCCGGGAAGTTCGGGCGGTCGGGGCCGTAATGGTCGCCCAGATAGTCGAGGATGACGGTGCGCGCGCCGGCCTCTATCGGCTCCATCTCCTGCTCCTCGACCATCCAGTCCAGGAGCTCGTCCCATTGCTCGCGCGTCAGCCCCTGCTGCGCGACGATCCGCTCCGAGTGGCAGGGCGTGCAGGCGTCGAAGGTCTCGGACGCCCCGGGCGCCGCGACCATGACGCCGTAATCCTCCGGCTCCGGGGGCGCCGCCGGCGCGGCCGGGGCGGCCCCGAAATCGACCGGGCTGTCGCTCATGTCGTTCAGGAACGCGATGACATCGGCCCGGTCGCGCTCGCGCTTCAGGCCGACAAAGCTCATGGAGGTGCCCTTCACGAGCGCGCGGGGTTTCGTCAGATAGCGGTCCAGGCGTTCCGGCGTCCAGTCGCCCCCGAAACCCGCCATGGCCCTGGAGTAGCGGAATCCTTCCCGCGCGGCCGCAGGCGCGCCGATGATCCCCCAGAGATTGGGGCCGATCTTCTTGCGGCCGCCCTTTTCGACCGTGTGGCAGGCCGTGCACTTGCGGAACACCGTCTTGCCGCGATCGGGATCGGCCGCGGCAAGGCGCGTTTCCAGCTCGGCCGCGCCGGCGGGCATTGCCGCCGCGCAAGCCGCCAGCAACATAGCGGCAATGGCGGCCCGCATCCGGGCTGCGCGCCCGCCTGCCGTCAGGCCACGCGCAACGCCACCCGGTGCATGGTGTTGTTCAGATAGCCTTTCGGGTTCCAGTCGATGGCGAAGGGCTGCATCTCGCCCGCGCTGTCGGTCGCCCGCGCCCAGACCTCGTAATAGCCGGCTTCGGGGAAGGCGACCGTGCGGCGCCAGTTCTGCCACGCGCCCGGATTGACCGGCTCGTCCAGATCGGCTGCCGCCCAGCTCTTGCCGAAGTCGATGGAAATATCGACCGCGGAGATGGTGCGGTCGCCCGACCAGGCATGGCCGCGCACTTCCACCTCCCGGGCCGCGGCGCTGCCGTTCTCCGGCGCCGTCACAAGGGATTTCACCGGCATGCGCTCGATGATCTCGAAATCCTCCTTCGGCACCTTGTCTCCGGGAGCGACCGGGTAGCCCGGCACCCGGTAGGAAGTTCCGGTCATTTTCGGCCCGTCATGCACCATGTCGCGGATCTGGATGCGTTTCAGCCATTTCTGCGAGCAGGAGCCCGGCCAGCCCGGCACGACCAGGCGCAGCGGCGCGCCGTTCTGCGGGTGCAGCGGCCCGCCATTCATCTCGAAGGCGATCAGCACAGTGTCTGTCATGGCTTTCGCGATCGGCACGCCGCGCGAGATCGGCAGCTTGCCTTCCTTGCCGGAGAGATGGGTGTCCGCGCCGTAATGCGCGGTATAGACCGCGCCGGACTTGACGCCGACCGCTTTCAGCACATCGGCCAGCCTCACGCCGGTCCACTCCGAACAGCCCACGGCGCCGACCGTCCACTGGTTCCCCTTGGCGGGCGGGTTGAAAAATGCCCGGCCGTTGCCGCCGCACTCGATGGTGAGCGCCATGGTCACGACCTCGAATTGCGACCGCAGATCGTCGATCGTCAGTGTCGCGGGGTTCTCCACCAGGCCGTCTATGGCAAGCGTCCATCCGGCCGCGTCGGCCTCCGCCGGCGGCAGGCCGTTATTGCGAATGAAATGCCGGGCGGTCGGCGTAATCGCATCATCCAGCAGATGCGCCGGCGTCTCGGCATTGATCGGCCGGTCGTTCAGCAGCGTCAGGCCGTCCTTGCCGACCAGCACATCCTCGGCGGCGAAGGCGGCCGGCACCAGCCCGCGCGGCATGGTGGCGTAGAACGGGATCGTCATGCCCAGCAGGCCGCCGGCGGCCGCCAATCCCCCGCCGACGAAAAAGCCCCGCCGGCTGAGGCCGCGCGCGGGCCTGAAAAATTGCCGGTGCGCTTCTTCCGGCTCTTCCGAGAAATAGGCGTAAAGCCCCTTCGTTTCGTGCGAATCCTTCGGCAAGTCTTTCTCCCCGGCTGCTTGTCCGAGCCTCCCCGTTGCGAAACGCTGCGTTCTTCTGCCGCCTATTCTATTGCCCTTCTCCCCGGTCTCAAACCGGTGACTTCCGTTTCTGCCCGCGCCCCGGTTCAGTGGATGCCCTGCATCTCCGGAATGCTCTCCGAGGCGCGCCAGAAGCGGGAAAGGCTGTCGGTATGGGCGGCGCGGGCTGCTTCCTCGCCGGCGCCGGGCTCCGGCCGCGGCTCCGGGTCGAAATGGCCGTATCGGTCTTGCCCGCGCACCAGAGAGGCTGTCAGCCGCACGGGAGAGACATGGCGGACATGGGCCGGGATATAGCTGATGCCGATGCCGATGCGCCGGCTGGCCGAACGGTTCGGACCCGAGCGGTGCATGGTGAGCGTGTGATGGAAGGAGACCTCGCCCGGCGCCATTTCCAGGTCCACCGCGCGGTCCTCGTCGATCCGGCGTTCGACGGTCTGCCCGCGCGAGAGCATGGCCCGAATATCGGCCCGGTCCCGGTGCTGAATCTGGCCCTCGCGGTGGGAGCCGGGCAGCAGCCGGAGGCAGCCCATATCACGGGTAGCGCCGGTCAGCGCGACCCAGGCTGTCACATGCTCCAGCGGATCGAGCCCGAAATAGGTGGCGTCCTGGTGCCAGGGCACGAAGGAAGCGCTTGCCGCCTCCTTGATCCAGACCGTGGTGTGAAAGACCAGGATGTCGGGGCCGATAATCGCCTCCACGCGGTCGAGCAGCGCCGGATGGCGCACGAGTTCCGCCGCCCAGGGAAACAGCAGATAGGGCTTGACGCGGTTGTCCGCCTGGCGCCGGCGGAATTCGTGCTGCGCCTCGATGCAGGAAGACTCACAGGCCCGCCTGTAGCGCGCGGCCTCCGCGGCTGTCAGCAAAGGCTGCGGGCGGATGAAGCCGAATTCGCGGTAATGGTCGAGAGCGCCGTTGTCGATCATGGCTGCAGCCGTTCCCGCGCCCAGCCGCCGGCCTCGGCGCGAAACAGGATGCGGTCATGCAGGCGGTGCTCGCCCCGGCGCCAGAACTCGATGCGCGCCGGCGCAAGCCGGAAGCCGCCCCAGAAGACCGGGCGGGGGATGGCGGCCTCGCCGAACCGTCTGTCCATCTCGGCGACCCGCGCTTCGAGCGCCGCCCGGTCGGCCACCGGCGCCGACTGGCGCGACGCCCAGGCGCCGATCCGGCTGCCCCGCCCGCGGCTCGCGAAATAGGCGTCGGAAACGGCATCCTCCACCCGTGAGATGCGGCCCTCGACCCGCAATTGCCGGTCCAGCGCACGCCAATGGAAGGTCAGCGCCGCTTGCGGCCGGACGGCAAGCTCGCGGCCCTTGCGGCTTTCGTAATTGGTATAGAAGACCAGACCCTGGGCCTCGACCGCCTTGACGAGCACGATGCGGCAGGACGGCCTGTTGTCCTCACCGACCGTCGCCAGCGCCGCCGCATTGGCGTCCACTGGCTCGCAGGCTTCGGCCGCCTCGATCCAGCGCCGGATCGCGAGCACCGGGTCCGCGCCGATTTCGTCCGTTTTCGTTTCGTGCATCCCTTGACGAACCGCTCCCGAGACACCTTATAGAAGGGTGGATATCCACAATAGGCCGGCGCTCCGCTCAGGCAAGCGCGCGGTTTCCGGCCGCAAAGAGGGACGGTCTTGCGATGAAGCCTATTTTCACGGTTGTGGCGGCCGTTTTCCTGTTGGCTTCCTGCGGTCCGGAGCAGGGCCCCAAACAGAGCCTTGGCACCGTTGTCGGCGCCCTTGGCGGCGCGGTGCTCGGCAATGAGGTCGGCAAGGGCCGCGGGCGCAAGGTTGCGATCGCCGCCGGCACGCTGATCGGCGCCCTGATCGGCAGCCAGATCGGGCGCGACCTGGACGAGGCAGACCGGCACGCGGCGGCGCACACGACTCAGGAGGCCCTGGAGCGCAGCCGCACGGGCGACCGCGCGGAGTGGAACAACCCCGACAGCGGCAATTCCGGCTGGGTGGTGCCGACCAGGACCTGGCAGCAGGAAACCGGCACCTATTGCCGCGAGTTCCAGACCGGCATCACCATTGGCGGGCGGGAGGAGACCGCCTACGGCACGGCGTGCCGCCAGCCTGACGGGAGCTGGCAGGTCGTCCAGCCGGGGGCTTGATGCGCGACCCCTATGCTGTTCTAGGTTGCCCCCGGAACGCCGACGCAAAGACGCTGAAACGCGCTTACAGGCGCATCGTCAAGGACGATCATCCGGACCGCAATCCGGGCGATCGGCGCGCCGAAGCGCGTTTCAAGGAAGCCGCAGCGGCATGGGATCTGCTGGGCGACCCGGAAAAACGCTCCCGGTTCGACCGGGGCGAGATTGACGCCGAGGGCCGTGAGCGCGCGCCGGCCGGCGGCTTCGCCGGATTTGACCCGAAAGAGGCGTTCGGCGACATGTTCTCCGGGTTGCGTGAGCGGCCGCGCAAGGGCCCCGACATGAACTATCGGCTTTCCGTATCGTTCCTTGATGCCGTAAAGGGTGAGTCGGTGCGGCTCGCGCTGAAATCCGGACAGAGCATTACGTTCAATCTGCCGCCGGGCACGGAGCACGGCGCGAGGCTGCGTCTTGCCGGCCGGGGCGAACGCAACCCGTCCGGCGGTCCGCCCGGAGATGCGGTGGTGGAAGTCGCGGTCGAGCCCCATCCCTGGTTCCGCCGCGAGGGACGCACCATCCTGGTCGATCTGCCGGTCTCGCTGGCCGAGGCGGTTCGCGGCGCGAAGGTGCGTGCGCCGACGCTGGACGGTCCGGTGGCGGTGCGGATCGCGCCGATGACGAGTTCCGGCGCCCGGCTCCGGCTGCGGGGCAGGGGCGTGCCGGATCCCGACGGAGGCGCGCGCGGCGACCAGATTCTGCGGGTGATGATCCAACTTCCCCGGGATCCCGACCCGAGACTTGCCGAAGCCGCCGAAGACCGCGCCGCCGCGAACCCCCGCGCGGAAGCCGGCATGGTCTGACAGAAGGGCCGCGCCGGCCGGCAGGCCATGCACGGTCTTCGGGAGGACGGTCTTCGGGAGGCAGGCCTTTCAGCGCTTTCAGCGCCGCTGCGCCGCAGTCCCTGGCCCGGCCGCGCTTCGCAGCACGGCCGGGCAGGAGCCTGCGCCCTGCGCCGCGGTTCAGTCGTCTATCTCCTCCGGCATCAGCACGAATTCCGGATAGGCCTCGATGCCGAGCTCGGCGGCGTCCTGGCCGAGCTCTTCGACCGTTTCGGACACTCTGGCGCCCAGCGTGCGTTCGAGAACCATCCACACGGCCAGCGATGCGACGAACACAAACGCGCCGATGGCCACAATCCCCGTAAGCTGGACCAGCACATTGCCGCCCGCGGCGATGCAGACCGCCAACGTGCCCCAGATGCCGGCGAACAGATGCGCCGGGACCGCACCCACGACATCGTCCACCTTCAGCATTTCCATGACCCGCAACCCGGCGACGGTGACCGCGCCGCCGACCAGGCCGATAATCACCGCCCAGTGGTGTTCGACGATATCCGGTCCCGCGGTGATCGCCACAAGGCCGCCAATGGCGCCGTTCAGGCCCGCGAGCAGATCGACGCGCCCGAGTATCGGCCGCGACAGGGCAATCGCGGTCAGGACGCCCGCGGCGGCGGCGAGGTTGGTATTGGCAAGAATGTTGGCCAGCGCGACGGCGTCCGAAACGCTGCCGAGCGCCAGTTGCGAGCCGCCGTTGAAACCGAACCAGCCGAGCCACAGGATGAAGACGCCGAGCGTCACGACCGGCACATTCGACGGCGGCGTGGTCTTCACCGTGCCGTCCGCGCGGAACTTGCCCTTCCGCGCCCCGACGATCAGGGCGCCGGCAAGCGCCGCCCATCCGCCGGTCGAGTGGACGATGGTCGAGCCTGCGAAATCCTGGAAGCCCATCGCGCTGAGCCAGCCGCCGCCCCAGGTCCAGGCGCCGACGATCGGATAGATGATGGCCGTCAATATGGCGACAAAGACGAAAAACGAGACCAGCTTGACCCGCTCCGCCAGGGTTCCGGAGACGATCGAGGCCGTGGTCGCCACGAAGACCATCTGGAAGAACCAGTCGGACATCGTGGCGTAACCGTTTTCGACGACCGCCGCCTCGGCCTCCGCATTGCCCCCGAGCAGGGCGATTTCATCTCCGGTGGTGCTGTAGAGGAACGAGAACGACCCGATCCAGCTCCCCTCCTCGACGCCGACATACATGAGGTTGTAGCCGAGGAGGTAGTAGGTCAGCCCGGCGATCGAATACAGGCCGATATTCTTCAGGCAGATGACAGACGCATTCTTCGTGCGGACCGACCCGGATTCCAGCATGGTGAATCCGGCGCACATCCACATCACAAGCACGCCCCAGACGAGGAACGCGAAGCTGTCGAGAACGAATTTCAGCCCGGCGTCGGCCGCGGCGCGCGCGGTATCCGGATACAGCAGAACAAAAAACGCCGCGAGAACGGCAAGCGGCGCCGCAATGCGGGGCGCAAGAACAGGCGGTCCGGAAGCCAGCCTCCGCAATACGCGAAAACCGGGTTTTTCTGTCGCGTTCGCCATGCGCCCTCTCCTTTTCCCGCGCTTGTTTCCCCGCCGGACCCTGCCGCCGCACGCGGTCCGGTGCTGCGCTTTCATGTGTTGCCGGGAAACTATAGCCGTTGCGCGTCAGAATGTCCGGCCTGTTGAAACAGCGGTCGTGTCTCCGTTTGCAACGAAGGCCCGTGCCGGCGGGTTTTTCGGAAGGCGCCTCCGTGCCGCGCCGCTTGTATCGCCTCCCTTGTCGTCACCCCGGCCGGAGCGGAGCGGAGAGCCGGGGTCCATCCTCTGCCGTTTCGGCCCTGCGGAAGGATCGGAGGCTGGGCCCCGGCTCAAGGCCGGGGCGACAACAGGGGGTCCGGGGCGGCGCCGGGGCGTTCGGGGCGGTGGGCCGGGCCTCTCAAGCCCCTGGCTGACTCTGCCGGAGGAACGCGAATGCCAAACGGAGACACCGCCGCGCTTCGGCCCGTGTTCCGGTTCAGCATTCGGACTCGTTGCCGCGCGCACCCTGTCGCCCCGGCCTTGAGCCGGGGCCCAGCTCTGATTCTCTCCGCAGCCTCGGACGGTTTATCCATTCTCCACCACCTGCGACGGCGGTGCGTATCCGGGATGGACCCCCGCCTTCGGGGGTGACAGGGGGTCCGAGGCGGCGGGTTTTTCGGAAGGCGCCTCTGTGCCGCGCTGCTTGCATCGCCGCCCTTGTCGTCACCCCGGCCGGAGCGGAGCGGAGAGCCGGGGTCCATCCTCCGCCGTTTCGGCCCTGCGGAAGGATCGGAGGCTGGGCCCCGGCTCAAGGCCGGGGCGACAGGGTGAACGCGGCAACGAGGCCGAATGCTGAACCGGGACACGGGCCGAGGCGCGGCGGTGTCTCCGTTTGACATTCGCGTTGCCGGGGATACCACTTGGTCATGATCTACTAGCCCGGATTTCTCACGGGCTGCATTTGTGTAGTGAGTTGGGGGTTTTGTCTGGCATAGCGGTGTTGTCTGTGTTGGGGCGCGCAGGGAGGGTGTTTGCGCTGTTGGCGCGGTGTGATTTGGGGTCTTGTGTCCGTGTTGTTGTCGGGCGGGTTCGGTTGGTCCCCTTGCTCTGGGGTCAGGTGGATAATCGCTGGTGTGCGAGGGTGAAGACGTCGGCGTGGGGGCAGGCGGAGGCCATGGCGAAGCGGATGCGTCGTGTGCTGAGGCGCATCTGTGCGCCGATCTTGAGGAGCTTGAGGCGTATGGATCGGCGTGTGGCTTTGGCGAGGCGGGTTCCGGCGAGGGCGATGCGTCTGAGTGCCGAGAGCAGCACATAGGCCATGGAGGCGAACCAGAGGCGGAGTTGGTTGGCGCGCATGGTGTGGGCCGAGCTGCGGTCGGCGAAGAGGTCGAGCTGGCATTCCTTGATACGGTTCTCCATGTCGCCGCGCGCGCAGTAGAGTTTTTCGTAGAGGGTCCGCCGGTCGATGGTGGTCGGGTTCAGCGAGGTGACGAGGAAGCGCGGGTTGACGCCAGCCACTCGGCTTTGCCGACGACACGGCGCTGGCGCGACCAACTGTTCAGGGTGCGATAGCGGAACTCGGTGAACAGGCGGGCCGGCTGGCCGCTCTTGCGCCAGCGCGCCCCGGCCCGCTCCAGGGCCGGGTGCAGGCGGGCCGTCAGGCGCGCGTTGCGTGCCAGACCGAAGACATAATCGACGCCATTGTCCTCGCACCACGCCATCAGGGCCTCGCGGGCGAAGCCCGAATCTGCGCGCAGCACGATCTCCACTGCCGGCCAGCGGGCGCGGATCTGCCCGACAATACGCGCCACCTCCTCCAGCGCGCCGGCGCTGGCGTCACTATTCGCCCGCCGCAGCTTTGCCGCCAGGAGATGGTCGCCGCAGAAAATGTAGAGCGGCAGATAGCAGTAGCAATCGTAGTAACCGTGGAAGAACCGCCCCTCCTGACGCCCGTGCAGCGGGTCGTCAGTGGCGTCCAGATCAAGCACCAGACGCGCCGGCGCCTGCTCATGAGCGTCGAGAAACTGATCGACGAACAACGCCTCAATCGCGCCGGCGTCGTGGCCGATGCGGCGATAGCGATGCGTGCCCTCGAGCGCATGCTCCAGACGGTTCAGCGTCGATTTGCCGGCCAGCGGCGCACAGTCCCGACGACGCCCCTCAAGCCGGCCAAGCGCCACACCCAGCGCCGGATCGTGGCGCAACTCGTCGTGATCCAGCAGGTCCTCGTAGCCCAGCGCAATGGCAAACACGCGCTGGCCCACCAGGGTCGCAACATCGTGCACAACACGATCCGCAGTGCGGCCATCCGAAAAGCACGCCGCAAACCGGTCCACCAGACCGATCGCCCGGTCGGTCGCCCCCAGCAGCAACGCGCCGGTGTTCGACGTCAGCACACCACCGCCAAAATCAGCTACAACCTCGCGCCCTTTAAGGCGTGCAAAACGCATCGCTCCCAGACTACACTCTGCCGGCATCGGGGAACCCCTCTGCATATGATCAAGCCTTTGTCGCAAAAGAACTTTCTCATATGCAGAACCCCGATGCACTCAACATTGTGAGAAATCCGGGCTAGTCATCGACACCACAAACGGCAGGAGAGATGCTCAATGATGGAGCTTGCCCTGAGCTTTGAACGCGTGCCGAAGGAGTTGTTTGCGGGTTTTGCCGCCGTAGGATTAATACGCGGTGAGTACAATTGCCGGCGGCATGACAACTATATCACAGTCCCGGAGTGCCAAGAAGCCCTCCGCAAATATCTGGACGACGTGTGCAGTAAAATGGACGGCCGTCCGGTGTGGTATCGAACTATTGAGCTGGAGGCATCGGAAGCGAATGTGCTGAGGGGAGTTGACCACATCATAGACGGAGATAGAAATCCAATTCTTAGTTTGCGGGGAATTCGGCGTGCAGTAAGGTACCCTGAGGCCTTCCGGATGGAGCTAGAGGTTATCGCGGAGGTTGCAGGAAGTCACTCGAATTTAAATATACTGTTCCCATTCGTACACAGCATAGAGGAGATCCAATTCGGGAGGCGAGAGTTGGAGAAGGTGAAGTTCAAAAACAAATTCGGCATGATGGCCGAGATCCCGTCTGCTATTTTGTGCCTGCCCGAGTTTTTGAGAGAGGGGGTGATGAGGGTCGTACTCGGTATGAATGATCTCACCTCGTTGACACTTGGGGTGCCCAGAGCGTCAGTGCGGGACAATTGTGCACACGAAGCTATTGTTAGGCTTATCGAGGAAGCTAGAACGGCTACTCTGAGGGATGGGGTCGAACTGGTGGCGGCCGGATACTTCCCCAAGGGATTCATCTCGATCGCGAAGCAGCTGGGGCTGGATGCAGTCGTGCTGCATTATGCGATGCTCGACGAGTATCTAGGCGAGAGGTAGCTGGCAGCACCGGACCGAACCAATCTGCAGTCCATAAAGGAGCGCACAAGGGCGCTGGTACGAGAACGTGAGCAGCGTATGCTCTTGAAGGGGGCCGGAACATGAAGCGAGATTGTCCGTCTCTCAAGTACCAGGAACGGGTGTTTCGAGCGTTGGTACGGGAAGCCCAGCCCGCAGTTCGGGTACAGCAAGAGCGAACTGCCAATGTCATACTCGGTGGCCAACAGAAAGGAGACAATCGCATTGAAAAGCGGTATTTCCACTATCGTAAGTGGATCAACATGCAAGCTCTCAACGATCAACTCGAACGCTTCCTGGGAAATGCGGACAATGAACATGCAAACATTGCTTTTGAAGCATGCACGGTAGAAGAATTTTTCTGTCCTCTGGCAGAGCCAGCCAGGGGCCTGAGAGGCCCTGCCCGCCGCCCCGAACGCCCCGGCACTGCCCCGGACCCGCTGCCACCCCCGCGCGCTCCCCTGTCACCCCGACCCCCCTGTTGTCGCCCCGGCCTTGAGCCGGGGCCCAGCCTCCGATCCTTCCGCAGGGACGAAACGGCGGAGGATGGACCCCGGCGCTCCATTCTGCTCCGGCCGGGGTGGCGACAAGGGCGGCGATGCAAGCGGCGCGGCGCGGAGGCGCCTTCCGAAAAACCCGCCGGCACGCGCCTTCCTTGCAAACGGAGACATGACCAACTTCCTCTGCCGCTTCCCTTCCCCGGCTTGCTTCATGTAAGTTGCCGCGAGCCCCATGCGGAACCGATACGTCCCTTCCCTTCGCCTTTCCCGCTTCCGGGCGGCGGCGGTCATGTTATTTGCCGTGCTGGCGGCCTTGCCGGTTTCGGCCGGGCCGCTGGAGGATGCCCGCACGGCCTTTTCGGAGGGGCGGTTTGTCGAAGCCGCCGGCATGGCGGAGACAGCCGGCAGCGTGCAGGGCCTGGCGCTCGCGGCCGAAGCGCTGGCGATGCAGGCGTTTTATCTGGCCGCACGGCCGGACCGGGCGGCCCTGTTCGAGCGGGCGCTCAGGCTGGCGGAGCGGGCGGTTGCGGCAGGCCCGGATGAAGCCGCTGCCCATATCGCGGCGGCCCGCGTCATGGGCCGCCACGGGCAGACGCTGAGCGTCACCGAAGCCAGCGAGCGCGGCTATGGGGAGAAGATTCGCGACACGCTCGACCGCGCCCTGGCGCTGGACCCCGAGTCGCTGCAGGCGAGGATCGGCATGGCCCTGTGGCATACGCAGGTGGTGGACGCCGCCGGCTCCTTCATGGCCCGGATCGTTTACGGCGCGCGCGAGGAAACGGCTTACGAACTGTTCGAGCAGGCGGTCGCACGCGCGCCGGGCGCGCGGCGGCCGCTGTTTGAATATGCGCGCGCCCTGATGGTGCTGGACGGGGACAAGGACCGCGCGCGCAGCCTGCTGCGGCAGGCCCTGGCCGCGCCGGCCAGGGACGCGCTGGACCGCATTGTCGGCGAGCGCGCAGCCAAATTGCTCGCCGAGTTCGAGGCGGGCGGCTGACGGCGGGGCGCGTTCAGCCTTCGAGGAGGCGGCGGTAGCGGGCGAGCCATTCGGCGGCGAGCGCGTCTGCCTCGGCGCCGACATCATAGGCCGGCGACAGCACCATTTCGGCGCGGGCGACGCTGATCTCGAAAATCCCGCGCATCCGGGGCTGCAGGTCTTCCCAGACGGCGAAGTGAGGGAGCAGGGCGTCGCATTCCGCCGTGCCGCGCGCGTGATATGCGCCCTGGCCGCCGAGGCGCACCGCCTTGCGCCGGAAGACATCGGCAAAGACCAGTTCGCAGGCCGGGCAGGCGGCGAGATTGCGCTTCGTGCCGGGCGAGCGCAGGTCGGAAAAGGCGAGCCGCGCCGCGTCCAGCACCACGACCGTGGCCTTGGGCGACACGGCGGGCAGACCTTCGGGCGTCACCGTCGCCACCAGCGCCAGCGGGTGTTCGCGGATCAGCGCCGTCATTTCGGGCGTGAGCATGGGCGCGGTTTCCCCGTTGCGGCAGGCATGGACCGTCAATCGGAACCGATATAGGCTCATGCGGGAAAGAAGGGAAGGAGAGGTGCCATGACCGGGTTCCGGCGTATCGAGGTCAAGCCCGTGGCCGGCGCGCTCGGCGCCGAGGTGGGCGGCGTGGATCTGACGGATGTGGATGCGGAGACCTTCGCCGAGATCCGCCGGGCGCTGCATGAAAATCTGGTGATCTTCTTCCGCGGGCAGGACATGACGCCGGACCAGCAGCTCGGCTTCGCGCGCCGCTGGGGGGATATTCACCTGCATCCTTTCATGAAGGGCATGGATGACTGGCCGGAGCTGCTGGAGATCCGCAAGACGCCGGCGGACACGCGGAATTTCGGCGGCGCCTGGCATTCGGACCAGATGTTCTCGCCGCAGCCCGCCATGGGCACCATTCTCTACGCCAAGCAGGTGCCGTCCAGGGGCGGCGACACGCTGTTCACCAACCAGTATCTCGCTTACGAGACGCTTTCGGAGGGGCTTCGGAAGACGCTGGACGGCCTGCGCGCCATATCGGTCGGCGACAATTTCAAGAGCGCCGGCGGCAAGTCGCGCCGGGAGATGTATGCCGGGCGCACCTCGATGCAGGTCAAGGACCCCGGCAATGTGCAGACCACCTCCTCGCATCCGGTGGTCCGCACCCATCCGGAGACCGGCCGCAGGGCGCTCTATATCGGCGGCCACTGCCAGTATTTCGACGGGCTGACGGATGCGGAGAGCGCGCCGCTGCTGGACTATCTGCGCGGCCACTCCATCCGGCCGGAGTTCCAGTGCCGCTTCCGCTGGGAGGAGGGGTCGGTCGCGTTCTGGGACAACCGCTGCACCCAGCATTACGCACTGGACGACTATCCGGGCGAAACCCGCATCATGCACCGCGTCACCATTTGCGGCGACACGCCGGTGTAAGGGCAGGGGCCGAGCCGCCGCATCCTCCCTCCCCATGCAGGGGAAGGGCCGGGGTGAGGGGTCTTCCCCTCCACAAACACCGCCAGCGCCAGCCGAAACACCGGCCCCCTCATCCTGCCCTCTCCCCCAAAGGGGACGAGGGGTTTCTTCTGTTGCCGGGAGGGCGGGGGCAGGGCTTTCGCAAAGATGCAGCCGGCGAACTCGGAACTTAAAAAGAACACTTGACTATATTCCCGGTAGAGGAATATACGGGCAACAGGGAGGTCATCCGTACGAGAATCCGGTAAGGAGAGGTCAACAGAAAGAGGTCAACAGAATGTGTGAGCGGCATCTCCTCGACGAACCGACCGGCGGCTTCGCGGCAGGCCGCCATGCGCGGATCGAGGAGAACACCGCTATCAGAACCGCGGAGCTGGAATGATGCCCGGTCCTGCTCCCGCTTTCGGCGGCCCCTGGACTTTGGAGAAACTCGGCATACTCGAGAAGTATCTCGACGCCTATACGACGGCGCTGAAAAGCCAGCCGTTCAGGCTCATGTATATCGACGCCTTTGCCGGCACGGGCCGGGTCGCGCCCGCAGATGATGACGAGCAGGAATTTATCCTTGGTTCCGCCGCGCGCGCAGCCAGTATCGTCGACAAGCCCTTCGACAGGCTGGTCTTCGTCGAGAAAAGCCCCCGCCGCAGTGCGGAGCTGAAGAGGTTGCAAACGGGCTATCCCGGCAGGAACATTGTCATCAAGAATACGGAAGCAAACACATTCCTGTCGGATTTGGACGAAGACTGGCGGCAATGGCGCGGTGTGCTGTTTCTCGACCCGTTCGCCACACAGGTCAGATGGTCAACGATCGAGAAAATCGCGAGCTATGAAGTCCTCGACACCTGGATACTGTTCCCCGTTTCCGCCATCGCGCGGATGCTTCCGACAACGAGGCGGCCAGACGATATTTCACTCGAATGGGTCGAACGGCTCACGGATGTGTTCGGCGATGAGAGCTGGAGGGATCTGTATCGCGAAAATCCGCAGCAATCCCTGTTCGGCAATCTCGACTACGAAAGGACGCCTGGTATCGACGGTCTTTGCAAGATCTACAAGGGCAAGCTTCGCAGTCTGTTCGGAGACAGATATCTCGAGCAATCGCGGGAGCTGAAGACTTCTCAGGGATCCCCACTCTTCGACTTCCTGTTCTGTGTCGGGCATCCAAAGGGAATCGGTCCTGCCAAACGGATCGCGTGGCATATTCTGGAGAAGCTGTAACTATGGCCGCAGGCTCCGCTATCGAATGGACCGAGGCGACGTGGAACCCGGTTACCGGGTGCACGAAGATCAGCCATGGATGCAAGCATTGCTATGCCGAGCGCATGTCGCGCAGGCTCCAGCGCATGGGCGTTGACAAATATGCAAACGGTTTCTCGGTCACGGTCCACGAATCCGTTCTCGAGGCGCCGCTTGGCTGGCGGCGGCCGCAATTGGTGTTCGTGAACTCGATGTCCGACCTGTTTCACCAGTCGGTGCCGACGGCCTTCATCGAGGCGGTTTTCACGGTCATGAACCGCGCCTCCTGGCACACCTTTCAGGTGTTGACCAAGCGCCCGAGCCGGGTTGTCCAGCTGGACAGGCGGCTGCGCTGGGCGCCCAATATCTGGCTCGGAACGAGTATCGAGGCCCAACGGTGGGCAGGGCGGCTCGACCCGCTCAAGGAAACCGGCGCGGCCGTGAAATTTCTGTCGCTCGAACCGCTGCTCGGGCCGTTGCCGGACCTGCCGCTGGACGGTATCGACTGGGTGATCGCCGGCGGTGAGTCAGGGCCGGGCGCACGGCCCATGAACGCGGCGTGGGTGCGCAGCATACGGGACAACTGTGTAAGCAATGAGGTCCCGTTCTTCTTCAAGCAGTGGGGCGGTGTGTTCAAGAAACGGACCGGCAGGACACTCGATGGCAGGACATGGGACCAGATGCCGCCGCCGATCAATTTCTGATTGACTGTTCTGTCTGCCCGAAGTCCGGCGGGTTACCAGTCTATGGATATGTGCCTGCGTTTCCATTGGAGGCAGGGCAGGTTTATTCGGCGGGGGCTTCGTTGCGGCCGAAATGCAGGTGCAGCATTCCCTCGATCCGCGCAATGCGTTCGCCCTGCTCCCGCATCGTGCTTTCCATCCGGTCCATCCGGCCGCCCTGCTCCCGGACCACAGTTTCGATCCGGTCCATCCGGGCGCCCAAATCGTTGACCACAGTTTCGATCCGCGCAATGCGTTCGCCCTGTTCCCGGACCACAGTTTCGATCCGGTCCATCCGGGCGCCCAAATCATTGACCGCAGTTTCGATCCGGTCCATTCGGGCGCCTTGCTCCCGGACCGTACTTTCCATCCGGTCCATCCGGCCGCCCAGATCGGCGCGCAAGGCGCGCTGGCTTTGCCAGACAAGGCCGGCCACTGCGGCGCCGACGGCCAGTATCGCGATCGTCTCCGGCGTCACCGCTCCATCCGCCGTTCGGGACACAGCACCTTACGCCGCCGGCCCGCCGGCCGCAACATGACGCGCCGCCCGGTAGCGCCCCGGTCTGAAATCCGCGTTTCCCTGGCAGGCCCGGACGGGGGCTTGAGAGCCCCGCCCCTCTAATAGGTCGCCCGGCCTCCGGAGACGTCGAAGACGGCGCCGGTCTGGAAGCTGCATTCGGTGGAGCAGAGCCAGGCGACCATATTGGCGACCTCCTCCACCGTGCCGAAGCGGCCCATCGGGATCTTGGAGCGCATCATCTCGATATGCGTCTCCGTCATCTGGCTGAAAATATCCGTTTCCACCGCCGCCGGGGCCACGCAGTTCACCAGCACGCCCGTCGCCACCGTCTCCTTGGCGAGCGACTTGGTGAGGCCGATCACCGCGGCCTTGGCGGCGCTGTAGGCGGGCGCGTTGGGGTTGCCTTCCTTGCCGGCGATCGACGCCGTGTTGACGATGCGCCCGTAGCCGCGCGCGATCATGCCCGGCACAGCGGCCCGGCAGCCGTAATAGACCCCGTTCAGGTCCAGATCGATGACCGAATGCCACTCCTCCAGCGAATAGTCCCAGGTCGTCTTGTTGGGCCCGGCGATGCCGGCATTGTTGCAGAGGATCGACACCGGCCCCAGCCGGGCCTCGGTCTCGGCCAGCGCGGCTTCCACGGCGGCGTAGTCCGTGACATCCACGGCGACGGCCGCGGCGCGCGCGCCAAGCCCGGCCGCCGCCGCTTCGCCCGCCGCGCTGTCCAGGTCCCACACCGCCACGGCCGCGCCGTCGCGGTGGAGCCGGCGCGCAATGGCGAGGCCGATGCCGCGCGCCCCGCCCGTGACAACCGCCGTCCGGTTCGTGAAATCATACTGCGCCGTCATGGCTTCTCCTGTCCTTGTCCCGGTTCCGCCTTCCGGGATAGCGTAGCATCCGGGCCTGCAGGGAGGGAGCCGCAATGACGAGCCTGAAAGAAATGGCGGGGCATCGGGGCGTCAAGCTCGGAGCCTGCATCATGGAGTTCGAGAGCCCCGGCATCGGCCATATCTACCGCGCCGCCGGGGCCGATTTCGTGTTTGTCGATTGCGAGCACAGCGGCATCGGCATTGAGGGGCTGAAGCGCATCCTGCGCTATCTGGAAGCCGCCGGAATGCCCCATTTCGTGCGTCAGCCCGGCAAGGCCTATGCGGACATCGCAACCGCGCTCGACGCCGGGGCGGAGGGCCTGCTGCTGCCGATGGCCGGCTCCGCGGCGGAGGTGCAGCGGCTCGCCGGCTTCATGAAATACCCGCCGGCCGGCATTCGCGGCGTCGCGCTGGGCGTGGCGCATGACCGCTATGCCGGCGGCCCGGCGGAAGCCGCGCTCGCCGCCGCCAATGCCCGCACCGTCTGCATCCCGCTGATCGAGACGGCCGAGGGCGTGGCGAATGTCGAGGCCATCGCCGCCCTGCCGGAAACCGACCTGCTCTGGATCGGCCATTTCGACCTGAGCTGCAGCCTGGGGGTTCCCGGCGCGTTCGACCATCCGGACTTCATCGCCGCCCATGCGCGCATCGTGGCCGCCGCCCATGCCGAGGGCAAGAGCATCGGCCGCCTGGTCGGCTCTCCGGAGGAAGGCCGGCGGCTGATCGGCGAGGGCGTCGATTTCATCTGCTACGGCACAGACGCAACCCTGCTGCTCCAGGCCGCCAGAACAGGCTTCGCTGCCATGCGCGGCTGAACCCGCCGGAGGCGCGGGGCGGAGCCTGCCGGCCCCCCTGTCACCCCCGCGCGCTCCCCTGTCGCCCCGGCCCCCCTATTGTCGCCCCGGCCTTGAGCCGTGTGTGGACGCCTCCCTGGATGCAAGCAGATTTTTGGCATGGTTTGGGGAGCTGCGGTCAGGCG
This sequence comes from Alphaproteobacteria bacterium, assembly GCA_965200785.1. GTDB lineage: Bacteria > Pseudomonadota > Alphaproteobacteria > Bin95 > Bin95 > Bin95. Next base: position 43,933 of record CBDAVA010000002.1, on the reverse strand, counting down.
CAGTCGTGTGTCCGGCCTCTTTGTGCGGCCTTGTGAGCGCCGCGGGCCTGTATGGAGATACGCGGACCGGGTCCAATACGGGGCCACGTGCTTGAAAGCACCCCGGATCAAGCTGGTTTTCCCGATCCCGTCTCATTGACCGTTTACCCTTACCCCCTGCCTCGGCCTGCCTGCATTCCGGTCTGCTCCGGGGACAGCGCGCCGGGCTCCCTGTTCAGCCGGTTGCGGGAACCCGGTAACTGTCCTTCTTCACCGCCAGCGCCCACAGAATGCGCGCCATGCGATTGGCAAGCGCCACCGCGGCCAGCTTCCTCGGCTTGCGCGCAAGCAACCGCGCAAGCCACGGCTCGGGCGCCCGGCCGGAGCACACCGTGTTCCGGATCACCGACATCGCCCCGACCACCAGAAGACGCCTCAGCTCCCGATGGCCCATCTTCGATATCTTGCCAAGCCGAGGCTTGCCCCCGCTCGTGTGCTGGCGCGGCACAAGACCCAGCCAGGCCGAGAAATCCCGGCCCCGGCGGAAGCTCGCAGGCGGCGGCGCCAGAGCCTGCAGCGCCAGCGCCGTCACCGGACCCACACCCGGCACACTCATCAACCGCCGCGCCTCCTCATCCTCCCGCGCCGCCGCGCGCAACGCCTTCTCCTGCTCCGCGATCTTCCGGTCCAACTCGGCAATCTGCTCCAGGAGCACACCACCCAACTCGCGCGCCCGCAACGGAAGCTCCGTCTCGGGGTCCGAAACCGCCCCCGCAAGACGGCGAACATGAACCGGGCCCTTCGGCGCAATCACACCAAACTCCGCCAGATGGCCCCGCAGCGCGTTGATCGTCTGCGTGCGCTGGCGCACAAGAAGATCGCGAACCCCGAACTGCATCATCCCCACCTGCTGCTCCGCGCTCTTCACCGCAACGAAACGCATGGTCGGACGTTGCGCCGCCTCGCAGATCGCCTCCGCATCCGCCGCATCGTTCTTCTGGCGCTTCACAAAGGGCTTCACATAGACCGGCGGGATCAGCTTCACCACATGACCCAGCTTGCCAATCTCACGGCCCCAGTGATGGGCGCTCCCGCACGCCTCCATCGCCACCGTGCAGCGGGGACGGGAGGCCAGAAACTTCAAAACCTGACCCCGCGACAGCTTGCGCCGGAAGGCCACCGAACCGTCCGAACCCGCCCCGTGCAGGTGAAAACTGTTCTTCGCCAGATCGATCCCGATCATGCTCACTTCACTCATGTGGATGTCTCCTTCCCGTAGGGTTGTTGTTCGACACCGCTACCTTGGCACACTGCGATGCCGGCGGAAGGAGGCGTCCACACCATCGGGGCCCAGCCTCCGATCCTTCCGCAGGGCCGAAACGGCGGAGGATGGACCCCGGCTCTCCGCTGCGCTCCGGCCGGGGTGACGAAAGGAAGGCGATACAAGCGGCGCGGCACGGAGGCGACGGATGCGCGCAGTAACGAGGCCGATGCGCGCAGTAACGAGGCATGCTGAACCGGGACTCGGGCTGAGGCGCGGCTGTGTCTCCGTTTGACATTCGCGTTCCTCTGGCAGAGTCAGCCAGGGGCCTGAGAGGCCCTGCCCGCCGCCCCGAACGCCCCGGCGTTGCCCCGGACCCCCTACTGTCGCCCCGCGCGCTCCCCTGTCGCCCCGGCCTTGAGCCGTGTGTGGACGCCTCCCTGGATGCAAGCAGATTTTTGGCATGGTTTGGGGAGCTGCGGTCAGGCGCAGTCGTGTGTCCGGCCTCTTTGTGCGGCCTTGTGAGCGCCGCGGGCCTGTATGGAGATACGCGGACCGGGTCCAATACGGGGCCACGTGCTTGAGAGCACCCCGGATCAAGCTGGTTTTCCCGATCCCGTCTCATTGACCGTTTACCCTTACCCCCTGCCTAGGCCTGCCTGCATTCCGGTCCTGCCGGTCCGCTCCGGGGACAGCGCGCCGGGCTCCCTGTTCAGCCGGTTGCGGGAACCCGGTAACTGTCCTTCTTCACCGCCAGCGCCCACAGAATGCGCGCCATGCGATTGGCAAGCGCCACCGCGGCCAGCTTCCTCGGCTTGCGCACAAGCAACCGCGCAAGCCACAGCTCGGGCGCCCGGCCGGAGCACACCGTGTTCCGGATCACCGACATCGCCCCGACCACCAGAAGACGCCTCAGCTCCCGATGACCCATCTTCGATATCTTGCCAAGCCGAGGCTTGCCCCCGCTCGTGTGCTGGCGCGGCACAAGGCCCAGCCAGGCCGAGAAATCCCGGCCCCGGCGGAAGCTCGCAAGCGGCGGCGCCAGAGCCTGCAGCGCCAGCGCCGTCACCGGACCCACACCCGGCACACTCATCAACCGCCGCGCCTCCTCATCCTCCCGCGCCGCCGCGCGCAACGCCTTCTCCTGCTCCGCGATCTTCCGGTCCAACTCGGCAATCTGCTCCAGCAGCACACCACCCAACTCGCGCGCCCGCAACGGAAGCTCCGTCTCGGGGTCCGAAACCGCCCCCGCAAGACGGCGAACATGAACCGGGCCCTTCGGCGCAATCACACCAAACTCCGCCAGATGGCCCCGCAGCGCGTTGATCGTCTGCGTGCGCTGGCGCACAAGAAGATCGCGAACCCCGAACTGCATCATCCCCACCTGCTGCTCCGTGCTCTTCACCGCAACAAAACGCATGGTCGGACGCTGCGCCGCCTCGCAGATCGCCTCCGCATCCGCCGCATCGTTCTTCTGGCGCTTCACAAAGGGCTTCACATAAACCGGCGGGATCAGCTTCACAACATGACCCAGCTTGCCAATCTCACGGCCCCAGTAATGGGCGCTCCCGCACGCCTCCATCGCCACCGTGCAGCGGGGACGGGAGGCCAGAAACTTCAAAACCTGACCCCGCGACAGCTTGCGCCGGAAGGCCACCGAACCGTCCGAACCCGCCCCGTGCAGGTGAAAACTGTTCTTCGCCAGATCGATCCCGATCATGCTAACTTCACTCATGTGGATGTCTCCTTCCCGTAGGGTTGTTGTTCGACACCGCTACCTTGGCACAATGCGATGCCGGCGGAAGGAGGCGTCCACACCATTGGGGCCCAGCCTCCGATCCTTCCGCAGGGCCGAAACGGCGGAGGATGGACCCCGGCTCTCCGCTGCGCTCCGGCCGGGGTGACGACAGGGGAGGCGGTGTAAGCGGCGCGGCGCGGGGGCGACAGGGAGCGCGCGGCAACGGGTCCAAATGCTGAACCGGGACACGGGCCGAGGCGCTATTTTCTTGACAGGGTCGCGCGCCAAGGGTAGGGGAGGGTTTGTTGGGGATCGGTATATCCGCCGCCCCCCCGTTTTTTACAGGCACGGAAGAGGCTGACCCTATGTATGTTCACCCCCCCCCCGTATTCTGAAATCCCGGCGTTCCGACCGCCGCCCGATACAGCAGGCGGCCAGGCGGCTGCTCCCGGCGCGCGTGTTCCGCTGGGGCGCGGCGCTGCTGCTGGCGCTGGCTGCCGCCCTGCCGCTCGCCGGCGGGGCAGAGGCCCAGGCTCCGGGCCAGGTGACGGGGCTGAAGGCGGGGCCGATGCAGTATGCGAGCTATAATGGGTGGGGGAAGTTATATGTGCAATGGACAGAAGTCTCGGGCGCCACGAAGCATGAGATCCGCTACAAGGAGACAAATGGAGCCTGGGAGGACAACTGGGTGGAAACGTCCGGTAGCCGGTGGCACATCATCGGCGGGCTGAGCGAAACGGAGGAGAGCACCCGTGATATCCAGGTCCGGGCCGTGAACGGCACCGTCCCCGGCCTGGAGTCGGAAACGGTCCAGGGCACGCTTGAGCCCCCTACGGGGCCGCCCACCAACCTGGAGGAGGCGGAGAAGGACACGAAAGGGTCTGGGGAGCTGAAGTTTACCTGGACCGCCGCCCCGGGCTCCGACACCATCAACTCTGGACATCAATACCAGCTTTACGTCGTCAACGCAGACAATAGCAAGACGCTCAAGGTGGAATGGCAGCTTACAGGCAGTTCCCAGGAGTTCCTGAAGCTGGAAGACGGGACGACATATTATTTCGAGGTCCGGGGCATAAATGATTCGGGCCACAGCGACCCGCCGGTCGGCATTGAGGCCACCACGAAGCCCGGGCGCCTCAAATGGGTGGAGAACCTGGCGGCGAAGGTAAACGGGGACAAGAAACTGCTGGTGTCCTGGGATTCCCTCGATGGCGCCGATAGTTATCAGATCAAGGTCACTTCGGTATTCGGGTCGCCAAAAGAAATCCCGTGGACGGACACGGAGGACACGGACGCGACGGACAACAAGGAAAGCCACCAATTAACCGGTCTGGCCAGCCACGCATCCTATACCATCTTTGTCCGGGGCATGAACGACTGGGGTGACGGTTACTATGAGTGGGTCAACGCCATACCGGAGGTGACACCATCCAAGGTGCCGCTCCAGCGCCTGAAGCCGGGCGACAAGGCGATCTCGGCCGCCTGGTCTCTTACACAGGCGGAGAACGGCCTCACCGACACAATATACAGCTACGACGTGGAGTACAGAGAGTCCGGCCAATCCTCATGGACGGATGGCAGTTTCCCCGATCCCGATCCCGATCAGCCGAAGGACCAAATATATGTGACCTATCACACCATCCAGGGGTTGACCAACGACACCACATATCAGGTGCGGGTTCGGGCGAGGAACGACGCCGGTGAGGGTGATTGGTCGGATATCCTCGAGGCAACCGCGGGCGGCATGGGCGTCCCGTCCGGCCTTTCGGCCAAGTCGTCGGCCAGCGGCTCGGTAAAGCTGAATTGGCAGATGCCGGCGGATCCGGGGAACGGGCAGCCGGACGCCAACGGCCTGTCTGTCAGGAACACCGGGAGCATCCGGAGCATCAGAAGCTTCAGCGAGGATGATGACGGCGAGACGCCGACACCGGACAGCTACGAGGTCGGCTACACGGTGGAGGGGTCCGACTGGGCCGACGGCAGCACGCTGACGGTCACCGACAAGGAGGCGACCGTCACCGGCCTCGAGGACGGCACATCCTACGCTTTCCGGGTGCGCGCCAAGGCGGGCGAGGAGGAAGGCATCTGGTCGGACACGATCACGGCGACGCCGGAGACTCCCCCGGCGCCCCCGCCCGCCAACCGCCCGACCGATGTGACCGGCGCGACCACGGCGGCGACGGCGTGGAAGACGCTGGACCTTTCCTTCAACGCGCCGGCGGAGGGCACTGACTGGGTGGCGGCGAACAGCCAGTACCGGCTGCGCAGCATGAAGGAAGGCGCCAACCGCACGCCCTGGCGGGCGCTGCAGAACGTCTCGGTTGCGGACGGCAAGGTGACCGCCTCGACGGGGTCGTATCTGGCGGTTGGCCGCATCTTCGAGCTGGAGGTGCGCTGGTGCGGCGCGACGGTGTCGGACGCCACCTGCAGCGAGGCCTCGGACATGGCGTATGGGGCCTCGCCGGCCTCGGCGCCCGAGACGGCCCAGGCATCGGCGGCCGATCCGGCCTCGCAGACGGCGCTCGCGCTTGCCTGGAGCATCGCCAATACCGGCGGCAAGAAGAACATGCACGCCGCTTACGAGATCGGTTACAGCGCCGACACCGCCGCGGCAGCTCCGGAGACCCTGCTGGACACGGTTCCGGCCTTCGGAGAGACGGCGGCGGAGGTTAGCGGTCTCACCGCCGGCACGGAATACCGCCTGTTCGTGCGCAGCGTGATCGACCATGAGGGCAACCGCCTGTTCGCCTCCGCCTGGGCCTCGGCCACGGCGACCACGGAGGGCGCGCCGGCGCTGGCGCTCGGGGAAGGACCCGGGGATCAGGTCTGGCCCCTGAACGAAGCCATCGAGGATCTGGTGCTTCCCGAAGCGACCGGCGGCACCGGCACGGTAAGCTATGAACTGACGCCGATATCCACCGGCTTCCTGGTCGGTTGCGGCCTGACGTTCGACGCCCCAACCCGCACGATCTCCGGCACGCCGCTGTGCCTGGGCCACAATACCTTCACCTGGACAGCGACGGACGAAGCGGGGGCCACGGATTCGCTGGAGTTCACCGCCACAGTGGCGGGGTCGGCTCCGGTGTTTGTTGGCGAGGGGCCGGCGGACCCGGCCTGGACCGTGGGCACGGCCGTCTCCCTGACATTGCCCGAGGCGTCCACACAAGCCCCCCCGCTCACCTACACGCTCGCGCCGGCGGCGTGGAACGGCGTCACCGTGGATACCGAGACCCGCAAGCTCTCCGGCACGCCGGCGGCGGCGGGCAGCCAGGCCTTCACCTGGACGGTGACGGACGCGGCCGGGCAATCGACGTCACGGACCTTCACCGCCACGGCGGCGGCCGCCGACACGGTGGCGCCGACGGCGGCGCTCGCCCTCGACGATGGTGTGGAGACCCCGGCGGTGGCGCCCTTCTCCATCACGGTGACCTTCAGCGAGTCGGTGACCGGCTTTGCGCTTGACGATCTCGCGGTAGCGCATGGCGCGGCTTCGGAGCTTGCGGGCTCCGGCTCGTCATACACAGCGACGATCACCCCGGAGGAGGGCTATGCGGGCAATCTGACGGTGGATGTCGCCGCAGGCGCGGCAGAGGACGCGGCCGGCAATGCCAGCACGGCGGCGGAGACGCTGACCGTCGCCGTCGCGCCGCCGGTCACCAAGCCGACGGGCGTTGCGCCCAACACCACGGCGGCGACTTCGTGGAAGACGCTCGACCTCTCCTTCGACGCCCCGCCCGCCTATACGGGCTGGACGGCGGCGCAGAGCCAATACCGCGTGCGCAGCATGAAGGAGGGGGCAAGGCGCACGCCCTGGCGAACGCTCCGGAATGTGTCGGTCGCGGACGGCACGGCGAGCGCCTCGACAGGCTCCTATCTGGCCGTCGGGCGGGTCTTCGAGGTCGAGCTGCGCTATTGCGGCGAGACCATCTCGGACGCCGCCTGCAGCGGGGCTTCCGACATGGTCTATGGCGCCTCTCCGGCATCCGCGCCCGAGAATGCGCAGGCTTCCGCGACGGAGCCTGCCTCGCAGACGGCGCTCACGCTCTCCTGGAGCATCGCCAATATCGGCGGCAAGAAGAACATGCACGCCGCCTATGAGATCGGCTGGAGTGCGGATACCGGTGCAACGGCGCCCGAGACCCTGCTGACCGCCGTGCCCGATTTCGGGGCAACGGAAGCGGAAGTCACCGGGCTTGAAGCCGGGGGCGATTACCGCCTGTTCGTGCGCAGCGTGATCGACTGGCAGGGCGCGCGCCTGTTCGCCTCGAACTGGGCCTCGGCGACTGCGGGGACGGCCTCGAGCGAGGCGAACGGCCTCGCGCAGGAGATGCTGAAGAAGACGCTGACCGGGAAGGCGCGGCGTCTGCTGGAGGACGCCTCGGATGTGATCGGGCGGCGCCTCTCCTCGACGGAGAGCGGGAGCGCGCCGCTGACAGCGTTTGCCGGCCTGTTCGGCGCGCCGGGTCCGGGGGACTGCCCGCTGGAGGACAGCCTCGGCGAGTGCGCCGCGCAGGCCGTCGGGCAGCAGCAGGACCGCCTGAGTCTCGCCGGCCACCGCCTTGACATCCGCCGGGACGGCGCGGACAGCCGCGACTGGTCCGGCGGCTTCGGGGATCTGCGCGAGCGCGTCCGGGGCCAGGGCTTCGCCATGTCGCTGAACGGGTCTGCGTCTGACGGCGCCGCCTCCGGCGAGGGCGTGGCGCTGACGCTCTGGGGCGGCGGCGGCAGCGCCTCCGGCGACGGATCGGGCAGCTTGTTCTGGGGCATGGATGCGGGCCGCGGCGAGAGCTGGACGGCGGGTCTTGCCTTTGCGGGCAGCGATTCGTCCACATCCTGGCAGTCGTCGCGGGGCAGCACCCATGCTTCGGGGTTTGTCGAGAGCGAGGTGACGGCGGTCTATCCCTATGCGCGGGGCCTGTTCGCCGGCGGCCTTGAGCTGTGGACCCTGGCCGGCTGGGGCGCGGGCCAGTTTGCGAGCCAGTGGTCGGAGGCGTCCGCGCCGGATGCGGCGTCGCGGCTTGAGGGCGATCTCGGGTTCAGCATGGGCCTTGTGGGGGCGGAGCGTCCGCTCTACGAGGCGGACGGCCTGAGCCTGACGGTGCTGGGCGATGCGGGCTGGTCCAGGCTTGCGGCTTCGGGCGGCGAGGAGATGGATGTCCTCGTCCACCGCACGCGCATGGGCCTCGAAGGCCGCTATGCCTCCGGGGACGGCGCGCTGACCTCGTCGTTCCGGGCGAGCGCGCGGGTGGACGGCGGCGAGGAGTCGGCGCAGGGCATGGAGCTTGCCGGCAGCCTCGCCCATGTCTCGGGCCGCTGGGAGACCGGCCTCGAGGGCCGCTGGTATGAGGCCGATGCGGCGCTGACGGGCCTGCGCGAGCAGGGTGTGCGGGCGGTGCTCGCACTGCGCCCGAACAGCGGCGGGACGGGCCTCGGGCTGACGCTCTCGCCCGGCTGGGGCACAGAAGCGGTTGGCGGCGACAGCCTTCTGGCCGCGTTCACCGATGCGGACGACATATCCGCCGCCGAACAACCCGCGCTGCGTCTGGACGGTCGTGTGTCCTGGGGCGCGCGGCTCGGCGGCTGGCATGTCCTGCGCCCCTGGGCGGAGTTCTCGCTCGACGCGGCGTCATCCCGCCATCTGCGCGGCGGCCTCGCGGTCGAGGGCCTGGTGCGGGCGAGCCTGGCGGTGGAACGCCGGGAGAGCGCAACCGGCCCCGCCGAGCACGGCGTCCTGCTCAGGCTCGGCGCCAGGTTCTGAGAACCGGAAATGCAGGCGGCGGCAGGAAACCCCTGCCGCCGTCCGCGCCACCGGCGCCCGCACGGCCCGGCTCCGCCTTGTCCGGCAGGCCAAGCACAGTTCGCCGATGGAGAGCACCGCCCTGTTTTCTCCGATGCGGTCAAAACAGCCGATTTCAGCTATACTGACCCCGGGACCGCCCGTGCAGGGAGATGCACATGACGCCCGAGCTGATCGGCATTCTTGGCGTAGGCGCAGCGCTTGCGGCGGTGACTTTCACCGGCCTGTCCGGCATCAACAAGCGTCTGGACGGGTTTGACAAGCGCTTGGACGGATTTGACGAGCGGCTCCGCTCCCTGGAGGCCGGGCTTGCCGAGCTGCGCGGCGAAATGCGGTTCATGCGCGACTACATCACCGGCCGGAATGTCCGGAACGAAGCTCCTGGCGATGACTAGCCGGCTCTGCTGCCGGCCCCGCTGAGCGCGGCATCCGGCTCAGGCTCGGCGCCCGCACGGGCCGCCCGGCTCCGCCTTGTCCGGCCGGCAAGCACAGCTCGCCGATGGAGAACACCGCCCCTGTTCTCTCCAATGCGGTCAAAACAGCCGATTTCAGCTATATTGGCCCGGAACTGCCCGTGCAGGGAGATGCACATGACGCCCGAGCTGATCGGCATTCTTGGCGTAGGCGCAGCGCTTGCGGCGGTGACTTTCACCGGCCTGTCCGGCATCAACAAGCGTCTGGACGGGTTTGACAAACGCTTGGACGGGTTTGACAAGCGCTTGGACGGGTTTGACCAGCGGCTCCGCTCCCTGGAGGCCGGGCTTGCCGAGTTGCGCGGCGAAATGCGGTTCATGCGCGACTACATCACCGGCCGGAATGTCCGGAACGAAGCTCCTGGCGACGACTAGCCGGCTCTGCTGTCGGCCCCGCCGAGCCTGCCGCCTGCATCCGGGGAACCGCTGCAGGCAGGCAAATGCGCGGGCGCTGGCCGTCTCCCCGCGAACGGGATGACGTCCGGCGGATCGGGCGTTACAGTGGCCCGCAATGCGCAGCCTGCACCTCAAGGAGACCTTCGCCCGCTGTCGGCGGTGAAACCGGCATCAAACGGCCGCCATATGGAAACCGCACCGCTTCGGCTTCCTCCTGCGGGGAATCGGGCATGTGAACATACCAATGAATACAGCACATCATGACTGATTCGGAGCGCTTGCAATCCTCCTGGCGCCTCGGCATCGACATCGGCGGCACCTTTACCGACATCGTCTGCCTGCATGAGGACGGGCGGCTGCTGACGCGCAAGGTGTCCTCCTCCGTGGACGACTATGCCCGCGCCATTGTCGAGGCGCTCGCCGCGCTGATCGCCGAGGGCGCGTTTGACGGCCCGGACATCGCCGAGCTGCGCCACGGCACCACCGTGGCCTCCAACGCCATCCTCGAAGGCAAGGGCGCGAAGACCGGGCTGATCGCCACGGAGGGCTTCCGCGACATCCTGGAAATCCGCAACCTGCGAATGCCGCGCCTCTACGACATCGCCTGGCAAAAGCCGCCGCCGCTGGTGCCGCGCTATCTGCGCCGCACCGTGGCCGAACGCATGACGCATGAGGGCCGGGTCCAGACACCGCTCGACCCGCAAGAGGCCGAAGCGGCGGTTCGCCGCCTGCTCGACGAAGGCGTCGAGGCCATCGCCGTGGCGCTGCTGCACAGCTACGCCAACCCGGCGCATGAGGAAACCGTCGCCGCCGCCGTCGCGCGCCTCGCGCCGGAGATCGAGACCAGCGTCAGCCACCGCGTGCTGCCGGAAGCCAAGGAATATGAACGCACCTCGACAACGGTGGTGAACGCCTGCCTGAAGCCGGTGGTCTCGCGCTATCTGGCCGGGCTGGAGCAGGGCTTCGCCGATATCGGCAGCAGGGCGCCGCTGCTGCTGATGCAGTCGAGCGGTGGGCTGATGCCCTCCCAGGCGGCGCGCCGCCTGCCCATGCACATCGTCGAGTCCGGCCCGGCGGGCGGGGTCATCGGCGCGCAAGCGCTCGCCCGCGCCGCCGGACTCGACAACATCCTCACCTTCGACATGGGCGGCACCACCGCCAAGGCCTCGATCGTCGAGCGCGGCCAGGTCTCGCGCGCGCTGGAGTTCAGCGTCGGCGGCGGCGTCATCGCCGGCTCGCGGCTGATGACCGGCGCGGGCTATGTCGTCAAGACGCCGGCCATCGACCTGGCGGAGGTCGGCGCCGGGGGCGGCTCCCTGCTGCGCCTCGATGCCGCCGGCGCCCTGCTGGTCGGGCCGGAAAGCGCCGGCGCCAACCCCGGCCCCGTCTGCTACGGCGCGGGCGGGACGGAGCCGACGCTCACCGACGCCAACCTGCTGCTGGGCTATCTCAACCCGAACCATCTCGTCGGCGGCGCGCTCAAGCTGGACTTCGAAGCCGCCCGCGAGGCCTTCGAGCGGCGCATTGCGGGGCCGATGGGGCTTGCGCCGGAGGAAGCCGCGCTCGGCGCCCACCGCATCGCGGCGTCCAACATGATTCGCGCCATCCGCGCCGTGTCGTCAGAGCGCGGGCGGGACCCGCGCGACTATGCGCTGTTCGCCTTTGGCGGCAACGGGCCGCTGTTCGCCGCCGGCATGGCGCGGGAGCTTGCCGTCCGGCAGGTGCTGGTGCCGCCGTCGCCGGGCCTGTTCTCGTCGTTCGGCCTGCTCCATGCCGAGGTCGAACACCACTACTCCCATGCGCACCGCCACATCCTGCGCGGTGCCGACCCCGCCGCGCTCGAGGCCGCATGGGCTGCGCTGGAGGCCGAGGCGGACGCGCAACTGGAAGCGGACGGCATTCCGCCCGCCCGGCGCGCGCTCGCCCGCAGCGCATTGATGCACTATCACGGCCAGATCTTCGAACTCCAGGTCTCCGCCCCGCCGGGGCCGGTGGACGCCGCATGGATCGCAGCGCTGGAGGAAGCGTTCGGCGCGGAGCATGAGCGTACCTACGGGCACCGCGCCGGCCCGGAGGAGCCTGTGGAACTGATGACCGTGCAGGTCGTCGGGCGTGGCATCGCCCGGAAGGGGCCGCCGCCGCCCCCGCCGCCTGCGCCCGGCGGCCGGCCGCGCAGCCGGCGCGCCTGGTTCGGGCGGCAGCATGGCTGGCGCGAGGCGGCGGTTCTGGCGCGCGGCGACCTGGCCGAAACCGCAACCGCCGGCCCCGTCATCATCGAGGAATACGACGCCACCTGCCTCGTCCCGCCGGAGGATTCCGCCCGGCTGGACGGTTACGGCAACATTGTCATCGACATCGGTTGAAGGAGGCCCCGCCCATGGCCCGCATCGCCTACGCCGCCCGCGAAGACCTGCCGCCCGCCCTGCACCCGCTTTTCGATGAGGCGGCGGAATACGGGCCGTTCGCCAGCCTGACCGGCGCGCTCGGCAGGAGGCCCGCCATCCTGCAGCACATGTTCGGGCTGTTGACCGAACTGCGCCGGGAGGCCGTTCTGCCGCGCCGCTATCTGGAGCTGGCCCTGGTAGCTGTCTCGCAGCGCAATGCCTGCGACTATTGCGTGGCCCATCACGGGCCGATGCTGGCGGTGGAAGGCATGAGCCCCGCCGGCGTCGCCAGCCTGCTCGACGATCCCGGCAACCACCCCGAACTCGACGAGATCGACCGGCTGGTCGTCGATTACGCCGTCCAGGTCACCGATAGCGCCGGAAAGATGCGCGACGGCGTCTTCGAGCGCCTGAAGGCGCATTTCAGCGAGGAGCAGATCGTCGAACTCACCTGGCGGATTGCGCTTTGCGGCGCGTTCAACCGCTTCAACGATGCGTTGCAGCTCGATCTGGAGCCGGAGGCGCAGGCGCTCCTCGATGCGGCCTGACGCCGGCCGCCGGCGCGTTGCACCGCGCCCCGGAAAGCGCGGCCGGCGCAAGCGCCGGCCGCAGCCCGGTCGGGCGTTAGTTGCTCTTCGGCTTGCAGGGGTTGCAGGCGCCGCAAGCGGGCTTGCACGGATTGCACGCGCCGCAGGCAGGCTTGCAGGGGTTGCAGGCGCCGCAGGCGGGCTTGCACGGATTGCACTTGCATTCCGGCTTGCAGGGGTTACAGGCGCAAGCGGCGGGCTTGCAGGCTGCATAGGCGGTGCCGGACAGGCTGACCGCACCGGCGGTGCCCAGCACCATGCCGACGCTCAGAACTGCCGTGGAAAGAAGGCGCGCCCTGTATGATTTCATCGTGGTTCTCCCGTTGTCGTCGATTTCCTGTTAATGCGCTTGATGCGCCAAGCGTGCTGAAAGCACCGCCGGCAAGAGTAGCGGATATTGCGGCGCCGACAAATAGGCGCACGGGGTCACAATCATGTGACCCGGTCCGGCGCGCGGGACGGAACAGGGTCTGGCCGGGCATCGAGGGAACGGTCTGATGCGTGCGGTCATTGCGGGAGCGGCGCTGCTGGCGGCGGGCGGGGCCGCGGCTTTCGAGCCGCCGGAGACCGCTGCAGTGGCGGCGGGCGCGTTCATTGCCGGCTCGGACGCGGCGGAACGCGAGGCCGCCTACCGGCTGGACGAAGCCGCCTACGGCCACTCCGTCACCCGCCGGCAGGGCTGGTATGACAGCGAGCGCGAGCGCGGGGCGCTGCGCCTGCCGGCCTACCGGATCTCCGTGACGCCCGTCACCAATGCGCATTACGCCGCCTTCGTCTCGGAGACGGGGCATCGGGCGCCCGATGTCGATGCCGAGACCTGGGAGGGCTACGGGCTGATCCATCCCTATGCGCGCACCCGCCGCCATGCCTGGGCCGGCGGCCGCCCGCCCGAGGGCCGGGAGGCGCATCCGGTCGTGCTGGTCTCCCACGGCGACGCCGAGGCCTATGCGGCGTGGCTCTCGGCGCGCACCGGCCGCGTCTGGCGGCTGCCGACCGAGCTGGAATGGGAGAAGGCCGCGCGCGGCGCGGACGGGCGCAGCTTCCCCTGGGGCGATGCTTTTCTGCCGGAGCGGCTCAACAGCCATGACAACGGGCCGTTCGACACGCTGCCGGTCGGCCGGTTCCCGGAGGGCGCCTCGCCCTTCGGGCTGCTGGACGCCGCCGGCCAGGTGTTTGAATGGACCGCGACCGGCGCGGCGCCGGGCCGCTTCCTGGTCAAGGGCGGGTCGTGGGACGACAGCGGCTGCGGCGTCTGCCGCCCCGCCGCCCGCCACAGCCGCCCGGCCGCCCTCAAACACATCCTGATCGGCTTCCGCCTTGTGCTGGAGGAGCCGTAGGACCGGCGCTCACGGATTGCCCGCTGCTCCGACTGCCGCCGAAAAACCCCGGCTCGCAGGACAGGCCCGCTGCGCCGCCTCCCGTCCGGCTTGCGCGGTGAACCGGGCAATGATGATCCTGAACGCTCGGGCGAGCATGCGCGCGGACATGACGCTGCAGCGGGCGCGGTATCTCGGGACAACACCGCAACGCGGGATGGACCTGTGGAAGACCCGGCAACGCCGCCGGACAAAGATTGCGGCGGGCCGTGAGATGGCCGAGCATGGGGTGCCCGGGCAGTCCGCCGCGCAGGGGAACGACCGGCTTTGCGACGGGCTCCGGCCGGGGCGGCATTCAGGGGGCGTCGGCGGGTTCCGGACGCAGCAGCCCCCGGGACAGGAGCGGGGATGAGCGAAGGCCGGACTTTCGATTATGTGGTGGTCGGCGCGGGGTCTGCGGGGTGCGTGCTCGCCAACCGGCTGACCGAGGACGGCAAGACAACCGTGCTGCTGCTCGAGGCGGGCGGGCGCGACCGCAGCATCTTCCTGCAAATGCCGTCGGCGCTCGCCATCGCCATGACCAGCAAGCGGCATGGCTGGCCTTACTGGACCGAGCCCGAGCCGCATCTCGGCGGGCGGCGCCTCCATTGCCCGCGCGGCCGGGTGCTGGGCGGCTCCTCCTCGATCAACGGCATGGCCTATGTGCGCGGCAATGCGCTCGATTTCGACGGCTGGGCGGCCGGCGGCGCGCCCGGCTGGTCCTATGCGGAGGTGGTGCCCTATTTCCGCAGGGCCGAGAGCTGCGCCGGCGGCGGGGATGCCTATCGCGGCAGCGCCGGCCCGCTGCACACATCGCGCGGCGCCATGCAGAACCCTCTCTACAGCGCCTTTATCGAAGCGGGCGGGCAGGCCGGATATGCGCGCACGCCCGACATGAACGGCTATCGGCAGGAAGGGTTCGGGCCCATGGACATGACCGTCCATCGGGGCCGGCGCTGGAGCGCCGCCAACGCCTATCTGAAACCCGCCGCCAGGCGCCCCGGCCTCGCCGTGGAGACCGGGGCGCTCACGACCCGCATCCTGCTCGACGGCCGGCGCGCCGCCGGCGTCGCATACCGCCGGGGAGGCGCGGACCGCACCGCCCTAGCGCGCCGCGAGGTCATCCTGTCGGCCGGCCCCGTGAACGGGCCGCAATTACTGATGCTCTCCGGCATCGGCCCGGCCGCGCAGCTCGCCGAACACGGCATCGGCGTCGTTCACGACCTGCCCGGCGTCGGCGCCAATCTCCAGGACCATCTGGAACTCTATGTGCAGCAGGAATGCACACAGCCGATCACGCTTCACGCCGCAACCGGCCTGTTGCAAAAGGCGCTGATCGGCGCCCGGTGGATGCTGTTCAAGTCCGGCCTCGGCGCAACCAACCATTTCGAGGCCGGCGGCTTTATCCGCTCGCGGCCGGGCATAAGCTGGCCGGACATCCAGTATCATTTCCTGCCGCTTGCGGCCTCCTACGATATGAGCGACCGGGTTCGCTGCCACGGCTACCAGGCGCATGTCGGCCCGATGCGCTCCAGGTCGCGCGGCGCGGTCCGGCTCGCCTCGGCAGACCCGCTCGAGCCGCCGCGCGTCCGGTTCGACTATATGAGCCATCCCGACGACTGGACGGACATGCGCGCCTGCGTCCGCCTCACAAGGGAAATCTTCGCGCAGCCCGCCTTCGCCCCGTTCCGCGGTCGGGAGCTCGCGCCGGGCGCGGCGGTAGAAAGCGACGCGGAGATCGACGCCTTCGTGCGCGAGACCGTCCAGAGCGCCTACCACCCCTGCGGAACCTGCAGGATGGGCACGGACGCGCTGGCCGTCGTCGATCCCGAAACGCGGCTGCACGGCATTGACAGGCTGCGGGTTGTGGACAGCTCCATCATGCCGGCGATCACCACCGGCAATCTCAACGCGCCGACGATCATGATTGCGGAGAAGGCCGCCGACGCGATCCGGGGCCGCGCCCCGCTGCCGGCCTCCGATGCGCCTTTCCATACCGCGCCCGACTGGCGGACGGCGCAGCGCTGAAGGGGGGCTTCGCTATCCGCCCGGCAGACCGGCCAGCCAGTCGAGGCGGAGGCGGCGGGCCGCGACGGGGCCGAGCGCGATGACGGCCGGCGGCTCCGCCCTGCGCGCCGCGCGGCCGAGGCCGGCAAGCGTGGTTTCGATGACGCGCTGGCGGCCGGTGGCCGCATGGCAGACAATGGCGGCGGGCTCCGCCGCCGGCCGGCCGTGGGCCATGAGGCGCGCCGCAATGGCGTCGATGCGCCGGAGCGCCATGTAGAACACCAGCACGGGCGAGCCCCGCGCAAGCGCCTCCCAGTCGAGCGCCCCTTCCTCCGGCGCGGCATGGCCGGAAACGAAGGTGACCGCGGAGTTGGCGCTGCGATGCGTCACCGGGATGCCGGCATAGGCCAGGCCGCCAATACCGGCCGTCACGCCCGGCACCACGCGGAACGGCACGCCGGCCGCGGCCAGCGCCTGCGCCTCCTCGCCGCCGCGCCCGAACACGAGAGGGTCGCCGCCCTTGAGGCGCAGCACGCGGGCGCCGGCCTGCGCCTCGGCGACCAGCCGGGCCGAAATATCCGGCTGGCGGGGCGACGGCCGCCCGCCGCGCTTGCCGGCATGGACGATGCGCGCGCCCTGCCGGGCCAGCGCCAGCACGCCCGGATCAACCAGGGCGTCATGGATCACGACATCGGCCTGGCCGAGCGCGCGGGCCGCCAGCAGGGTCAGCAGGCCGGGATCGCCGGGGCCGGCGCCGACGAGCCACACCTCGCCCGGCGCCAGACCGGGCAGCTCCGGCGTCATCGGCCCAGCAGATGCAGCAGCAGCCCAGACACCGGCGTCATGCGGGCGATGGGGCCGCGCACGAACTGCCCGACCACCTGGCCGACTTCCGGCGGCGCCGGCTCCGGCGGCAAGGCGAGACCGCCGACCAGCCCGGCCGAGGCGCTCCGCGCGGCCTCTGCTCCATCTGCAATCATGGCGGCGAGCCGCCCGTCCCGGTCCAGCGGCGCCAGCTGCACCCACAGCAGCGCCAGACAGGCGGGCCAGTGGGCGAGATGCCGGTAAAGGCTCGCCACCACCCTATCGCCGCCATTGCCGAGCGCGTTCAGGTCCAGCACCAGGCCGCTTGCCGCCGGGGGCAGCCCCTCCATGGCCGGCAGCGGCGGCAACACGCCTTCGACCGGCGCGCGCGCCCGGCCCGCCGCAATGGCCGGCGGAGTGCTGGCCGGCGCGCCCTCCAGCGCCGCCAGCAGCGCCCCGAGCGCGGCCAGGTTCAGCCGGTTGCCGCGGTCATAGCTCGCCAATATGCGCAGGATCATGGCGCGGTCTCCGCTGTCGGGGACGGCGGCCTCCAGCAGCGGCGCGGGCCAGGGCGGCAGGTCCGGCATGGGCGTGCGCGCATGAATCGCGCCGGCGGCGGCCTCGGCTGCGCCGCCGGCGTAAAGCGGCCGCACGGCCGTCCACGCCCATTCCAGCGCGCCCGGAAACCAGGCGAGCCGGCGCCAGATCAGGTTCACCACCGGCACGCCGAGCACCTGGCGGATGTCGGCATAGAGGGCGGCGGCGGCGCCTGCCGCCTCCGCTTCGGGCAGGGTCGGGAGGGTATCGCTCATATGCCTGTTTATGTCCGCTTCCGTCCGCGCCGCAAGGGCCTACAATCGGGCTTGCGATGGCGGAGTTGAGACGCGGCTGGACAACGGGAGCCTGTGCGGCGGCCGCCGCCCGGGCCGCCTATGAGCGCCTGCTGACCGGGCGCTTGCCGGACCCGGTCGCCATCGATCTGCCGCGCGGTCTCAGGGCCTCCTTCCCGCTTGCCGAGAGCGGGGCCTGGGTTGGCGTGCAGAAAGACGCCGGCGATGACCCCGATGCGACTCATGGCGCTATTGTCCGCGCCCGGCTGCGCCCGGCCCCGCCCGGCGCCGGCCTGCGCTTTCGGGCCGGGCCGGGCGTCGGCACCGTGACCCTGCCGGGCCTGCCGCTCGCGGTCGGCGAGCCGGCGATCAACCCCGGCCCCCGCGCCATCATCGCCGCCAATCTCCGCGCGGTCGCCGACGAATACGGCCTCGAAGCCGATATCGAGGTTGAAATCGGCATTGAGAACGGCGAGGCGCTGGCTCTCAAGACCGCCAATGCCCGCCTCGGCATCGCGGGCGGCCTTTCGGTGCTCGGCACGACGGGGGTTGTCGTTCCCTATTCCTGCGCGGCCTGGATTCATGCGGTTCACCGCGGCGTGGATGTTGCGCGCGCCGCCGGTCTCGACCATATCGGCGCCGCGACCGGGCGCGGCTCGGAAGCCGCGCTGCAGGCGCTGCTCGGCCTGCCGCCGCACGGCATGATCGACATGGGGGATTTCGCCGGCGCGCTGCTGAAATATCTGCGCCGGCGGCCGGTGGCGCGGCTCAGCCTGGCCGGCGGTTTCGGCAAGCTCTCCAAGCTGGCGGCGGGGCAGATGGACCTGCATTCGGACCGCGCCCCGGTCGATATCGCGCGGCTGGCGGCCGAACTGGCGGCGCTCGGCGGGCCGGACGCGCGCGGCGCGCCGAGTGCTGGCGCAGTGCTGGCGCTGGCCGGCGGCCTGCCGCTCGCCCGGCGCATCGCCGAGCAGGCCCGGGAGGCCGCGCTTGCCGTGCTCGCCGGCGGCATGGAAGTCGATGTCCGTGTGTTCGACCGCAGCGGCAGGCTTGTCGGCGCGGCCGGCGTCCCGTAGCCGGGCGGCCCCCGGCCGTGTTTAAGGGCCGCGCTTCAGGGCCGCATCCGGAAATAGCTCGGCCCCGTTTCGCGCAGCGGGGCGGAGAGATTGGCGAACTCGCAGAGCAGCGGGCGCGTGTTGCGCGGGTCCACGATCTCCTCGATCCAGAAACTCTCCGCCGAGCGGTAGGGCGAGCGCAGCTTCTCCAGCCGATCCTCGATCTCGGCGAGCCTGGCCTCCGGGTCCTCCGCCGCGTCGAGATCGGCGCGGTAGGCGGCCTCGATGCCGCCCTCCAGCGGCAGCGAACCCCAGAAGCCCGAGGGCCAGGCGTAGCGGTAGGACAGCCGCGCGCCGTTCTGATGCGCGGCCCCGGCCACGCCGAAGACATTGCGCAGGATGACCGCGCACCAGGGGATGGTGGTCTGCCAGATCGCCGACATCGCCTCCACGCCGTAGCGGATCGTCGCCTCGCGCTCCGATTTCGAGCCGATCAGAAAGCCGGGGCAATCGACCAGATAGACCATCGGCAGGTGGAAGGTTTGCGCGAGATCGACGAAGCGGCGCACCTTGCGGCAGGCGTCGGCCGTCCAGCCGCCGCCGAAGAAATAGGGGTCGGAGGCCATCACCGCCACCGGCCAGCCGTCGAGCCGCGCGAAACCCGTGGCGACCGACCGGCCCCATTCGCGCCCGAACTCGAAGAAGCTGCCCCGGTCCACGACCGCCTCGACGATGGGCCGGACGCGATAGACCTTGCGCCGGTCGCGCGGCACGGCGCCGAGCAGCCATTCCTCGCGCCGGTCGGGGTCGTCGGTCTGCGGCCCCTGCTCGGCGAGGCTGTCGATCGAGGACGGCAGATAGGAGAGGAACCGCCGCGCCAGGTCGAATGCATGCTGCTCGCTGTCGGCCGCATAGTCGATGGCGCCGTTGCGGGCATGGATCTTCCAGCCGCCGAGCGCCTGCTTGTCGAGCTTCTCGCCGAGCCGCTCCACCACCGGCGGGCCGGCGACGAACAGGGCGGCCTGTTCCTTGACCAGGACCGAGAAATGCGCCGCCGCGAGATGCGCCGCGCCGAGGCCCGCAACCGAGCCCAGGCCGAGCGCCACGCGCGGCACGGTGCCCATGTTCTCGACCACCCATTCCCAGCCCTTGACGCCCGGCACATTCGACCGGCCCTCGGTCTCGATGGTCTTGACCGAGCCGCCGCCGCCCGAGCCTTCGACCATGCGCACCAGGGGCAGGCGCAGCTGATTCGCCATCTGCTCGCACATGATGTGCTTTTCCTTGATGGTCGCGTCCGCCGAGCCGCCGCGCACGGTGAAGTCGTCCCCGCCGACGACCACCGGGCGCTGGTCGATCCGCGCGCGCCCGAAGACGAAATTGGACGGCAGCAAATGCTCCAGCTCGTTGCGGTCGTCATAGCGGGCCAGCCCGGCAATGGCGCCGATCTCATGGAAGCTGCCCTCGTCCACCAGCGCCTGGATGCGCTCGCGGATGTTGAGCCGCCCGCCCTCGCGCTGGCGCCTGACGCGCATTTCGCCTCCCAGCCGGTGCGCAAAGGCCTCGCGCCGCTGCAATTCGTCGAGTTCGGGCTGCCAGTTCATGCCGGAATTCCTGCCGTTTCTTGTGTCGCTCCGGCCGGATGCTACCCTGTCCTGCGCTTCATTGGCGAGGGCGGCCCCAGGGGAAGCGCCCGCGGGCGGGCGCTGCAGAGGCACGGTATCCGGCATTTCAGGGGGGCGGCTCCCATGCGTCTCTTCCTCTATCAGCCTGACTACAGGCGTCTTGCGGAACGCCTGCGGGCGTTCCCGGCGCTCGAAATTGCCGCCATGGACGATGCAAAGGCCGTCAGCGGCGCAGACGGCGCCGCGCTCGACCGGCGCGCCGTCCGCCCGGCCGCCGCCTATGCCTCCACAGACCTCTATACGCGCGGGCCGGTGCGCGCCTTTTTCGGCGTGCTGCGCCATGCCGGCACGCTCCGCTGGCTGCAATCCGGCGGCGCAGGCTACGACCAGCCGATCTTCCCGGCGCTGGCCCGCGCGGGCGCCGCGGTCTGCAACAGCAATGCCGCCGCACCTGCGGTTGCGGATTATGTGCTGGCGGGCGTGATGGAGGCGTTCCACCCGATCGCCGGGCGCCGGGCGCAGCAGCGCAACCGCAAGTGGGGCCGTCTCGACTTCCGCGAACTCTCCGGCACGCGCTGGCTGGTCATCGGCATGGGCCATATCGGACAGGCGGTGGCGCGGCGCGCGCAGGGTTTCGACGCCCATGTGACGGGCGTGCGCCGCCATCCCGCCGGCGGCGAGCCGGCCGATGCCGTGGTGCCGCCTGCGGCGGTCGCCCGCCTCCTGCCGGAGGCCGATGTCGTGGTGCTGACGGCGCCGCTGACGGAGGAGACGCGCGGCATGGTGGATGCGGGCTTCCTTGCCGCCATGAAGGCCGGCTCGGTGCTGGTGAATGTCGCCCGGGGCGGGCTGGTGGACGAGCCGGCGCTGCTCGCGGCGCTCGACCGGGGGCGGCCGGCGCGCGCGGTTCTGGACGTATTTGAAGAGGAGCCGCTGCCGGCATGGAGCCGGTTCTGGGCGCATCCGCGCGTGTTGATGACCGCCCATTGCGCGGCGTCGTCGCCCGGCACGGTGCGGCGCAATGACGAGATATTCCTGGACAATCTCGCCCGCTTCCTCGCCGGCAAACCGCTCAGCCTGCAAGTCACCCCCGCCTTGCTCACCGGCGGCGAAGAATGACCGGATGAGGCGTCAGCTGCCGCTGATGCGCTGCACTGGCCAGATCAGGACAATATATGCAATGGTTCCGGCGGGATATAAGCCCTTGCCCAGACCTGCCGCCTTCAGAATCGCGTTTGCTGTGTGCCTGCTTTTGATCTTGACAGGGACTGAGACCTCTCGGCTCGTCTTGCAAGGCCCGCCCCAAATTTCATGGCTCCCTTTGCCTCCATCCCGCACCTTCACCCAGCCCGCTTGCTTCAAGCGCTGTCGGACTGCCCTGCCGAACCCGGCAGCCATCAAGCAGCTTCAGCGAATTGCGCATCTATCTTGAAAGAAGAGTGCATGGGAACCGAGCGCTCCGGCATGATGACGAACCGTGCACCTTCGGGGTCACGGCCACAATTCTTGCGAATAAGACGCGGGGCGCAATCAAACAGCGCGTCGATTATGCCGCCGATGGTCTTGGCTTCAAGGACAAGCCCGGGAATGTGTTCGCTGGTAGCCACGAAGACCCCGCTCTCCTCACAGCGCAACAGGTCAATGCGATATTCGTGGGTCACGTTCTTGTCCTCCCGGCGTGTGAGCAACAAGTGGAGTATAGTAGGGCGCATAGAGAAAATCCGGAATGATAAGTCGGGGGCCTGACAGCGGCCTCTGCCGCCAGTCTCAATCCGCTGTCCAGACGGCCAGTTCGTGGCCGTCCGGGTCTGTGAAGTGGAAGCGGCGGCCGCCGGGGAGGGGGTAGGCGGGTTTCACAATGCGCCCGCCTGCCGCCTCGATGCGCCGCCGGACGCCCTCCAGGTCATCGCCGTAAAGCACGACCAGCGGGCCGCCGCCGCCGGTCGGGCCGCCTTCCAGCGCGTTGAAGCCGCCTGTCAGCCGACCGTCGGAAAACTCTGTATAGCCGGGGCCGAAATCGGTGAAGGTCCAGCCGAAGGCGCTGCCGTAAAACGCCTTCGACCGGGCGGTGTCCGCAACGGCGAACTCGATATAGTCGATGCGGCGGTCCCGGTCCGCGCCCGCCTTGTCACTCGCGGCCATGGTCGCCCTCCGGGCGAACCAGCATCATCAGCACGAAGCCGACCGCCAGCAGCCCCAGGATCGGCACCACGCCCACCCTCTGGCTGCCGGAAAGGTCGGTGGCCAGCGCCACCAGGAAGGGGGCGAGGAAGGAGGTCGCTTTGCCGGTCAGCGCAAAGAGGCCGAACGCCTCCGCCATGCGCTCCCGGTCCGCCTGATGCACGAGCATGGACCGGGACGCCGCCTGCAGGGAGCCCGCCGTGGCGCCGATAACCGCGCCGCAGGCATAGAAGGCGATTGCCGGCAGCGAGGAAGGCGCCTCCGCCGAGCCGACAGTCAGGAACAGCACCTCGTTCGGCGCGATGGTCATGATCGCGGCAGCGGCCGCTGTCAGCACGACGATATTGAACAGGATCACCGGCTTCGGCCCGCGCCGCACATCCTGCAGGCCGCCGGCCCAGGCGCCCACCGCGCCGGTGATGAGGATGACCAGGCCGAACAGGCCCAGCTGGAACATCCCCCACCCCAGCACGCCGGAGGCATAGATGCCGCCGAAGGTCGCTATCCCCAATATCGCATCGCGATAGAACATGGAGGCGAGCAGATAGGCCAGCAGGCTCGGCCTCGAAGGCAGGCCGGCAAGCGTGGCCTTCAGGCTCCGCAGCCCTTCGGCGACTGCCCCGGCGGCGCGCGGACGGTTGCGCACATCCGGCGCCCACAGGAAGAAGGGAATCATGAAGACGACATACCAGAGCACCGAAAACGGCCCGGTTGCGCGGGCGCCCTCGCCTGCGGCCGGGTCGAGGCCCAGGATCGGCGCGATGCCGAGCATCGTCTTTCCGGAGCCGGGCGCCGGGGTCATCAGGCCGAGCACGATGATGAGCGATACCAGGCCGCCCCAATAGCCGAACGCCCAGCCGGACCCCGATATGCGCCCGACTTCGTCGCGGGAGCCGAGTTCCGGCAGCAGCGAGTTGACGAAAACCGTTGCGAGTTCCGCGCCGATCAATGCCAGCACCAGAAAGACCAGCACCGGGAACGGGTCCGCCATGCCCGGCACGGCGATCCACATCCCGGCGGCGCCGACGACATAGACCAGCGAGAACGCCATGATCCAGGGTTTGCGCGGCCCTTGCGCATCCGCAACCGCGCCCAGCACCGGCGCCGACAGCGCCATCAGCACCGAGCCCGCCGCTATCGCATAGCCCCATACCGCCTGGCCCTGGACGACATCCTCGGCGACGCGGGCGGCGAAATAAGGGCCGAAAACGAAGGTGATGATGACGGTGTTGAAGGGCTGGTTGGCCCAGTCAAAGGACATCCAGCCCCAAATGCTCTTGTTCCCCGATCGCATCGGCGCCTCCTGTCCCGGCGCCGGCCACCCTAAAGCACCGCTGCCAATTTGTCACACATTGCCACCGCCCGGCAGTGTCTCAGTTTGGCATTTGGGCTCATTGCCGTGTTCATTCGTCACCCCTGCGGAAACGGGGGTGACCGGGGAGGCGTGGCGGTTGGTGCAGGCAGGGCCCTTGCTTGATGCCGGCGGCATTGGCAGGCGGTTTCGGGGCGCCGGCGGGGGGAGCCGCGGCGGAAAGACCGCCGGTCAGTCCCTGCGCGGCCGGGCGCTGTAGTCGCCGAAGGGCGCATCGCGGGCGGCGGCGGTGCGGCGCAAGCCGTTTTCCGCCAGGCTCTCGGACCAGCGATAGGCCTCTTCCGTGTGGCGCGTCATGCCGTCGAACAGGGTGCCGAGCAATTGCGTCGTGCGCAGACCCATATTCTCGAACGCCTGGTTAATCAGCAGCTTGTTGAGCGCCAACTGGTTGGCCGGAATGTTCTCGAAACGCCGAGCATGGGCCTCGATGCGCGCGTCCAGCTCCGCCGCCGGGCAGACATGGGACACCAGGCCGATGCGGTGCG
This sequence comes from Alphaproteobacteria bacterium, assembly GCA_965200785.1. Lineage (GTDB taxonomy): Bacteria > Pseudomonadota > Alphaproteobacteria > Bin95 > Bin95 > Bin95. The sequence goes on along the minus strand of CBDAVA010000002.1, from coordinate 19,604 downwards.
CGGTCGCGGCGTCGATGGCGTCGCCGCTCAACAGGAACTGCTTGGCGTGCTCAAGGCCCAGTCGATACACCCACAGCATGGTGGTCGGCGTGCCGAAGATGCGGGACGGCGCATAGCCGATCCAGGCGTCCTCCGCCATGAAGAGCAGGTCGCAGCACAGCACCAGATCGGTGGCGCCGCCGATGACCCAGCCGTGAATTGCGCCCAGCACCGGCTTCGGACAGTCCCAGATTTTCATGAACCGCTCGACATTGCGGCCCATGATGCGGGCGTCGCGCACCGGGTCCCAGGCGCCGGGGCGCGGCTCCGGGCGCGGCGCGTCGAAGGGCCTGGACCAGCCGTTCTCAAGGTCCGCCCCGGTGGCTTCCAGATCGTAGCCGGCGGAGAGCGCCCGCCCCTCGCCGCGCAGCACCACGGCGCGCACCGGGCGCGAGGCGGCGGCGCGGTCGATCGCGTCGGCAACGCCCTGCACCACCTCCTCGGTCAGCGTGTTCAGCCGTTCGGGCCGGTTGAGCGAGACGACCGCGACGCTGCCGCGCTCCTCATAGAGGACGACCGGCCCTGCCACCGCCGTCATTCCAGCCCGAGCAGCCGGTCCAGCGCCTCCCGGGTCAGGGCGTCGCCGGCCAGGAAGGCGCCGTCCACCTCGATCGCCGGCGCGCCCCGGATGCGGGCGGCGTCGAGCCGGTCCTGCGCGTCCTCGTCCAGCATCAGGTCGCGCCGGATGAAGGCGACGCCGCGCGCCTCCAGATAGCGCTTGACCTGCTCGCAGGGCGCGCAGAGCGGCGTGGTGTAGAGCGTCACCTCCGGGCGGGCGGGCGTCATGGCCGTCATACCCTGCCTTCCGCGCGCAGCCGCCGGTATTCCTCCTTGCGCGCCATCCACTGGGCATGCGCGGCTTCGTCCTGCCAGGGCTGTTCGGCGGTGAAGACGCGGCGCTTCCAGTCCTCGCCGCCCGTCCAGCGGAAACCCGCCTCGCGCGTCGTGCGGGGCGCCTCCGCTTCTTCCAGCAGGTCGAGCGCCATCTGGAAGATCGCGCGCTGCTGGTCCGTGTCCCATGGTTCGCCGCAGGGGCTGCCGAGCGGGAAATCGGTGAAGACATAGCGGGCGACGCCGCAATGCTCCACAATATCGCGCGCCGCGCCGATGACGACCGTCGGGATGCCTGCTGCTTCGATATGCCGGCTGATCAGACTCACGGTCTGATGGCAGACGGGTCAGACAGGTACCATGATGAGCGCGTCAATGCCGTCTTCCCGGCACCAGGCGAGCGCCTTGGGCGCCTCCTCGGTCATCACCTTGCGCTGGCTGTAATTGTTGTAACAGCCATAGAGCCGATCCGGCATCCCGCCGATCCGGCCGTCCGCCGCGGCCTCGCGCAGGCGGTCCACCGGATAATAGGCATTGACATCCTCGAGATGGGTGGCGTGGCGGTCGAAGGAGGACGTGCGGCTGTAAAGCCGTTCCGTCGGCGTGGCGGCGGAAAAGGAATAGACGCCCCGAAAACCCTCCTCGACCACCGGATTGTCTTCCGTCTCCGGGTCGTAATGCACCGCGATCTCGCTGGTGCCGATCAGCCCGACACGGCATTCCGCAAGCGGTTTGGCGAGGCGCGCAAACGGCGCATCCTCGAAATGCGCCCATTCATAGGGCTTTTCGTAGCCTTGCCGCAGATAATCCTCGCGCGTGCGGTCGATATAGCGCACCGGTTCCATATGCCGCCTCCTTCCAGCCTCGACCCGCCGATTAGACGCCCCGCCCCGGAAACGGTCAACCCGGCGCGACCGCGGCCCTCCGGGTCCTACAGGGCGAAGTCGTCGCGGGTGAACAGCGGGACAAGGCGGATGCCTTCGCGGGCGAGATTGGCCTTGGCGCCCTCCAGCCGGTCCACCACGGTGTAGAGCGTGCGCACATGGCAGCCCGCGGCGCGCGCCGCCTCGACGGCGATCATGGCGGAGCCGCCGGTGGTGGTCACATCCTCGAACAGCAGCGCCTCCCCGCCCTCGGGCAAATAGCCCTCGACACGGCGTTCGGTGCCGTGGTCCTTGGTCTCCTTGCGCACGAAGAACGCCTGCCGCGGGCGCGGCGTGGCCTGGCTCAACACGCAGACCGCCGCCACGATCGGCACCGCGCCCATGGCGATGCCGCCGATATGGTCCGCCGGCTCTTCCCGGATGCACTCCAGGAAGGCGCGCGCAATGTGCGTCAACCCTTCCGGATCGAGCATCACCCGCTTCATGTCGAAGAAATAGGCGGCGGCCGCCCCAGAAGCGAGGGTGAACTGGCCGGTCGAGAGCGCCCGCTCGGCAATCAGCTGTCGGAGTCGTTCGCGCATGGAGCCGTTTCCCGTTCCAGAATGGCGGCGTAGAACCCGTCCGAGCCGTCCCGGGCAGGCGAGATATGGAGGTCTTCCGCCGCGCGCGTGAATTCCGATGCCGCTTCCAGGAAGCGCCGGACCCGGTCCTCGTTCTCGTCCGCCAGCAGCGAGCAGGTGGCATAGACCAGCCGGCCGCCGGGTTTCACCAGGCGGGCCGCGCTGTCCAGAATGCGGTCCTGCAGTGCTGTCAGTTCGGCGAGGCCGGGGGTGTTGCGGGTCCAGCGCGCATCCGGATTGCGCCGCCAGGAGCCGGTGCCGGTGCAGGGCGCATCGACCAGCACGCGGTCGAATTTGCCGCGCTGGCGGCGGACCCAGCGGTCGCGCTCGCCCGCCAGCAGGCGGCGCTCGATATTGTGCGCCCCGGCGCGGCGCATCCGCTCGCCGAGGCGCGCGAGGCGCCGGTCATGCACATCGGCGGCGACGATGCGGCCCTTGCCGGCCATGTCGGCGGCGAGCGCGAGCGCCTTGCCGCCCGCCCCGGCGCAGAAGTCGACCACCTGCATCCCCGGCTCGGCCCCCACGACATGGGCAATGCGCTGCGAGCCGGCGTCCTGCACTTCCACCAGGCCCTCGCGGAAGGCGCGTGTGCGCCCGAGCGCCGGGCGGCCCTCGCAGCGCAGCGCCCAGCGGCTCGTCTCCAGCGGCTCGGCGCGGACGCCCTCGCGAAACAGCCGCCGCCGGGCCTCGCGCCGCGTCGCCTTGAGCGCGTTGACGCGCAAATCCACCGGCGCGGGCTCGGCAAGCGCCTTCATCTCTGCGGCGAAGGCGCCGCCCAGGCTCTCCCGCAATCCGCGTTCGGCCCAAGCCGGACATTCGGCGCGCACGGCGGCCGGCATTTCCGGCGGCTCCAGAGGCTCGCCGGCAAGCGCCATGAACAGGTCCAGTTCCGCGCTGTCAAGCGGCGCCGGGGCGTATTTGCCGCGCCCGAAGACGCTTCCCGGGTCCTGGAGCCGGTCCACCAGCAGCAGGCGGGCCAGCATTCGCGAGCGCGCCGTCGGCAAGGCGCCCCGGCGGGCAAGATGCCAGTCTAGCCGGGCGCGCCGGCGCAGCACGCCGAACACCCGCTCGGCGACCGCCTTGCGGTCGCTCGCGCCGATATGGCGCCGGGCGCGAAAATACCCGCCCAGCACGGCGTCGGCGGGGCGCCCGGTCTCCTCGATCGCGGCCAGCGCCTCGATCGCCGCCCCGACGCGCGCCGCCGGCGTCATGGCCGCGGCCTGCGCAGATACACATAGAGCGCCCCGTCGCCGCCATGGCGGGGCTGCGCCGGCGCCTTGTCCAGAACCCGCGCGGCGTTGGGCGGGCTTGCGAGCCAATGCGGCGCCTCGCGCCGGATGACCCCGGCCGCCATGCCGTCTTCCGCGCGGCGTCCCTTGCCGGTAACGACCAGCACCAGGCGGCGGCCGGCGGCCTGGCTTTCGGCAAGAAACCGGGTAAGGCGGCGATGGGCTTCCGCGCGGGTGAGGCCGTGCAGGTCTATCCGCGCCTCCACCGGCAGGGCGCCGCGCCGCAGCCGCCGCGCGGTGCGCCGGTCGATGCCCGCGCCCGCGGGGGCCGGCGTCCGCCGGGGCGGAGGCAGAGAACCGGACGCCGCCGGCGCGGGCGGCTCCGCCGGTTCGGGTGTTTCCTTCGGCTCCGGCCGGGGCGGCGCGGGCGGCAGGCTGCGGCCCGCCAGCGGCCGGACAGACTGCGCCATCCGGCTCCAGAGCTCCTGGCCGTCAGGATCGATCCTGCCCCTACCCGTCATCGGCGCCGGCCGCCGGGCCGTCGTCAACCAGCACGATATGCAGCCGCCGGGGCCCGTGCGCGCCCATGCGCAACTCCTGGCCGATATCGGCGCTGCGCGACGGCCCGGTTATCAGATTGACGGCCCGGGGCGTCCCGCCCGTCCCGCGCAGCCGCGCCCACAGGTCTTCATACGCGCCCACCAGGTCGCGCGTGCTCACCAGCGCGATATGCGCCTCGGGCAGGAAGTTGAGCGTGACCGGCCGGCCCGGCCCGGACAGCATGGCGAGCGTGCCGGTTTCGGCCACACCGGCGAAACAGGGCGTCAGCGCCACGCGGTCCGCCGGCTCCGCCCGCCGGCGCTCCAGCGTCAACAGCGGTCGGCTGCCCCAGGGATAGCGGTCGAGCGCCGGGTCCGGCGAGGCGGCGAGGCGCGCCGGCAGGTTCTCGGCAGCGAGCCAGTTGGCGATCGCGGCCGGCACGTCTTCCGGCGGGACAGGGGCACAGAGGGTGCAGCCCGCAGCCGCGGCTTCGGCGGCGAACCGCGCCGCCGGATCCTCCTCGGCGCGCGCCGGGCGGGGGCCGCGCGGGCGGGCTGCGAGCCGGTCCGGCGCGTCTCCCTTCGCGCCGCCGGTAGCCGCCCGGATGCGGGCCAGAATTGCTTCGCGCGCGCTCACTGCCCGCCATGCCTCAAATGACGGGCTGCGAAGCGCGTCCAGTCGCCGCCGGGGGAATCGACATGCGTCTCCTTGCGGCGCGGCAGGCGCAGCGTCAGCCCGCCCATGTCCCAGAGCCGCTGCCAGCGTTCGGCGCTGGAAAGCGCATAGGCAAGCGACCGCCGGCGCAGACGCAGCATGATCAGATAATGAATGCCGGTGGCGACCAGAATCAGCGCGCTGGCGCCGACCGCAAGCGCCCAGACCCAGCCCCCGAAATAGAACGCGGCGAACACGGCGCCGATTGCGGCGAAAAACGGCGCGGCGTTCTCCAACTGGCTGAATACCGGCGAGTCCGGCTTGTTCAGCCGGCGCAAATCGACGCCGACCTCCACCCGGCGCGCGCCTTCCGCCGCCACGATGCGTGCATGGAGGGCCGCGCGCGACGCCATGGCTTCAGCGCCTCCGGCCCGCCTGCCAGAGGCTCATGAAGCTCCGCCCCTGCGAAGCCGGGAAGTCCCGCGTTCCGGTCCAGCCGCCGGCAAACGGCAGCCGCCGCCAGACCCGCCGGCGGCCGAGAAGCCTGGCGGCGATGCCGGCGAGAAGCCGGTAAAGGGCCGGGCGCGCGGCGGCGAATGCCCACAGCCCGAGCCCGTAGCGGAACCTGGCCGGGCTGAGACGGCGCGCGAATTCCCGCTCGCGCCAGTGGCGCATCATGCGCGGCAGGGGAATGCGCACGGGGCAGACTTCCTCGCATTTGCCGCAAAAGGTGGAAGCGTTCGGCAGGTGGCCGGCTTCCTCGACGCCGCGCAGGCCCGGCGTCAGCACCGCGCCCATCGGCCCCGGATAGACCCAGCCATAGGCATGGCCGCCGATCTGTTTGTATACCGGGCAGGCGTTCATGCAGGCCGCGCAGCGTATGCAGCGCAGCATGTCCTGGAACTGCCCGCCCAGCATGTCGGCGCGGCCATTGTCGAGCAGCACCACATGATATTCCTCCGGCCCGTCCAGATCGCCCGGCCGGCGCGGGCCGGTCGAGAGCGTCGTATAGACGGTAAGCTCCTGGCCGGTCGCCGAGCGCGGCAGCACGCGCATGAACACCGAGAGGTCCTCGAGCGTCGGGATCACCTTCTCGATGCCGGTGATGACGATATGGGCGCGCGGCAGGGTCTGCGACAGGTCGCCATTGCCCTCATTGGTGAAGATCACCGAGGAGCCGGTCTCGGCGATCAGGAAATTGGCCCCGGTCAGGCCGACATCGGCAGCGAGGAACTGCTCGCGCAGCACGGCGCGCGCTTCCGCCATGATGTCATCGCCGTCGGAGAGCGGCCGGGCCGCGGGCCGGCCGGTATGGGCGCTGCGGAAGGCCTCTTCCCATTGCCGGGTGGCGACATGGATCGCCGGGGCCACGATATGGCTGGGCGCCTCGCCGCGAAGCTGGAGGATATATTCCCCGAGGTCCGTTTCCACGGCGCGCACGCCGTTTTCGGCCAGGAAGTCGTTGAGGCCGATCTCTTCCGAGACCATCGACTTGCCCTTGGCCATGGTCTTCGCGCCGAGGCGGCGGCAGATGGCGAGGATCGCCTGTCGGGCGTCTTCGGCAGTGGCGCACCAATGCACCTGCCCGCCGGCGGCGCGGCAGTTTTCCTCGAAACGCTCCAGATAGAAGTCGAGATGCGCGAGACAGTGATTCTTGATGTCGCGCGCCTGGTCGCGCAGCGCCTCGAATTCCGGCAGCCGGGAGGCGGCCTCGACCCGCTTCACCTGAAAGCCGCGGCTGAATTTGGCGAGTTCCTGCTGCAACGGCGCGTCGGCGAGCGCCTGTGCCGCGCTTGCGCGGAAGTTCGCCGGGCCGGAGAAACTCATAGCGGCGGGGCCTCGCCGGCCATGCCCGCCAGCACCTCCGCGACATGGCGCACCTCGATGGCGCTGCCTTCGCGCGACAGGTGCCCGGCAATGTTCATCAGGCAGCCGAGATCGCCGGCCAGCAGCGCGCCGGCGCCGGTGCTGCGCAGCGAGGCGGCCTTGTCGCGGACCATGGCGGTGGAGATGTCGGGATATTTGACGCAGAAAGTGCCCCCGAACCCGCAGCACACCTCCGCATCCGGCATTTCGGTGAGTGTGAGGCCCTCGACGCCGGCCAGCAGGGCGCGCGGCTGGTCCTTCACGCCGAGTTCGCGCAGCCCGGCGCAACTGTCGTGATAGGCGGCGGTCATCGGCCAGCGCGCCGGCATCCCCTCGAACCCGCAGACATCGACCAGAAAGGCGGTCAGCTCCCAGACCCGTTCGCCGAAACCCTCATCGTCATCCAGCAGGCCGGCATAGTGGCGGCGCAGCATCCCGGCGCAGGAGCCGGAGGGGGCGACAATCCACTCATAGCCGCGAAACGCCCGGACCGTGCGCCGCGCAATCCGGGCCGCACGGGCGCGGTCGCCGCTGTTGAAGGCCGGCTGTCCGCAGCAGGTCTGCGCCGCCGGAACCTCGACCCGGCAGCCGGCGGCTTCCAGCAGGCGCACGGCCGCAAAGGCGACCGACGGGCGGACAAGGTCTGCCAGACAGGTCACGAACAGGGCGACGGTCCGGGGCTGCGGGGTCGCGGGCCGCATTCGGGCAACTCTCCATGCGCACGAATCGCGGCGTTGTAGAACGGTTCCACCGCTTAGGGAAGACGCCCGCCGGCGCGCAGCCGCAAGCAACACCGCGCCCGGAGGCCGCCGGCATTCCCGCCGCCGCATCTCTTCCTGTCCGCATTTGACACCGGCGCCGGGGGCGCTATAACGCGCGCCATTCCCGAGAACGCGGGCGGTCCGCCCCGTCCCTGGCGCCTTGCCCTGGACCTATCGGGACAACAACAAGCGCGCAAAGCGAGCAGCACGGATCATGGCAAAACGCGAAAACGCGAAACACAAGATCGACCGGCGCCTCGGCGTCAATCTCTGGGGGCGGCGCAAGAGCCCCTACAACCGCCGCGAATACGGGCCGGGGCAGCACGGCCAGCGCCGCCGCAAGCCGACCGATTTCGGCGTGCAGCTCCGCGCCAAGCAGCAGCTCAAGGGGCATTACGGCGATATCTCGGAAAAACAGTTCCGCCGCCTCTACCAGGAAGCCGTGCGCCGGCGGGGCGATACCGGCGAGAACCTGATCGGGCTGCTGGAGCGCCGCCTCGACGCTGTCGTTTACCGCATGAAATTCGTGCCGACCATCTTCGCCGCGCGCCAGTTCGTGAACCACGGCCATGTCCGGGTGAACGGCCGGCGGCTCAACATTCCTTCCTACCGGGTGAAGGACGGCGATGTGGTCGAGGTGAAGCAGAAATCCCGCACCATGGCGCTGGTGCTGGAGGCGATCGAGTCGCCCGAGCGCGATGTGCCCGACTATCTCTCGGTCGATTTCAACGAGTTGAAGGGCACCTTCCAGCGCAGCCCCGGCCTTGCCGACGTGCCGTACGCCGTCCAGATGGAGCCGCATCTGGTCGTGGAGTTCTACTCCCGATAGGCGCGCTTCCGCCCCGCCCTTTGCGGCGATGACGGACCGTGGAGCGGCAGATCACCGCGAAGCCGTCGCCCGGTTGGGCCGGGAACGGCGGCGCAGCCTGCTGCAGCGCTCCGACCGCAAGGGCGCGGTCCGTCTGGCCGGCCATCTTGCGGCGCTCGGCGTCACGGGCGGCCTCATCGCGGGCGGCGCGCCCGGCTGGCCGCTTCTGCTGTTGCCGCACGGCGTGCTGCTGGCGTTCCTGTTCTGCCTGCAGCATGAGGCCGTGCACAGGACGCCGTTTCGCAGCCCCTGGCTGAACAGGGCGGCGGCCTGGGGGGCGGGGCTTGCGGTCGGTGTGCCGCCGGTCTGGTTCCGCCATTTCCATATGGCCCACCACCGATACACCCAGGACCCGGCGCGCGACCCGGAACTGGCCCGGCCGCTGCAGCGCTCGAAACCGGGCCTTGCCTGGCATATTGCGGGCGGCCCCTACTGGACAGGACAGATCCGCACCCTGCTGGTGAACGCCGCCGGCCGGAACCGCGACGACTTCATCCCGCCCCGAGCGCGGGCGCCGGTGGCGCGGGAAGCCCTGCTGTTCCTCGTCCTTTACGCCGCCGCAGCCCTGCTCTCGGTCCGTCTCGGCTCAACGGCGCTGCTATGGCTCTGGCTGCTTCCCATGCTGGTGGGGCAGCCCGTTCTGCGCCTTTTCCTGCTCGCCGAGCATACCGGCTGCCCGCATGTTCCAGACATGCTCCGGAATACCCGCACGACCTTCACCGGCGCGTGGCTGCGCTTCATTGCGTGGAACATGCCCTATCACGCCGAGCACCACGCCTTCCCGGCCGTGCCGTTCCACAAGCTGCCGGAACTGCACCGCGCCTTGCGCGGCGATCTCGCCGTCACCGCAAACGGCTATCCGGAGGCGGCAAGGGCGGCGGTCGCCTTCGCCCTGCACGGGCAACCGCGCGCGGGCGGGCGCCGCCGCTGAGGCCCCCACCGCCGCCATTATGCCGGCGCGGCAGGCCGGCCGGCGCGCGCCGGGCAGCGCGCGCGCGTCAGGCCGCCAGGCCGGGCGTGGCGATTCCGCGCTCGTTCAGGAAACCCTGCAGCTCGTTTGCGTCCCACATTTCGCGCACGATGTCGCAGCCGCCGACAAACTCGCCCTTCACATAGAGCTGCGGGATGGTCGGCCATCCGGTGAACACCTTGATGCCCTGGCGGACGTCCATGTCCTCCAGCACGTTCACCGAGTGGTATTTCACGCCCATATGGTTCAGCACGCCGGCGACGACCGACGAGAAACCGCATTGCGGAAAAACGGGCGTGCCCTTCATGAACAACACGACGTCGTTTTCGGTCACGGTTTCCTGAATGCTTGTCATGGCGTCGCTCATTGGTGTTCTCCCGGCGTTCATGCGGTTTCGGGGGCGGCGGTGCGCAGCGCCAGGGCGTGCAATTCGCCCCCCATCCGGCCCTGCAATGCCTTGTAAACAATCTGGTGCTGCTGCACACGGGATTTGCCGCTGAAGGCCGCCGACACGACGCGCGCGGCGTAATGGTCGCCGTCGCCGGCAAGGTCTTGGATCGTGACCTCGGCATCCGGCAGCGCTTCGCGAATGAGGCGTTCGATTTCTTCGGCCTGCATGGGCATGTGTCGCGTCCCCTATCCGCCGGCGATCCAGGCGGGCATCCACGCTTCGTGCAGAGTGCGCAGTTCAGCCAGCGATATGGGGGAACAGCCCGCGGCTGTCAATGCGCCGCCGCCGGTCTCCCCGATCCGCAGCGCCGGCACGCCGGCGGCGCGGGCGCGGGCGAGCATCCCCTCCGGCTCCGCAACGGCCAGCAGGTAGCGGCCCTGGTCCTCGCCGAAGAAGCCGGCCGTGCTGTCACCGAGCGGCGAGCGCAGCACCGCGCCCGTTCCGCCCGCCAGCGCCATTTCGGCCGCAGCGACCAGCAGCCCGCCATCCGAGAGGTCGTGGCAGGCGGCGGCCTGGCCGGCCCGGATCTCCGCGCGGACGAAATCGCCATTGCGGCGCTCGGCGGCGAGATCGACCGGCGGCGGCGGCCCTTCCTCGCGCCCTTCCACCACCTCCAGCCAGAGCGAACGGCCCAGATGGCCGCGCGTGGCGCCGACCAGCACCAGGGCAAGGCCGGGGCCGGGCAATGCCAGGCCGACCCGGCGGGACAGGTCGTCCAGCAGGCCGACGGCGCCAACCACCGGCGTCGGCAGCACCGCCCGGCCGTTGGTCTCGTTGTAAAGCGAGACATTGCCGGAGACGACCGGGAAATCGAGCGCCCGGCAGGCCTCTCCCATGCCCTGGATGCAGCCGACGAACTGGCCCATGACGCGGGCGTGCTCCGGGTTTCCGAAATTCAGATTGTCGGTGACGGCGAGCGGCTCTGCGCCGACCGCGGTGAGGTTGCGCCACGCCTCCGCCACCGCCTGCCTTCCGCCCTCGACCGGATCGGCCAGGCAGTAGCGCGGTGTGCAATCGCTGGTCAGCGCGAGCCCGCGTTCCGTGCCGTGAATGCGGACGACCGCCGCATCGCCGCCGGCCGCGTCCACCGTGTCGCCCATGACCATGCGGTCATACTGCTCCCAGATCCAGCGCCGGGAAGCGCCCGCCGGGCCGCCGATGATCGTCTTCAGCGCCCCCACGGGATCGGCGTTCCCCGGAGAGGCCGCGACCGCCGGCGCGGGCGGCGTCGGCTTCCAGGGCCGGTCATATTCCGGCGCATCATCGGCCAGCGGCCGGATCGGCAGGTCCGCGACTGTCTGCCCGCGATGCGAGAGCACCATGCGCCCGGTGTCGGTGAGGCGTCCGACGACGGAAAATTGCAGGCCCCATTTGTCGAACACCGCGGCGGCGGCCGCCTCGCCGCCGGGCCGGAGCACCATCAACATGCGCTCCTGACTCTCCGACAGCATGATCTCATAGGCCGACATGCCGGTTTCGCGCTGCGGAACCCGGTCCAGGTCGAGCGCCAGCCCGACGCCGCCCCTGGAGGCCATCTCGAAGGACGAGGATGTCAGCCCGGCCGCGCCCATATCCTGGACTGCGACAATGGCGTCGGTCGCCATGAGTTCCAGACAGGCTTCGATCAGCAGCTTGCCGGTGAACGGATCGCCGACCTGCACGGTCGGGCGCTGCCGCTCCGCCGCATCGTCGAAGCCGGCCGAGGCCATGGTGGCCCCGTGGATGCCGTCCCGCCCGGTGCGCGAACCGACATAGACGACCGCATTGCCGACGCCCGCCGCGGCCGAGCGAAACAGGCGGTCTGCCGGCGCAATGCCGACCGCCATGGCGTTGACGAGAATATTGCCGTTATAGGCCGGATGAAACGCGCACTCGCCGCCGACCGTCGGCACGCCGACGCAATTGCCGTAGCCGCCGATGCCGGCGACCACCCCGGCGACCAGCCGCCGCGTCGCCTCATGGCCGGGCGCGCCGAAGCGCAGCGCGTTCAGGATCGCGACCGGGCGCGCGCCCATGGTGAAGATGTCGCGCAGGATGCCGCCGACGCCCGTCGCCGCGCCCTGATACGGCTCGATGAAGGACGGATGGTTGTGGCTCTCCATCTTGAACACGGCCGCCAGACCGCCGCCAATATCCACGGCGCCGGCATTCTCGCCCGGCCCCTGCAGCACCCAGGGCGCTTCCACGGGCAGTGTTTTCAACCACTTCCGGGAGGACTTGTAGGAGCAGTGCTCGCTCCACATTGCCGAGAAGATGCCGAGCTCGACACTATTCGGCTCCCGGCCCATGATTTCGAGCGCCCGCGCATATTCATCCGGCGCCAGACCGCCGTGGTCGTCCTTCGGGGCGCTCATGCGGCAAGCGCGTCGAACAGCGCGCGGCCGTCCGCCCCGCCCAGCAGCGTATCGGCGGCGCGTTCGGGATGCGGCATCATGCCGAGCACATTGCGCCCCCGGTTCACGATGCCGGCGATGTCTGCGGCGGAGCCGTTCGGGTTGTCGATATAGCGGAAGGCGATCCGGTCCTCGTCCGCAAGCCGGGCCAGCGTGCCGGCGTCGGCGAAATAGTTGCCGTCATGATGCGCGACCGGCAGGCGCAGGACCGCGCCGCGCCGGCAGGCGCCGGCGAACAGGCTGTCCTCCGTCTCGACGCGCAGCCGGACCCAGCGGCAGACGAAGCGGAGGCCGGCATTGCGCAGCAGCGCCCCCGGCAGCAGGCCGCATTCGGTCAGCACCTGGAAGCCGTTGCAAATGCCGAGCACGCGCACGCCCCGCTCTGCGGCCGCAACGACAGCGCGCATGACCGGGGAGCGCGCCGCCATCGCGCCGGGGCGCAGATAATCGCCATAGGAGAAACCGCCGGGCAGCACGATCAGATCCGCCGGCGGCAGGTCGGAATCGCCGTGCCACACCATCGCCGGACGGCGGCCGGCGGCCGCCTCGAGCGCAACCGCCGCGTCGCGGTCGCAATTCGAGCCCGGAAAGACAATGACGACCGCCCTCATGCGATCTCGATCGTGTAGTCCTCGACAACGGGATTGGCGAGCAGGCGTTCACACATCGCCGTGAGCGCCGCCTGGGCGGCGTCGGGGTCGGTCTCCGCCAGCTCCAGCTCCAGCACCTTGCCCTGGCGCGCCGCGTGCACGCCGTCGAAACCCAGCGCCGCCAGCGCTTCCGCCACCGCCTTGCCCTGCGGGTCCAGCACGCCCGTGCGCGGCATGACCAGCACCCGCGCCCTCATGCGCTCGCCTTCGGCAGTGTCTCGGCGGCCCCTTCCTGCAGGATGCCGAGCCGCCGCGCCACCTCGCGATAGGCCTCCGCGACATCGCCCAGATCCCGGCGAAACCGGTCCTTGTCGAGCACCCGGTTGGTTTGCAGGTCCCAAAGCCGGCAACTGTCCGGGCTGATCTCGTCGGCGAGCACGATGCGCACGTCTTCCTGGCTGTAGAGGCGCCCGAATTCGACCTTGAAATCGACCAGCCGGAGGCCGGCGCCGAGAAACAGCCCGCTCAGATAATCGTTCACCCGGAGCGCCAGGTTGAAGATGTCGTCGAGGTCCTGCGGCGAGGCCCAGCCAAAGGCGGTGATGTGCTCCTCCGTGACCATCGGGTCGTCAAGATCGTCGTTCTTGTAATAATATTCGACAATGGAGCGCGGCATCGGCGTGCCTTCGTCGATCTTGAAGCGGGTCGAGAACGAGCCGGCGGCGATATTCCGCACGACCACCTCGACAGGGATGATCTCGACCTCGCGGATCAACTGCTCGCGCATGTTCAGCCGGCGTACGAAATGGGTCGGAATGCCCATCTCCTGCAGCCGGACCATGAGATATTCGGAGATACGGTTGTTGAGCACCCCCTTGCCGGAGATGGTGGCTTTCTTGCGGTTGTTGAATGCGGTTGCGTCGTCCTTGAAATACTGGACCAGCGTTCCGGGCTCGGGGCCTTCGTAGAGAACTTTGGCCTTGCCTTCGTAGATGCGTTTGCGTCTTGCCATGGATGTCCACCGAGTGCCGCCCCAACGCAAAACCGGCGAAACGCCGGCCCCGCGGGTCGGACCTTCCCTATAGCAAGCCCGGCGGCGGTTCTCAATGATACTCGGCGGCGGACGGCGCCCCGGTTTACAGCCCGTATCGCCCTGCCGGACCCGCCGCCGGCGCTGCCGGATCACCCGATGCTGAAGCCTGCATAGCCGTTGGCGGCGACGGCGTCGCATTTTTCGATATAGGCCGGGAAGCCGCCGATATAGGGCATGAAAACGCGCGGCTTGCCGGGGACATTGGCGCCGACATACCAGCTCGAACAGGTGGAGCGCAGCGACAGCGAGGCCGTTTCGCTGGCATGGGCGACCCAGGCGTCCTGGGCCTCCGGCTCGGCTTCCAGCCGCCGCGCCCTGCTTCCTACCCCCCTGTAATGACATGTTTATTCATCCCAAGGTGTCCCAATTAATAGAGAATTCCCTTTGTATACATGTCATGTGTGACATAATGACCAGTACATTAATTGGTTTATCAAAAATGTGCAGTGGCATAGACAGTGAGGTGGGGGAGGAGCTTTGATGCCCAAGTATTTCACAATGTGTGAAGTCATCAGAATATCCTACTGGGGGTCAGGGTGGAAGTTTTTCCCCAAAACACTCTAGCTCCCCCCACCCCCACCCCCCTCAAGAAAATACTCTAAATAAAAACAAGTAAAGGCAAAAAATTTTTTAAAAGGTGATGTACGTAGGGATGACTGCTGCACTTGAGCTGCATGTATGCTATATACACAATCCTAAGTCACTATGTAGATACATAACTGACTAGCTAACTGCTACTACAGGTAGCTATATGAAAGAAATATCATCCCAAAGTCAGTGGAACCTCACAAGATTATAAGTTTTCAACAGACTAAAGCATAGATTCTGATTGACAGAGAAACATGTAGCTAACCAGCTAACTTCCTTGTAGGAGACACTTCTCTATTTTAGATGACCAGAAGCTGCTGCACCAACAAACTGATGTCATGCAATAAATAAACCTCTGCTTATAGATAGTTGACGGGACCAGCTAATGTTGGTCTAGTCTCAGTCTGTATGTATGGACTCTAGTCTACTTACCTGGAGGGCTACTTTCATCTCTTTCACCTTCTTTGTGTATGGTTCTGATCTATAATAAGTGCTAGGACTTCTCTACCTTCCTTAGATTATTCATACATTATAGAATCCATCACACAATTAACAACTATACAATTTCTTCTTCTTATTTCTTCTTCTTCTTCTTCTTCTTCTTTTTCTTCTTTTATTTAAATTCTTATTCTCATTCTTATACTTTTTCTTCTTGTTCCTATTATTATCATTTTATTAGCTATTCATAAATTATAAGATCTGGTGGTGTACCTGCATTGGTTCATAGTATTATAATAGTTTATATTTCAATTTTTTTTTCACCAAGTATGCATCCATTACTCGTGGATGTTTTGTATAACATACTTACGGATTGCACAATGTATTCACCACCAACTTCAGTCCACTGATTTAATCATCATTGCAGGTTCATGTGTGAGTTCTGGTTTTACAACATGCTGTGATCCACAAGTATCCTCCAACTGCACAGTTAATTCCGGATGCTCATGTGCTCAAGAGTGCTTTGAAGTAGGAAATTGCTGCAGTGACATCACAGCTTCAAACTGTTTTCCTGGTACATATAAAGTGGTACTAACTATACTTATGATATTCTGATAATATTATACTATAATATAGTGATGATATCTTAATAATGTATTTCTTAGCTATAGTGATGCCTTATTCTAGCTATAGTAATGATAAAGTTGTTATAGGAATAATATCCTAGTAATTTTCTAGCTATAGCCACGATATCTTTATAAATTATACCAACTATTTCCTAGTAATAGCAGCTATGGTAATACTGGCTATAGCAATAGAAATAATATTCTAAAAAAATATTAAATTTGAATGTACTCTTTCTGATGCCATAAAGATCTTATTGACTTAATCTTACAGCTGTGGATGTTATTGCTGAGTCTCCAATAATATTTGTTCCATTTGATGATAATATTCAAGTGAGTGTCTCATTTAGTGTGAGTTTTGAAGATGGACCTAGCAGCAGTCCTCCATTGAATTTAACTGTTACTATAGCAACACAAGAAGGCACTGCTCAAGGTAAGTGATGCTAAAGTGTATATTTATGGTAGTGAACTTTTAGTGGTTAATGATTCAAACAAACCTTTCTCCTAGTGATGCTAAAGTGTATATTTATGGTAGTGAACTTTTAGTGGTTAATGATTCAAACAAACCTTTCTCCTCTCAATACATATCTGTTATTGGAGACTAGCTATATCTAGTTAGTATCATGATTGAATTGTAGAAATAGTGTAAAAGTTTAATTGTAGAATGAGTGGTTTAATAGAGCATAGTGATACCTCAGTCTGGCTTTACATTGTATGAGACCATGATCCTCTTGAACATTGTCAAGTACGCCTCAATATCATCTTTTTCAGTCAGCTTAGTAAGTCTCATGTCTTTGTCCTTCTCTGCTCTTTTTTCTGCAAACTCTCTTTGTTTGTGAATTCCTTCAATTAGACCTTGCAACAAGTCCATCTGTCATTGGGTTTCTCTTTCTTGACATTCATCCTCTGCTGCTCGTCGCTCCTGTTCTTGCTGTTCTTCTTCATGCTGTCATCGTTCCTCTGCTATCTCCAGCTCTCATCTCCTGCAATCTTCCATTAGCTATTCCAACATTTGTGCCATTTGATCTGATGCAGTACCTTCATAATCATCATCACCATCATAAAACACTTGATCACATGAAGGGAGTATGGAAGTTGGAATGGGTGGTGACAAGATTAATATCCATAGCTTAGTGATCTAAAATTAAAATTATAATTAGATAAAATTATATATTTCTTTGTTTCTTAGAATCAGTTGACTACACTCCAATTGAACAAGTCTTTCAACTTTCTTCAAGTCAGCTACTGTCTGTAGACATCACCATTCTGGATGATGGCCTGTTTGAACCTCAGGAGTTCTTTACTGTTGTATTGTCACATTCCTTTGGAGATACAGACATAAACAATGATTCCACAAGTATACAGATTCATATAGGTAAGTATGTTTATCACAAGTACTATTTATAAGGTATATAGGTAGCAAATTCAATTGAATATATATATATATCTGCCATAATAAAGCCCATAGAGGTGTCTCTATAAATACTTTCATGGCCACATTTCACATAATTTTCAGCTATAGTTATGACAATTAACCACTATGAAATATATAAACTATACTCAACTTGTTATTTTATTAATATTAATGCACTCTTCTCACTAACTAAATTCTTTGGGAGACTTCTAATTTTGTATTCCACAATGAAGATCTAAAGGTGCATATGTTTAAGGATATTCAACTCAATCAAGCACTATTAGCATGAATAATGGAACACACCATGACACAAATAAATCAAATGGATAGAATGTTCTAGTATTAATAGTTCAAAGGCCACACAACCAGCATTACACATTTTTAATTACCATGGTAATATTTAATTATAGTCTTTCAACACTCAGACATATAACTGTTTGTAAGGTGTCCGTTCCAAGGGCTACTCATACCTTCTGTAGCTAGCTACCATCTGCCTCTATATTATATTATCTCCATCTGGAGTCTTTACTTTCTGGCTTTCTGGAGTTCGTGACAGTTAATGTAACATTACAAAAATTATTCAGGAAACTTCCTACCTTTTGGAACGTTAGCTGGAGATGCATTGGTTCCAATTTCTCTTGATGGATCAACAGATGTTCTAGTATTCAGCGTTCCATTCCGATTCTTTGAATCTAATGAAACTGTCATATTTGTAAGTATAAGCATAATTATTTACAGGTACTGTCTCTGTCTGGAAGTTAGAAGATTCCATACATAGTCTTTGAATACATAATGTTACTATTATTATTCAGGTGAACACCAACGGAATTCTTTCCTTTCGATATCCTTTCTTTCGCTATGTTCCTCGCCAATTTCCTCTGACCAGTTTGGACATTTTAATAGCACCATTTTGGGATGATGTTAATATTTTGGTTAATGGAAGCATATTTTTTCGATTTACTGCTAATCCAGCACTTCTAAATCAAGTAGGATCATTTTCTAGGGAAGTATTTGGAAGTGAGATGGATCCACTATTATTGTTCATAGTAACCTGGTATGCTGTTGCTGGATATGATTTTCCAAATCAGGTATATATATACATCAAGCATACATATGGTGGGACCTCTCTTATTAAAGGTAACCTCTATGTAAAGGACAGTTTTAAACTTCCTCTAGTTTTCAAGGTTTCTATGTGTTCTTTAAAGAGAGGATTCACTGTATCTTTACAAAGAATACTGTATCACTCACTTTGTATTGTCACTTCTTTAGGAAAATTCTTTCCAAGCAATATTGGCCACTAATGGACAGGAATCATATGTAATATTTCTCTATGGAGACATACAATGGAGTAGTGGTAGCACTACTATAGGCTTCAATTCTCTCCATCGAGAACAGTTTTTGAATGTGTTTATAAACTCTGAAAACTTTCTTGACATTGAAAATACATCAAATGTAGACATACCTGGAATGTATGCATTTAGAGTGGACCAAGACCGGATCATAAATCTTGGAGGTATTGTTCGATGGTTTCCACTATTTGGTGTTCTAAATGTGCTTTACATTGGGACCTCTCTATTCCAGACACCTAGGGACAAATAAAAGTGTCCTGATTAGAGAGGTGACCTCATTTTAGAATGAGAAGTTATTCTAGTAATGTTAAGCATACACAAGTTGATATATCCAAGTGTTATTAATAAAGAGGTGTCCTCATTTCAGAGGAGAGTTCTACTCTATGAGTTCACAGCTATGTACGCTGATAATTAAACCATTACTTCCCCTAAACTACAGTGGAATTCTCTGTGCCAACCCCTGAAATAAAGATACCTCTGTATTAAGGACACTTGGCTTGATTAAACATTGACCCTCTGAAATAAGGTCATCCCTCTAATCAAGACACTTTAATTTGCATTCAAATTTACTTAAACTCGTTAATTTTCATCATCTGCATAATAGAATGCAGCTACACAGTATAATACCTTATCAAAACTATATCTAACTCTCTTGTTAAACATCAGGTGACAAAATTAATGGACTTTAGCTAGTGGATTTACTTTACATGGCCTGAGAATGTAAAAGTTTCAGATTGCACAATATTTTCTAAAGTCTTATAGTTTCTTCATCATGTGAGAATACATTGGAACCCATCTACACTCCAATCTCATGAAATGAGGAAGCCTTTGTATAATTGGATATTATCCCTAATAACAGCTTGTGTATTACATTAATAGAACTTAACCCCCTGAAATGAGACAATGACATGTTTATTCATCCCAAGGTGTCCCAAATAGAGAATTCCCACTGTTATATTGTGCATATGTCATGTGAATTTGACATAATGACCAGCATATTAATAAATAGTGCAGTGGCATAGACCGCAAGGTGGGGGGAGGAGCTTTGATGACCAAGTGTTTTCTTTGTATAATAGAGTTTGACTTTATGTTTTGTTTGTTAACATCAAAGAATGTGTGAAGTCATCAGAATATCCTATACTGGAGGAACAAGGCAGTTTGAAAATACATAAATGGCACCTCTTGAGCAAAAAGTGTTTGTTCCAGTCATGTCCATTATTCAGAGGTTTTACTGTATTTCGTTAAAGTCCTGGCTACACCACTTTAATGTTGAATAAGAATACTCATCAAAGTAGAGATGGGTTAATAACTATAATATTAGATTGCCAGAAACATTTTACATTCAGGAAGCATTTCAGTAATGTTCACAAAATAAACCAATTTGCAACATTCCAGCTAGCTAT
>CBDAVA010000001.1:0-10199 GCA_965200785.1 Alphaproteobacteria bacterium | reverse complement strand
ACACCTGGGACAAACTAAAGTGTCCTGATAAGAGGGGTGTCCTGATTAGAGAGGTGGCCTCATTCTGGTGGAGGTGGGAATAGTTTATTAATGCTAATACACCTGGCTATTAACAGGGACGTATCTGATTGTCCTTAATGTAGAGGTGTCGTTGGAATAGAGGGATTCCACTGTACTTTGTCCAGTAATTATACAGGAGACCACAAGGACATTTATCCTCCATTTAATTTGTCTTATAAAATACAAATTATGTTAATTTATTTTTTAATGGACCTATTACAGTCTGTCATAACATTTCTAGAGCTTGTTATAGGCGACCACCGCCGGGATCGCCGCGACCAGACCGAGCGCGGTTGCGAACAGCGCCTCGGCAATGCCCGGGGCGACGACGGCAAGATTTGTCTGCTTGGACGCCGCAATGGCGGCAAAGCTGTTCATGATGCCCCAGACCGTGCCGAACAGGCCGATGAACGGCGCCACCGAACCCACCGACGCCAGGAAGGTCATGTGCCGCTCGATGCGGTCCATCCAGCGGCCCGCCTCGACGGTCATCACCCGTTCGACGCGCGCCTGCAGCGCCTCGCGGGCGGCGGCATCCCGAAGCGTTCCGCCGCCGAGCGGCGTCTGCAGCTCGAGCATCGCCTCGCTGAAGACGCAGCTCATCGGATCCCGATCCTGATGCGCGACCTCGTTGTGCAGGTCTTCCAGCGACGCGACCGACCAGAACAGCTCCTCGAACTTGCGGGCGTCGCGGTTCAGCCGGCGCATCCGGCGCCACTTGTCGAAGATCACGGCCCAGGACATGACAGACGCGAGCAGCAGCACGATCATCACCGCCTTGACGACGAGGTCGGCCTGAAGGAACAGGCCGAGCGGCGACAGGGCGTCCGTCCCGACCGCACCTGCAACCAGACCTTGAACCAGTGCATCGTCCATCGACCGCCTATTCCTCCTTCATATTGTCCCGAAATCGGGCAAAAACATGGCGCAACCGCGCCGGAAGCCGCTTTGGCCGACCGGTTTCGCCGAGGCTTGCGACGCGAACGCGAATCGCGGCCAGCAATTCGTCCGCCCGCCATATACCCTGATCGAGGGATATTGTCGCGCCGCCGACGCCAAGCGGCCTTGTGCGCACTTCGAGCGCGTCGTCGAGCCTGGCCGGGCGGTGGTAGCGCACGGCGCAATCGACGACGGCGAATGCGATGCAGCGGCCGCCGAAGCCGAGCTGGCGCAGCAATTCGGTGCGGGCGCGCTCCGCAAAGCGCAGATAGGCGGTGTGATACACGATGCCGCCCGCATCCGTGTCTTCGTAATACACCCGGACGGGGAAGTAATGGCCCTTCCCGTCCAGCCGTCCGGAGCCGGGGTCAGCGCTCATCGAAGAGGTCGCCTGCGCTCCGGGGCGGCGTCAGGCCGAGGCATTCCCAGCCCTGCCGCGAGAGCATCCGCCCGCGCGGCGTGCGCAGCACCAGCGCTTCCCGGATCAGATAGGGCTCCACGACTTCCTCCAGCACATCGCGCTGTTCGGCCAGTGTGGCCGCCAGCGCCTCGGCCCCGGCGGGGCCGCCGCGATAGACCTCGGCGAGGCAGCGCATATAGCGCCTGTCCATGGCGTCGAGTCCGAGGCGGTCCACCTCCAGTTGCACAAGCGCTGCATCCGCTGCGACCGCGTCGATTTCGCCCCGCCCCGCCACGGCCGCGAAATCCTGCACCCGGCGCAGCAGGCGTCCGGCGATGCGCGGCGTGCCGCGCGCGCGCCGGGCGATCTCCAGCGCGCCGGCCGCGTTCGCCGGGATGCCGAGCAGGCCGGCCGCGCGCGCCACGATCTGCGCCAGCTCTTCCGGTTCGTAAAAGTCGAGGCGCAGCGGAATGCCGAAGCGTTCCCGCAGCGGCGTCGTCAGCAAGCCGGCACGCGTTGTGGCGCCCACCAGCGTGAAGGGCGGCAGATCGATGCGCACCGAACGGGCGGCAGGCCCCTCGCCGATCATCAGGTCGAGCTGGCTGTCCTCCAGCGCGGGATAGAGGATTTCCTCCACCGCCGGGCTGAGCCGGTGGATCTCGTCGATGAACAGCACATCCCGCGGCTGGAGATTGGTCAGCAGCGCCGCGAGATCGCCGGCCCGGAGGATGACCGGCCCCGAAGTGGCCCGGAAGCCGACGCCGAGTTCGCGGGCGACGATTTGCGCCAGCGTCGTCTTGCCGAGACCCGGCGGCCCGACAAACAGCACATGATCAAGGGCCTGCGCCCGGGCCCGCGCTGCGTCGATGAAGACCTTGAGGTTCCGGCGCAGCCGCTTCTGCCCGACGAATTCATCCAGGGTTTCGGGGCGGAGCGCCGCGTCGCGGTCTCCGGGCCGGCGTTCCGGCGCAACGGCGCGCGGCTCCGTCACCGCGCCAGATCCCGGAGGCTGGCCCGGACCAGATCGGCGAAGCCGGCCGTTTCTCCAAGGCTGCGCCTGGCCGCCGCCGCCGCCGCCAGGGCTTCGGAGCGTCCATAGCCGAGATTGACAAGCGCGGACAGCAGCGCATCGCCGGCGGCTCTGCCCGCCGCGCCGGGCGCCGGCAGGGGCGATGCCGGTATTGCCGCCTTGCCCTTGATCTCGTTGACGATGCGCGCGGCCAGGCGCGGGCCGACGCCCTCCGCGCGGGTCAACGCCTTGCGGTCCTCCGCGAGAACGGCGGTCAGCAGTTCGTCCGGGCCGAGTGCGGACAGCATCGCCAGCGCCAGGCGCCCGCCGACGCCCTGAACGCCGGTCAGATGGCGGAACCAGTCCCGCTCGGCGGCGTCGGCGAAGCCGTAAAGCGTTATGGCGTCCTCGCGGACCCGGGTCTCGATCAGCAGCGAGGCTTCCCGGCCGTTCTCCAGGCGCCCGGCAGTGCGGCTGGAGGCGTGAACCACATATCCGACGCCGGCGACATCGACGATCAGCGTCTCGCCGTCGCCGGCGCCGACAGTGCCTGTCAGGCGCCCGATCACCCCGGCACCGCAACAAGCGGCATGTGGTGCGCATGGGCGATCGCGACCGCCAGAGCGTCGGCGGCGTCGGGGCCGGCGGGGTCGCAGCCGGGCAGCAGCAGGCGGACCATATACTGCACCTGCGTCTTCTCCGCTGCGCCGCTTCCCACCAGCGCCCTCTTGATGCTCCGGGGCGCATATTCACTCACCGGCAATCCCGCATTGGCGGAGGCCAGCAGCGTGGTTCCGCGCGCCATGCCGAGTTTCAGCGCCGCGCCCGGGTTGCGGTGCACGAAGGTCTCCTCGACCGCCGCCATATCGGGGCCGAATTCCTCGATCGCCCGGGTCAGGCCGGCGAACAGTGCCGCCAGCCGGTCCGCGGTGCCGGCGTTCGGGTCAGGCTTCACCTCGCCATTGGCGACATGCGACAGACGCCCGGCATGCGCATCGACGATTCCCCAGCCGGTCGTCCTCAAGCCGGGATCGAACCCGATGACGCGCCGGCCCCGGGTCATCCGGCAAGCCGGGCGAGAACCTCGTCCGAGACGTCGTAATTGGCCGAGACGTTCTGCACATCGTCATGGTCGTCGAGCGCTTCGAGCAGTTTGAACAGCGCGCCGGCCGGTTCTTCCCCGACGGGGACCAGCGTCTGCGGCCGCCAGATCAACCGCGCGGCCTCCGGTTCGCCGACCGACCGCTCCAGGGCTTCGCGCACGGCGTGCAGATCCTCCGGAGCGGTCAGCACATCATGGCCGTCATCGTCGGTGGCCATGTCGTCGGCCCCGGCCTCCAGGGCGGCCTCGAGCATTTCGTCGCTGCTGGCCGCCTCCCGGGCGAACCGCACCAGCCCCGCCCGATCGAACAGGAAGCTCACGGACCCCGTCTCGCCGAGCGACCCGCCGTTCTTGGAGAAGGCTGCGCGCACATCGGCGGCGGTGCGGTTCCGGTTGTCGGTCAGCGCCTCGACGATG
Source organism: Alphaproteobacteria bacterium (assembly GCA_965200785.1). GTDB lineage: Bacteria > Pseudomonadota > Alphaproteobacteria > Bin95 > Bin95 > Bin95. Next base: position 6,272 of record CBDAVA010000001.1, on the reverse strand, counting down.
ACGGCGACGCCGGCCGGTCCGTATCCCTCATAGCGCACTTCCTCATAGACGGCGCCGCCGTCATCGCCGGTTCCGCGCCGCATTGCCCGCTCTATGCGGTCGCGCGGCATGTTGGCGGCGCGGGCGAGCTGGATTGCAGACCGGAGGCGGGGGTTGGAGTCGGGGTCCGGCGAGCCGAGTTTCGCGGCAACCTCGATCTCGCGCCCGATTTTGGTGAAGACGCGCGCCCGCTTGGCGTCCTGCGCGCCCTTGCGGTACATGATGTTCTTGAATTGGGAATGTCCGGCCATCGGCCCGCCGCCCCCTTGCCGCCGCGATTTCGGAACCCGGGACTATATAACGCAGGCCGGCATTGTCTGCGAGAGCCGGCCTCCGAGCCGCACCGGTTCGGCCCGGAGCGCCAGGCCGGTCCGGTCGTCGGTCTCGACAAACAGGCCGCATATGGTCGCCGGCCCGACCGCCGGTTCCGGCCGCCCGCCCGACATCTTGCGCACGAAGCGGCGCATGGGTTCGTCCTTGGCCATGCCGATGACGGAGTCATAGTCCCCGCACATGCCCGCATCGGTCTGATAGGCCGTGCCCTTTGGCAGCACCACTGCGTCGGCGGTCGGCACATGCGTGTGCGTGCCCACCACAACCGAGACATCGCCGTCGAAGAAATGCCCGAACGCCATTTTCTCGCTGGTCGCCTCGCCGTGAAAGTCGATGAGGATGGCATCGGCCCCGCCGCCCAGCGGATAGCGCTTGAGGGCCCGCAGCACGGTGGCGAACGGGTCGTCCAGGGGGTCCATGAACAGCCGCGCCATGGCGTTGACGACGACGGCGCGGCGGCCGTCGTCGAGAACCACCTCGGCGAGGCCGCGCCCCGGCGTGCCGGGCGGGAAATTGATCGGGCGGAGCAGTTTCGGGTCGCCCTCCATCCAGGGGATGATCTCCTTGCGGTCCCAGACATGATTGCCGGAGGTCACCACATCGGCTCCGGCCTCGTAGAGGCCGGCGACCATCTCCGGCATCATGCCGAGGCCGTGGGCCATGTTCTCGCCATTGACCACGGCGAGATCGACGGCCAGCCGCCGGCGTAGATCGGGCAGTTGCGCCGTTACGGCGTCGCGGCCGGACCGGCCCATGACATCGCCAAGAAAAAGGATGCGCACGTCACTCTCTCCGTTGGAAAAACCGCAGGCCGGCCTCCGTTACCACACCGGCAAGCGGCCGGTCGTCCGGGCCGACAGGAACAGCCGCGACCTCCTGCGCCGCATAGGCCGCCCCGATGGCCGGCACGCCGGTCGCCGCAATGGTGCGGTCGTAATAGCCGCCTCCGTAGCCGAGCCGGTTGCCGCAGGCGTCATAGGCCAGCAGCGGCACGAGCAGCAAGTCCGGCGCCGCCGGAGGCCCGGTCGGCTCCGACAGGCCGAACGGCCCCGGCGCCAGCGGCTCTCCGGGCCGCCACAGCCGAAAACCCAGCACGGTGCCCCGGCCGCCGGTTACCGGCAGCGCGATCGGCCGGCCGAGCGCCAGCAGCAGCGGGCGGGGGTCGATCTCCCCGCGGATCGGCCAGTATCCGGCAATGCAGCGGCCCGCAAGCGCCGCGCCGGCAGGGAGCGCCGCCGGCGGCAGGCCGGCCCGCCGCCTGAGCATTTCGCGGCGCATGGCCGCCTTCGCCGCCGGAAGTGAAGCCGCCCTGGCCGTCGGTTTCAAACCAATCCTCCGGGACCCTCACGATCGAGGTGGGCGCCGTGTGCCGAAGCCAGGACTCCGGCAGGGACAGCTCCCTGGAGTTTCAGTAACGGCCCCGGGATTTCGCCAACCAGACGCACCGGGCAGCTTCCCGGCCAATCTAGGCCGGCGCCAATTTCGACGCAACCAACTCGGCCCGGTCGGCGAGATATTCGAGCGCAGCGGCCAGTTCTTCCATCTCCGGCGTGTCCTCCTGCGGCGCCGATTGCGCCCGGATCAGGTCGTCCGCCAGCAGCACGCTCGCCATGATGACCAGATTGAGGTCGCTGGCCCTGCTGATCTGGTTGGCAAGCTCCGTGACCCTCCCGTTCAACAGCGCTCCCGCGGCGCGGATGCGCGCCTCCTGGCCGTCGTTGCAGGCGAGGGCGTAGTCCTTTCCGTTGATCGAGACGATGACCTGGGCCAAGGGCGCTACTCCCCGCTTTCAACCGCTGCATCGAGCCGGGCGATAGCGTTGTCCAGGCGCGTTGCGATCTGGCCGTGCAGGGCGCGGAGCGCCGCGATCTCCGCCTGCGCTTCCGCCGAACCGTCGGGCGCAGCATCAAGGCGCGCAAGCGCGGCGTCGATGCGCGAGAGGGCGGCTTCGATCCGCGAAAGGACAACTTCGCTTCCGGTCATGCGGCTTTCGGACCTCTAGTCTGGCGCTATTTGATAGCGCGCGCGCGCCAGCGTCAACAAACCGCTGCCCGGCCATGTTGACGCCGGTTGTCCGGGGCGGGCATTTTCCCGGTCCCGACGTCTCCGATCCTGGGCCTGGTTTACCCTCATGTCCGTGAAACCCGACCTCGCTTCTATGGCGAATGCCTTGCGCGTGCTTGCGATGGATGCAGTCGAGCGGGCCGCGTCCGGCCATCCGGGCATGCCGATGGGCATGGCGGATGTGGCCGCGGTGCTGTTCGCGCGGTATCTGCGCTACGACGCCGGCGCGCCCGACTGGCCGGACCGGGACCGGTTCGTGCTTTCCGCCGGCCACGGCTCGATGCTGCTATACGGCCTGCTGCATCTGACAGGCTATCCCGGCATGTCGATCGGCGAGATCGAACGGTTCCGCCAATTGGGCAGCGCCACGCCCGGCCATCCCGAATACGGCCACAGCCCGGGCGTCGAGACGACGACGGGGCCGCTCGGACAGGGTATCGCCACGGCCGTCGGCATGAGCATCGCCGAACGCGCGATGAACGCCGCTTTCGGCGACGGGCTGGTGGACCACCGCTGCTGGGTGGTCGCGAGCGACGGCGACATGATGGAAGGCGTGTCGCATGAGGCGGCGGCCCTGGCGGGCCATCTGCGGCTCGGGCGGCTGATTGTCCTCTATGACGACAACGGCATCTCGATAGACGGGCCGACCGGCCTCGCCATGTCCGACAGCCCGGCGCGGCGTTTCGAGGCCTGCGGCTGGCATACCATCGCCTGCGACGGCCACGACACCGGGGATATCGCCCGCGCAATCGAGGCGGCGCTGGCCGACCCGCGCCCGTCCCTCGTCTCTTGCCGAACGGTGATCGCCAGGGGCGCGCCGGGCAAGGCCGGGACGGCCGCCGCACATGGCGCGCCGCTCGGCGCGGCGGAGATTGCGGCGGCGCGCGAGGCGCTGGACTGGCCGCATGAGCCTTTCGTCATTCCGGACGAAATCGCCGCGGCGTGGCGCATGGCGGGCGCGCGGGGGCGGGCGGCGCGCGAAGCCTGGCAGGCGCGGCTGGAAGCAAGCCCGGAGCGCGCGGCGTTTGAACGGCGCATGAGCGGCGCGCTGCCCTCCGGCTTCGGCGCCGCGATGGCCGACTACAAGGCGTCCCTGCTTGCCGACCCGCCGAAAATTGCAACCCGGCAGGCCTCGCAGCGCGCGCTCGGCGCCGTCAACGCCGCCGTGCCGGAAATGCTTGGCGGCTCCGCAGATCTGACAGGCTCCAACGGCACGTTGACGCCGGGCCTCGCTGTCTATTCCGCCGAGGATTATGCCGGCCGTTACCTGCATTACGGCGTGCGCGAGCACGGCATGGCCGCGGCGATGAACGGCATGGCGCTGCATGGCGGCGTGATCCCCTATGGCGCGACCTTCCTTACCTTCACGGACTATTGCCGGCCCTCCATCCGGCTTGCGGCGTTGATGGGCGTGCGGTCCATCTTCGTGATGACGCATGATTCCATCGGGCTGGGCGAGGACGGGCCGACGCATCAGCCGATCGAGCATCTGGCGAGCCTGCGGGCCATGCCGGGCCTCGTGGTGATGCGCCCGGCCGATGCGATCGAAACGGCGGAATGCTGGGAAATCGCGCTTTCGTTGAGCGGCCCGTCCGTGCTGGCGCTCACACGGCAGGGCGTGCCGCCGCTGCGCACCGGGCCGGCGGCGGAGAACCTGTCTGCGCGCGGCGCCTATGTGCTGGCGGAGGCGGAAGGAGAGCCTGCCGCGGTGCTGATCGCCACAGGCTCCGAAGTCGCGCTGGCGCTGGAAGCGAAGGCAGCGCTCGACGGCGCGGGCATTCCGGCGCGTGTGGTGTCCATGCCCTCGACGGAGCTGTTCGACCGGCAGGACAGCGCCTATCGCGCATCCGTGCTGCCGGAAGGCCCGGTGCGCGTGGCGGTCGAGGCGGGCGCGTCCTTCGGTTGGGAGCGCTATACCGGGCCTGGCGGGGCTGTTGTCGGCATCGATAGCTTCGGCGCATCGGCGCCGGCGGCGGCGCTGTATGAGCATTTCGGCATAACCGCCGCCCATGTCGTGGAGGCGGTGCAGGCCCGCATCGGCTGACCGCCGGCGCGGCGGCATTCGGAGGAAGACGCATGGCAGTCAGGGTTGCAATCAACGGTTTCGGGCGCATCGGCCGGCTGGCGCTGCGCGCGGCTCTGGAGGCGGGGCGCGAGGATCTGGAATTCGTTGCCGTCAACGATCTGGGTTCGGTGGCGGCGAACGCCCATCTGCTCAAATATGATTCGACCCACGGCACGCTGCCCATGGAGGTTGCGGCGTCCGGCAGCCGCATCGAGGTCGCGGGCCGGTCGATCGAGGTGCTGGCGGAACGCAACCCGGCGGAGCTGCCCTGGGGCGCGCTCGGCATCGACATCGTGCTCGAATGCACCGGCATCTTCGCGAGCAAGGCCAAGGCCGCCGCGCATCTGGAGGCGGGCGCGCGCAAGGTGCTCGTCTCGGCCCCGGCGGACAATGCCGACCTGACGGTCGTCTATGGCGTCAACCATGAGAGGCTCGAGGCGGGGCATAGGGTCGTCTCCAATGCGTCCTGCACGACCAATTGCCTGGCCCCGGTGGCCCAGGTGCTTCACGGCGCGGTTGGCATCGAGCGCGGTTTCATGACGACCATCCACGCCTTTACCGGCGACCAGGCGATTCTCGACACGCTGCATGGCGATCTGCGGCGCGCGCGGGCGGCCGGGCAGTCCATGATCCCGACCTCGACCGGCGCGGCGCGCGCCGTCGGGCTGGTGCTGCCGGAGCTTGCAGGCAAGCTGGACGGCACCTCGGTGCGGGTGCCGACCGCCAATGTCTCGCTGATCGACTTCAAATTTGCCGCCGGGCGCGCCACGACCGAAGCGGAAGTGAACGCCGCCGTCGCGGAAGCCGCCGGGGGCCGGCTGCAGGGCATTCTGGGCGTCAACGAGGCCCCGCTGGTCTCGAGCGACTTCAACCATGATGCCCGCAGCGCGGTCTTCGACGCGACCCAGACCAAGGTGATTGACGGCAGCTTCGTGCGCGTCATGGCCTGGTATGACAATGAATGGGGCTTCTCCAACCGCATGTCCGACACCGCCGCCGCCCTCGCCGCGGCAGGGTAAGGGTCACCCCTCACCGCCCCCCTTGCACAACAATGCAGTCATTTGCTCGATAGCCGCCTTTCAGTACTTCGTCTATCAGTCCCCATGTATATCGCCACCATCTGCAGCTATGTGCTTGGCGGCACCCAAACTGGTGGCAGTGTGATGCCGAGCATTTCGGCGGCCTTGTCCCATTCCGGCGCTTCGCGGTTCCCGTCAATATCGATCCAGAGGTGCCCGTTCGACCAGTGCCACGGCGCAAGGCGGGCGTTCCCGCCATCCGCGCGCCGCGCCAGCACCATGCCGTCGGCGCGGAACGTGAAGTCCTGCCACTTCTCCGGCATCCAGGGCAAGGCAACCGGCTTGCCGGCCTCGATCAGCCGGTCCGTCAGCACGAACGCCGGATGACGCTGTCCGGTCGGAAGATAGGGGAACGGATAGCCCATCGGGTAGCGGTAACGGACACGGCCCTGCCGGTCCACATAGTCCAGCCACTCACCCTCGGCGTCCGTCACTTCCCTCACTTTGTAGGGGACGTCCCAGCCGATCTCTCCGCTATCGTTCAGGCCCCAGACCTCATGTTCGGTACCCGGGCCGCGCACGAACACTCTGCCGAGGCCCTGCGGCCCCAGCAGGATGTTGCCTTGCTCGGCCTCCAGAAAGGCCCATACGGCCTTCTTCGTTGTGGTCGGACGTCCTCCGGACGCGCCGAGGCCCGTCCGGCCCGGCCCGGTCAGATGCGATCCCGGGAAATTGCGGAGCGGTGCCGACCA